>JAWLEM010000265.1:0-3633 GCA_041686115.1 Bacteroidales bacterium
TTGATTTTATATGAATAAAATGCTTTATTCCTTTAGCCTTTAATTCATCTGCACAAGCGGGGTAACCGGCAACAACCGTAATGGCTTTTTCGCCAATTTTTTCGTAAACTGCAGGTGCTACTTCCGGGTATTCATCATCAGAACTACAAACGACAACAATATCTGAGTCTTGTTCTAATGCTGCACGAACACCTTCGTCAACAGAATCAAATCCAAGATTATCGATAATATCAAAACCTGCACAAGCAAAGAAACCTGATGCAAATCCGGCACGTGCCTTACGCATAACCGGGTTTCCAATGGTTAACATAAAAACTTTAGGTGTTTTTTCTGCTTTATCGGTATCTAACCTTAGCAATTCTATCTCTTCTGCTCCACGGTATGGTTTCAGCGGTTCTCCAATTGCATCATCTCTTTTGTCAATTGTGGTAATAATGGTTTCGGCACCGTATTTAGGTTCTATTTTTTCTTCGGCATTAGGATATTGGTTAACACCCAAAATAACTTCCTTACGCGAAGCGATATTTAAATTTCTCTTATTGGCCGTTTCCTTAACATTTTCCTGAATAATTCCAGATTTAAACGCTTCGATATATCCGCCTTTGCCTTCAATTTCTTTAAAAAGATTCCATGCGTGTTCGGCTATTGAAGCAGTTAAATTTTCAATATAATAGGAACCACCGGCAGGATCGACAACCTTATCGAAATATGATTCTTCTTTCAGGATAATTTGTGTGTTTCGAGCAATGCGTTCTGCAAATTCGGTTGGTTTTTCGAAAGGCACATCGTATGGTGTAACCGTTAACGAATCGATACCGGACAGTACTGCAGACATAGATTCTGTTGTACCCCTGAGCATATTTACATAAGGATCATAAATAGCCTGATTCCATTTCGAAGTAACAGCATAAACATTCATTTTAGCTACCTCTTTATCGCCGGGCTCGTAAGCTTCAACTATTTTTGCCCAAAGCATCCTTGCTGCTCTGAATTTAGCAATTTCCATAAAATAGTTGGTTCCTACTCCAAAAGTGAATTTAAAGTTTTGAGCAACAAGATCGATATCCAACCCTTTTTCTGTTAAAATATTCAGATACTGATTCCCCATGGATAAAGCAAAACCCAACTCCTGAACAATCGATGCTCCGGAGTTATTAAACATTTCGCCATTTACACCTATCACTCTGAAATTAGGAATGTCTTTTGCTTTTTCAATAAGTTCTTTTGCAGTATCAAAAACTTCGTTTTGCGATTTGCAAAAATTACCACGAAGTGAAAGGTGAGCTAAAGGATCGAAACATACAGATCCTTTGATTTGGTTTTTATCAATGTTTTCTGACTCTATTTTAGTCTTTAGAAAATCAACAAACGGATGGGCAGCATGCGCTCCCATAATGTTGAGTTCAATACTTTCCAGGCAAATATTATTTAATAAATTTTCAAAATCTTTTTCTGAAAAGCTGTCTTTTCCTGTTAAATCAAAGCCTACAGAATCAACCCCTTTCATTAAAACATTTAATGCTTTTTTATTGGCTTCTACAGGATCTGTTGCATCAATATTCTGTCGAATATACCATGCATTTGATTTAACTTTGTTTCCCCTAACATAAGGAAACTCACCCGGAACATATTTCAGGTGCTCTAAATTTTTAAGATGTTCGGCACGATAATAAGGTTGTACGTTGAAACCCTCTATCGTCCTCCAAACCAATTTTTTCTCATAATCAGCACCTTTTAAGTCTGCGTTGATTTTATCTTCCCACTCCTGTGTTGAAACAGGTGGAAATTCATCGAACAATTTTGTTTGTTTAATTTTATCTGCCATAACAAATTGTTAATATTTAATTTTGTGCAAAATTAGTGCATTTCACATTAAAAATCATGACTTTTAGCATAAAAGAGTATGCTTTACAATATGATTAGAAACAGCTAATATTCATTCAATTTTCATTGTTGAAAAGTAAAAAACTATCAGCTAATCATTTTGTGTGGCTAAATGGTTAAAGCAAATATAGTGGGTTTAAAGCAGGCAATTCAACCTAATAAATCAATCATAAATGAAACGACTTTTTAATGATTAAAATCTAGAAACCAACAGCCAAATGCAACCCTAATGAAGCATGTAAATCTTCGGTATTAAATCCTATTCCGATGATGGGGCCAATATGAAATCGACCTAATTCAAACTCATACAACCCTTCAATATGCAATCCGGGTTTTAACGAATTCTTTTCTGAATCTAACCAAACAACTCCCGGAGCAATGTTAAGTGATAAATGCTCTGCCGGGCGATAATGCAAAATAATGTTTAATGCATTATGCTTATGATCATCAAAAATTCGCTCATAGCCTATTCCAATTCCCAGTTTTTGAGATTCGCCAATTGTTCTGATAAAATGTACATGAGCTCCATATGCAAACTCTTTTTCAGTAGCATTATAAACAACTCCGTTTGAAATGCCAAGTTCGTACATGTAATGGTGTTTGTGTTGATGATCAAGTTCATGTTCATGTTCATGATTCTGAGCTGCCAAACTCATCGAAATAAATATAAACGCAGATAATAATAATGACTTAATTTTCATGATGTTATTTTGATTTCTAAAATAGTGACTAAAACTGATTTATCTTTCTCTGAGTGTTCCTCCTCCGGTTGGATATCCTATAGGCATAATGTATAAAGGTTCTTCATCATTGGGCAGCATAACAACATTTCTAACCATCATATCGTCAAAAGCACCAACAGGACATGTGCCCAGATTCATTGCTACCACTTGCAGGCAAACATTTTGTGCAGAATGCCCCATGTCCATACATACATACCTTTCCTTGCCCCGCTTACCATACTTGCCGGTTGTTCTGGAATATACAGCAGAATACACCAGGCTCATTGAAGCCTGTGCAATAAAATCCTGGTTTATTGCAGCCTCTGCCAAATCATTCCTAACATCCTCATGGTAAATTTTCATTAATTGGTGCCCTTCAGGAAGGTATTTATAAATTCCCGGGGATAATCCATTCACATTACCTACTACCACATAAATTTCCAGTGGGTACAGTGCCCCAGCCGATGGTGCTGTTTTAAAGCCTCCGCGTAAAAACGACGGTGAATTCATTTCTTTTGTAACACCATAAGCTGCCCATAAAATTTGCGATACCTGTTGCAGGGTTAATGTTTTTGATTCAAATTCACGAACCGACCTGCGATTCAACATTGCTTCTTCAACCGAAACACTTCCATTATAATCGGGATCTGGCAATTTTATTACCTGGCCTGAAGAATTATCCATACTAAAACCATTAATTGATGCAAAACATAATGCAAGAACAGATACAATCAATAATAATTTTTTCAACATACAATTTTTTTCAACAAGATATAATAAAAGATTTAAGAATAAAAATTTATTAATATCTGAAAAAGGAATAATCATCACCCTGTTGCGACTCATCTATATGGCCATATTGCTCTGCGACCCCGTCGAGTGTTTTAAACAATTCATCCACATCAAGCGAAGTTACCAGCTTCATTCTTGTTTCTTTAAAATGGGGCAACCCTTTAAAATAGTTTGACAGGTGACGGCGAATTTCGAAAATACCACGGGGTTCTCCTTTCCATTCAACCGATTTTTT
>JAWLEM010000266.1:0-3632 GCA_041686115.1 Bacteroidales bacterium
CATGGATATCTGCATTATAATAAAACTGCCAATAAATACATCATTACCGACAAAACAAAATTCCAAAAACCAGATACTTCAGGAAGCTTGATCGATTTTCAGAAAGGATTTTGTTTATATCACGGCGAAGGGTTAATTAATTTGGGTATAGAACTCGGGCAGATTAAGTTTAATCCGGCAGGTTCGTTTAACCATACCCTGGATAATAATGAGATTAAACTGGAGATGGTTTTTCCGATCGATTTCTTTTTCTCCGAAGGGGCTTTAGATTCTTTGGCCAAGGAAATGAAAGCATTAAACAATCTCGACCCCATGAGCATAACCTCGCCATTTTTTAAAAAATATTTAACAGAAATTATTGGACCAGCCGATTACAACGAGTTTAATAACCAGTTAATGCTGTATGCCGATGAAGCAAAAATCCCCGAATCGGCGAAACATACCATACTTATCGGTAACTTAAAATTAAAATGGTACACCGAATTAGGATCGTATTTAAATTATGGTAAGATTGGAATTGCAACCATTAATAATCAGCCGGTAAATAAATATGTAGATGGCTATTTTCAGCTGATAAAGAGGCGAAGCGGAGATTTAATGAAGTTTTATTTTAAGCTGCCTAACGATAATTACTATTATTTTTCGTATTCGCGAGGTGTAATGCAAACCCTATCGAATAATGATGAGTTTATGGATGCCATAAAAGCAATAAAAAAACGTAAGCGAAAATTAAGAACCAAACGGGGCGAAACACCTTACCGGTATATTATTGCCACAAACCAAAATTTATCGCAGTTTTTACGAAATATACAAATATTTGAAGAGAACCAGGCCGCCGAAGAAGAAAGACGCAAACAGGAACAACAGGAAAAAGAGTTGCAGGATACAATAAAAAAACAGCAACAAAAAGAAGAACCGGAAAAGCAAGAAGAAGAAAAAAAAGAGTCGGGTGAAAATGAACAAAAAGGCAAAGAAAATGGTTCTTCTAAGAATATATGATGAGTGATATGAGCAATGAATGGGACAAACGATATAACAGCTACGATTATATTTATGGCACCGAACCAAACCGTTTCTTGAAAAAGTTTATTGAGAAAAACAAGCCGGGAAAAATACTGCTCCCGGGCGATGGTGAAGGGAGAAATGCAGTGTATGCCGCAAAATCGGGATGGAAAGTTACAGCTTTTGATTCAAGCGCTATTGCCAGAGAAAAAGCACTTAAACTGGCCGAAAAGATGAATGTTATGGTTCGTTACAATGTTTGCTCGGTTGATGATTTTAAATCGGATGAGAAATTCGATTTGATTTCGGTTATTTTTTTGCACCTCATGCCTGAAAAGCGGAAATCTTTTCATAAAAAGCTCATTGAGCATTTGGATGATAACGGGCATATTTTGCTGGAAGTATTTTCGAAAGAACAGATCCATAATAAGTCTGGTGGACCTAAAAATGATCAATTGCTCTATTCAATAGATGATTTAAAGCAAGATTTTAACGGTTTAAATTTTAAGTTACTGGAAAAAACAACAACCTATCTTTCCGAAGGAACCCATCACCAGGGAGAAGCTGAAGTAATAAGGCTGTTAGCTACAAAAAATTAAAAGGGCTAAAGCCCGGGTTACTCAGCTATCTCAGAGTCTTGGTGTGCCTTTAAGTCAAACCGAGACTTTCAGCCTACAATATCCTTTCCAAACGCATCCGCCAAGCCGCTCCAAGCGGCTAGACAGATAGAAAGCAATTTTTTACCGTCTGCTTTAGCTGACGGTTCCTAAAAGCAATAGAATTAAACGGCTTTAGCCGGTTATTAATTTGTTTTGTAGGTTAGTAGCAATTTTTTTACCGTCTGCTTTAGCTGACGGTTCCTAAAAGCAATAGAATTAAACGGCTTTAGCCGGTTATTAATCTCTGCCAGGGTTATAAACCGCTGGCAGGATTGCTTACACACGCAAACCAAACCCTGACTTGTTTACTATAAAGGGCTAAAGTTCTTAAGCTAATTCTAAAGCCCGTCGACTGAAGTCAACGGTAATTACTGAAGCCTACCGTAATTACCAGTTACCAGTTTTGTAATAATAATTAGCTTAGTAGGTTAGTAGCAATTTTTTACCGTCTGCTTTAGCTGACGGCTCCTAAAAGCAATAGAATTAAACGGCTTTAGCCGGTTATTAATCTCTGCCAAGGTTATAAACCACTGGCAGAATTGCTTACACACGCAAACCAAACCCTGACTTGTTTACTATAAAGGGCTAAAGCCCGCTAGCGCCGACATGTTGTCGGGGCGACAAACCATGAAAAGCAAAAGCAAAAATTAATAAAAGAACCAGGTTTTAATAGCTTGGTTTTGCTTTTAAATAGAAGTTACGGTAACGCCCACACCAGCTTTTCGAATATAGCCTTTTGATCAAAAGCATAAAAAATGTATTTTTGATTTATGTCAGACAAATATAAAATAAGAGATAAAGACAAACCATACTTTATTACGATGACAACTGTTGGCTGGGTTGATGTATTTACAAGGGTAAGTCAAAAAAAGTTAATAATTGATTCATTGAGGCATTGTATAAAGAATAAGGGCTTGGTTATTTTTGCATATTGTTTAATGCCAAGCCATTTACATATGATTTGCAGAGCTGAAGGAGAACCTGATTTATCGGATATTCTAAGAGATTTTAAAACTTATACATCTAAAAATATTATAACCCGGATAATAGAAGAACCTGAAAGCAGAAGAGAATGGATGTTAGAATACTTTTCAAAAGCTTGCGCTCATTTAAAGAAAAATCAAAATTTTAAAGTTTGGCAAGATGGAAATCAAGCAAAAGAGATTTATAGTATGTCATTCTTGTATGAAAAGTTAGAATATATTCATAATAATCCGGTTCAGGATTTAATAGTAGAAAAACCAGAAGATTATTTATACAGCTCTGCCAGGAATTATGCAGGATTAGATAGTTTTCTGGATGTATTTGTACTTGATCATAAGCCATTAATTAAGAATTGGAAATAGGCACGGACAGCATGTCCGCGCCAGCGAAGCAATTTTTTACCGTCTGCTTTAGCTGACGGCTCCTAAAAGCAATAGAATTAAACGGCTTTAGCCGGTTATTAACCACTGCCAGGGTTATAAACCGCTGGCAGGATTGTTTAATATTAACCACTGCCAGGGTTATAAACCGCTGGCAGGATTGTTTAATGGGCACTTCGTTTTTTCTCAAAAATTTCCAGGCCTTTAATATCTTTTCCGTCAATTATAAAACGAACGGCTGTTTGATGCTTATGCAACCCCGATTTACCGGCAGCACCGGGATTGATATGCAACAGTTCATTTTTTTTATCATACATCACCTTTAAAATATGCGAATGCCCCGAAATAAACAGATCGGGCGATAAATCACGAATTAAGCTTTTTATCTCCTTTTCGTATTTACCCGGATATCCACCGATATGAACCATCAGAACATTTACATCTTCGCATCGAAATGTTTGTAACTTAGGATATACAATCCGCACATCATGCCCATCGATATTTCCGTAAACGGCTTTAAAATTTTTTAAATGGCTTAATTGATCGGCTGTAGTTATATTTCCAATATCGCCGGCATGCCAAACCTCATCACATTTTTTTAAAAAAT
>JAWLEM010000267.1:0-3623 GCA_041686115.1 Bacteroidales bacterium
TACAAGTTTAAATCCATTCTTTTTTGATTCTTTTTTAATTTCTTGCTCTTTTTCATCTTCGGATTCTACTTTGTTTGTATCTTTTACAATTTCAGTTTCTATTTGATAAGCTAACCACCCATCCCATTTTTCAGGCAGTTTAAAGGATTTGAAATTACAAATGGTGTCTATATCATTATTTTCTAAATGATAAATGCCCAATTTATTTTGGGGCATATCTTCTTTTTTGGTTTTCTTCAGTTTCAGCTCGCGGATGGTTTCTTCCGATGGTTTTATTGTAAACACCACAAATTTAGAATCATTGGTAATTAGGGCATTGGTAGCACAACATAGAGATGCTATCTCGTCCCCATCTTTTCCGGTGATTTTAATAATTGGATCGCCCTTCCATGGTTCAGATTTATAAACAATTGTATTTCCATCGTTGGATATTAGAGTTTCGGTTATCCGATTCCATTTTAAAATATCATCAAAGGTTAGAGGTTTTTTATTTTCCTGCGCAAAAATACCCAGTCCAATAATAAGTAATAAAGTTAAAATTGTAAGTTTCTTCATAGCTTTCGTTTTATCGATTATTTATGGTTGTTTTATTTTTTTAGATCATATTTATTTCAATAAGTTTAAAACTAATGGTTTTATTTCTTTATTCAACATTTT
Organism: Bacteroidales bacterium; assembly: GCA_041686115.1. GTDB lineage: Bacteria > Bacteroidota > Bacteroidia > Bacteroidales > UBA12077 > UBA12077. Next base: position 658 of record JAWLEM010000267.1, read on the forward strand.
CTGGTTTTTATTACTAGAAATCATAAATTTAAAATCCATAAATTAATATAATATTACCTTACTCTTATGTTAAATTTGAACCATCTATTTTTTCTTTTTAACCTGGTAAACATCAATTGATTTCCTTTTACCTTTCAGTTTAATATTCCCCACAGTTTTAAAAGTAAACCTCTTTTTATTGGCTAACATTGCATACAAATCTCCAGATATTAATACATCCTGCCTGTATTCATTACACATCGATTCTATTCGGGCTGCTGTATTCAGTGTATCCCCATTGTATGAAATATCTCTACGAATTAGCCCAACCTGCAATACCATTACTTTTCCGGAATGTATGCCGGCTTTGAACCTGGGAATAAAACCGTATTTCCGGTTATAATATCTTCTACGTTTATAAATTACATGTGCAAATGCAAAATATGCCCGCAAAAAATTATCCTTTTTTAACCCTTTCTTTAAACTCCATGAAATAATGGCTCCATCGCCCAGGTACTGGTATATTTCGCCATAATAATTATCTACCACAGACATATCGTTAAATACATCCTGTACCAGGTGACTGAATTTTTTATGCCCTAATTTTTCAGCTGTTGCAGTAGATGATTTCATATCCAGAAACATAAAAATTCGCTCATTCTCTCGTGGTTTGTTCATGATACCAAAAATCCAGCTGCGCATATTTCCACGGCCTACTTTTTTGATTGTACCCCTTATAAGATGATTAAAAATACCAAAAACATAAAAGAATAGAAGAAAACGATAAAATAGTATATCCATTTCGGGCAACAACTCAAATATCTCGGTATAATTTTCTTTGGTATAAATAGTTAATGGTGACCTGGCTGCTACTAAAATCAATAAAAATACCGAAGCCAAATACAATACAGACCGCAAAAACAATGTAATCTGTATGGGGAAAAAGCGCATAATCCGATCGCTAAAAATCACATCGATAAAAGAAAACCATAAAGCAATGCCAAAAGCTAAAAATAAGAGTACAAGATAAACATTCTCAATCTGCAGTAAATTCAGATAAGATTTAAAAATTTGTTGTTCGCCTGTAATAAAATGATAAAATAGAAGACTTAAGAACCAAAATACTAAATGAAAAAAAAGGGTTCGGAAGAATTTGTTATGTTTAATGACAATTTTATCGACTGTAATCATGGATACAAAAATAAAAAAAAAGCGGACTGTTTCAGTCTCGCTTGATGTTTTCAATTTTTATTAGTCTGCAGAAAAATTAAAGCTGCAAGGCACTAAAATCAATGGGCAGGACTACCTGCGGCAGTCAGGAATGCCCATTGAACAAAATAGATCTTTTATTTAGTCAGTTTTTTATATTTAAACCGCTTGGGTGCATCAGTTCCCAATCGTTTTCTTTTATTTTCTTCATATTCAGAAAAAGAACCTTCGAAAAAATGTACATGCCCCTCTCCTTCGTATGCCAGAATATGTGTTGCAATTCTGTCCAGAAACCAGCGGTCGTGGCTTATCACTACTGCGCATCCGGCAAAGCTCTCCAAACCTTCTTCCAGTGCACGTAAGGTGTTCACATCAATATCGTTGGTTGGCTCATCGAGCAATAAAACATTACCTTCAGCTTTTAATGCCAATGCCAAATGCAAGCGATTCCTTTCACCACCTGATAGCACACCACATTTTTTCTCCTGGTCGCCACCGGAAAAATTGAATCTTGCGACATAAGCACGAGAGTTTACAGTCCGATTACCTAATTTCATATTTTCCAGTCCATCGGATATTACTTCAAAAACCGATTTTTCAGGATCAATGGCTTTGTGTGTCTGGTCGACATAACTAATTTTTACCGATTCGCCAATTTCAATATTCCCGGCATCTGGTTTTTCCTGCTCCATAATCATCCTGAACAAGGTTGTTTTACCGGCTCCATTCGGGCCAATAACACCAATTATTCCGGCAGGCGGAAGGCTAAAACTCAAATCATTAATCAACAATCTGTCATCATAACCTTTGGTTACCCCTTCCATTTCAATCACTTTATCTCCTAAACGGGGGCCATTGGGGATATAAATTTCCAAACGATCTTCTTTTTGTTTTACATCTTCGTTTAGCATTTTATCGTAAGCCGACAAACGGGCTTTCGATTTTGCATGCCGGGCTTTTGGTGCCATGCGAACCCATTCTAACTCACGCTCCAATGTTTTTCTTCGTTTCGAAACCGTTTTTTCTTCCATTTCCAGCCGTTTGGATTTTTGCTCCAACCACGAAGTATAATTTCCTTTCCATGGAATTCCTTCGCCCCTGTCCAATTCTAAAATCCAACCTGCAACATTATCCAGGAAGTAACGGTCGTGCGTTATGCAAATAACGGTACCTTTGTATTGTTGCAAGTGTTGTTCTAGCCAATGCATACTTTCAGCATCGAGATGGTTAGTAGGTTCATCGAGCAGTAAAATATCCGGTTCCTGTAATAGCAAGCGGCATAAAGCCACACGACGACGTTCACCACCAGACAGTTCGCTCACTGGTTGATCATCCGGAGGGCATTGCAATGCATCCATGGCACGATTCAGTTTGGTGTCGATATTCCATGCATCCAGTTGGTCTATTTTTTCCTGCAGTGCAGCCTGCTCAGCCATTAATTTATCCATGGCTTCAGGATTTTCGTAAATTTCCGGCAATTCGAATTTTTTATTTACTTCTTCGTATTTATTCAGCACATCAGCAATTTCCTGCACCCCTTCCATCACAACTTCCTTGACCGTTTTACTTTCATCAAGATGTGGTTCTTGTTCTAAAAGTCCGACAGAATAACCAGGCGAAAAAACCAACTCACCGTTGAATGATTTATCAATTCCGGCTATTATTCGCAACAAGGTAGATTTCCCACTCCCGTTTAACCCAATAATTCCGATTTTGGCACCCAGATAAAAGGAAAGGCTGATATCTTTAATCACTGTTTTATTGGGTGGGTAAGTCTT
>JAWLEM010000268.1:0-3572 GCA_041686115.1 Bacteroidales bacterium
TATTATTCTGTTCGGCGGAATATTGATATATATTCGGAAAAGAAGATATACATCGTAATCCATTTTGTTAAAATGGTCAACTTAAATGAAAAAAAAATTAAAATGAATAATACCCTGAAAACTTTTATTATAGTTTTTATATTGTTGATTATAGCAGCAGTCTTTTTTTTTACTGATTCGAAAGGAACATTAAAAAGGGGAAATATAAATTTTGCTGTAGAATCAATAGATAATATCAGTAAAATAAAGATGTTTTCGGATAATAAACCATTGATGCTTAGCAAAGAAAACATACAATGGAAGGTTAATGATCAATATGTAGCCAGAAATCGCGTAGTTGATAATTTATTAATGGCTTTAAACAGGATTGAAATTTTAAAACCAGTATCAAAATCTGAAAAAGAAGAAATTGCCCAACTCCTTAAAGAGAAAGGTAAGCTGATTGAGATTTATAAAAATAAAAAACTTATTCGAAAGTATTTTGTCAGCCTTCCGGAGATGGATGCAAATAAAACCTATATAATGATGGCAAAAAGTTCGGAGCCGTTTATTGCCAGGATTCCTGCATTTAAGGGGGTAATATCTGAACTTTTTATCATGGATGAGAGTTTCTGGAGAGATAAAACTATTTTCAATTATAACCCACAGGATATACAAAGTATTATAGTGGAATATCCCGAAGCAAAATCTCAATCCTTTCGATTAATCAATTCCGGCGATGGCTCAATAGCTTTGCAAGATTTGGTTTCTGATACCTATATCCAAAATTTTAATTTGGAAAAAGTAATGAGGTATTTTACTTACTTTCAGGATATTAATTTTGAAGATATTGCTGATGAGTTGCCCCAAACCACAGTGGATTCTATTTTACAAACAAAACCGTATTGTAAAATCAGTATTCTTGATTTTGATAAAAATAAAAATAGCATAACCATTTATCGAAAGCCACCGGAAACAGAATTTGATGAATTCGGAGATAAAGCAAAATATGATTATAACAGGGCATACGCCGTTTTTAATCAAAATAAAGAATTAATCATTATTCAATATCATATTTTTGATCCTTTATTAAAAGAAATTGATTATTTTCGCTAGCATAAAAATCCCAAAGCCTTATTGGCTACTTGATATTTTTTTCGTATTATTGATCTTTAATTTAGGATAATTATATAATTAACGAAATCATTAAAAATTTAAAATAAGTACAGATGAAGTTTGTAATTTCCAGTACAGCGCTATTAAGTCATTTGCAGGCAATTAGCAGGGTGATTAGCACAAAAAACACCTTGCCGATACTTGATAATTTTTTATTTCAGTTAGAAGAAAATGAATTAAAAATTACGGCATCGGATTTGGAAACAACATTAATAACAACTATTAAGTTGGAAAATGTAACTGATGGAGGTAGCATAGCCATACCCGCCAGAATTTTAACAGATACGCTTAAAGAGTTTCCGGATCAGCCTTTAACTTTTGACATTAATACCGAAACATTTGGTGTAGTTATTACTACAGAAAATGGTAAATATAATGTGGTAGGGCAAAACGGTGATGATTTTCCGCAAATGCCTACCATTAAAGATGACAAGAAAACATCTATCCAGTTACCCGCAGAATTATTGCTAACAGGTATTACAAAAACACTATTTGCTACTGCCGACGATGAATTAAGGCCTGTAATGAATGGTATTTATATCGAACTGTTTACCGATAGTATGACATTTGTAGCATCCGACGCGCATAAATTGGTTCGCTACCGCCGCATGGATGTTAAAGCTGAAGATGAGTCCAATTTTATCCTTCCAAAAAAACCAGCGTCATTGTTAAAAGCAATTTTGCCGAAAGAAGAGAATGAAGTGACCGTTGAGTTTGACGACAAAAATGCATTGTTTACTTTATCCAATTATACTTTAGTATCCAGATTGGTTGAGGGGAATTATCCAAGTTACAATTCGGTAATACCATCCAATAACCCAAATAAATTAACCGTTGACCGTTTAGAGTTATACAATGCGTTAAAACGTGTTGCATTATTTTCTAACCAGGCAAGCAATTTGGTAAAACTCGAAATGAAAAGTAGCCAGATGAATGTTTCTGCACAGGATATAGACTTTTCAATTTCGGCAAACGAAAGATTAAATTGTCAATATGAAGGCGATGAAATGGAAATTGGTTTTAAATCGTCATTTTTAATCGAAATTCTTTCCAACCTTGCATCAACTGATGTGTTGGCAGAGTTTTCAGATCCTTCGCGTGCAGGAATATTTTTCCCTGCCGAAAAAGAAAACGACGATGAAGATGTGCTGATGTTATTAATGCCAATGATGATTAAAGGATAATATATATTTTAATAATAGCTTGAAAAGAGTTTCGGATTGAAACTCTTTTTTTTTAAAGACAACAAATAAAATAATGGATTTAAATTTAAAAAAACCAATCGTATTCTTCGATTTGGAGACTACAGGTGTTGATGTTGCTAACGATCGTATTGTGGAAATTTCTATGCTAAAAGTTTTTCCTGATGGCTCGGAAGAAACAAAAACCATGTTAATTAATCCTACCATCCCGATACCTCCGCAATCGACAGAAATACATAAAATTACCGACGAAGATGTAAAAGATAAACCAACTTTTAACGAAGTGGGAAAGAGTATTGCGCAATTTATTGAAGGATGTGATATTGCAGGTTATAATTCAACAAAATTTGATATTCCATTGTTGGCCGAAGAATTTATTCGTTCGGATATTGATTTTGACTTGAAAAAATTACGATCTGTTGATGTACAGGTAATTTTCCATAAAATGGAACAACGTACACTAACTGCAGCATATAAATTTTACTGTGATAAAATTTTGGAAGATGCTCATAGCGCCGAAGCAGACACTAAAGCCACATTCGAAATATTGAAAGCTCAGATTGACAGATACGAGGATTTGGAGAATGATATGGAAAAATTATCTAAATTTTCTGTTCATAATACCAATGTAGACTTTGCCGGACGTATTGTTTATAACGATAAAGGGGAGGAAGTATTTAATTTCGGTAAATATAAAGGCAAAACCGTTGAGTCTGTTTTAGAGAAAGACCCGGGATATTATGGATGGATTATTAAAAGTGATTTTCCTTTGTATACCAAGAAAGTTTTAACAGCAATAAAACTTAGGAAATTTAATGCATAAAATTGCCCTGGCATGGTTTAAAGCTGTCGGGGTTTTATTTTTAAATATAGAAAATGAAAATAATTGCTATTGGCCGTAATTATGTAGATCATGCCAAAGAATTAAATAACCCGGTTCCGCAAGAGCCTGTGTTTTTTCTTATGCCCGACTCGGCATTATTAAAAAATAACCAACCATTCTTTTATCCCGATTTTTCAAAAGATATTCACTACGAGGTAGAAATTGTTTTAAAATTTAACCGCTTAGGGAAAAACATAGCTCCGGAATTTGTTCATCGCTATTACAGTGAAATAGGATTGGGAATTGATTTTACAGCCCGCGATCTCCAAAAAAAATGTAAAGAAAAAGGCTTGCCCTGGGAAATAGCCAAATCGTTCGATGGAGCTGCTGCA
>JAWLEM010000269.1:0-3567 GCA_041686115.1 Bacteroidales bacterium
GGACAGATTTTTACGATTATTAAAAACTAATCCCCCCATTTAAATAAAACCCCTTGTTTATATTTGGATTCTGGTGGGCTTGGATCTGTCTGAAAAGGATTATCCAACAGATTTTGCAAATCATATTTAACCAGCAGGTTTATACGCAGGAATGCCACAAGATTTGAAAGGCACCAACCATATTTAGCGCAAGCCTTAAGATATTTTAAAATTAATATTGTAATCATTGCTGTCCAAATCTGTATTAAAACAGCATTTGGCGATGTACCTAAAAAGGATTTGATTTTCAGCAGCTGTTTAATGTCTTTAAAAAAGATTTCAATTTCCCAACGAGCTTTATACAGTTCTCCAATCGTGTTTGCTGTCCAAGTAAATTGATTGGTAATGATTTCAATGGTTTGGCTGTTTTTATCATCCCAAACAACGACCCTACGAAGCTTTTTTGGATATTTTGCCCTGGTCTTTTCTTCCGATAGTTCAATATATTCATCAACTAAAATGTGTTGATGCATGTTATCCGGAAGTTCTTTTTCTTCAAGCCGGTTAAACTTAATTGATTTCTTTAAACGAACCACAAAATGACTTTTCCCTTTATGCCACCGGTACAAAGTCTCAAAATCAACATAAGCCCTGTCTGCCACAACAACACTGTCAGCAGGCAAAACAATTTCTTTTGCCGCATTAGCATCATGGACTTTGCCATCTGTCATATCAATATATGTAGGCAAACAACCGTCATAATCTAAAAGTGTATGAAGCTTTATAGCTCCTTTTTTCTTTCGATATTTAGCCCAATCAAAAAGGTTTAAGCAAAGAGAAATCGTTGTTGAATCTAATAACAATATTTTTGCTTTTATTTTGAATCGTACTTGCTTAAACTGAGCGATGTTTGATAAGTTTTCTAACAGTTTAAAATAATAGTCCTGGAAAAGATACCATTCCCGTTCTTTATTTTGATAGCCCAAAGAAGATTTTGATGGAGCTTTATGCAGTCCTAAATGATTTAAATTGCCTGAGGTAGAACGTAAACCATTTGTAACGTCCCTGAGAGAGTTTAATTTAGATAATTGGCAAAACAACATAGTGATTAAATGTGTCCAGCTGTCAATACCTTTTGAATATTTGTCAGTATCATACTTATTTACAAGTGATTTAAATGAATTTCTGCAAAGTGATTTTACAATTTGAGCAAATAGCGTTAAATTTGTTTTCATAGCCAATTAGTATTTTTATGTTTTAACACCACAAAAATAATAGCTCCGGGAAACCGGAGCCTAATTGGCTTAATTTTTTTATTTATTTAGGACAGATGTGATATCAAATAAATAGTTAAATTCTAAAATCTGTAATAACAGATTGTTGTTAAAAAAACAAAATTATTATGGCAAGAATAATTCAAGATGCTGACGGACGAGGAAGTTTAAAGGACATTCAAGTTTTAGTTAATAAAAACCAAAACATTATTGATAATCTTCTTAAATCACCTTTTAAAGAATTAGCAGACCAACAAATTATTTGGACTTCACCAATTGAACAAGATGATTTTGCAGAGTATCGAGATAATGATTTTTTGCTTAAGGTAGGACTTGATCCGACTGAAATAAAACTAGATAACTTTTGGCCGGCTAAAGGCCCACAATGGGATGCTTTAGCCAAAACTCAAAACGGCCATGTAATACTTGTTGAAGCTAAAGCAAATATACCAGAAATTGTAAGTCCGGCGACAAGTGCTGGAGAAAAATCTAAGAAAATTATTAACCAATCATTAAATGAAACAAAAGATTTTTTAAATGTAACCAACGAAATAGATTGGTCAGGTAAGTTTTATCAATATACGAACCGAATTGCACACTTGTATTATTTGAGAGAAAAATGTAAGAAGCAAGCATTTCTTGTAAACATATATTTTATCGGTGACGAAACAGTAGCCGGACCCAAAACAAAACAAGAATGGGACGGAGCATTAAAAGTGTTACATACCTATTTAGGTTTAACTAGGCACAAGCTTAGTAAGTTTATGGCGGACATCTTTATTGATATAAATGACCTAAAAATAATTTGATAAACATGGATTTCCATCGGTAGAAAGAGATGAAGTATATGTTGAAATTTTTGAACTGGCAGAAAATTTTAAGAGGTATAATGTTAAAAAAGCATAAAATTTCACTTAAAAGTGAATTTTTTAATTATTTTTGTCAATCCGAATTGTAAATGAAGTGTAAAATCGTTAAATTAGATCAATTTTCTGGTGATGCGGCATCTGTTTATTCTGTTTATATAGATGATGAAAAGAAAACGCTCTTTGATAAATTTATTGAAGAAAATATTAATTCATTTAAAAGTGAACTTTTAGACATGATTCAACGTTTAAAAGTTATAGGTAAAAGTACAGGTGCTCGAATGAAGTTTTTTAAAGATAAAGAAGGAAATCCTGGCGATGGTATCTGTGCATTATATGATATTCCAGGAACTAAACTTAGGTTGTATTGTATCAGATATGGAACAGAATTAATCATCCTTGGTGGTGGTGGAGAGAAGAAAAAGAGTATAAAAGCACTACAAGAAGATGAAAAGCTTAAACAGGAAAATTATTTATTAAGAGAAATTTCACGAGAAATTACAAATAGGTTAAGAACAAAAGATATTGAATGGTCTGATGATCATATGGATTTAATTGGAGCATTAGAATTTAATACAGAAGACTATGAATAAGAAAACTCCCGAACTTTATACAAGTCCACTTATTGAAGATTTGCTAAATGAAATTAGCCCGGAAGAACTAAAAAGGACAGAAAGAAAAATGATGTTGGCTGCAAGAATTGACGATGCATTAAAAGCCAAAGGAATGAAGAAAGGGGATTTAGCAAAAGCTTTAGATAAGAGTCCGTCGGAGATATCAAAATGGTTGAGTGGCACGCATAATTTTACTGCAGAAACTTTATGGGAAATAGGGGATGTACTTGATATTGATTTGATTAATATTAAAGAACAAAGAAAAGACCCTGTTATTTATTTAGCATCAATTTCGGCATCAATGAATGATAGCCAAAAATTACGTATTCAACCAAATGATTATTGTGAATTAGTGATTGATAAAAATGCAACCAACCAAAAGCAATTTGAAGCATGACCAAAGAAAAAGCACAAAAGAAAAATATAGAATTTCAAATCAAGGGTATTGAGATACTTGACATTGAATTAAAAAAACCACAAATTCAATTACCTGCTGTACCAGTTTTTCATTTTAATATTAATCTGCTACATAAAATAAACCCGGAAAAAAAACTGGTATTTGTAATTGTTGAAGTAAAAGTTCTAAATGAAGATAAACAAACCTTACTTGGAAATATAAGTGTTAGTAATATTTTTCATATTGTAAATTTTGATGACTTAAAAGGAGATAAAACGAATAACTCGGTATCTATTCCTAAAGAAATAATTGACTTATTTAATAGTATTGCTATTTCAAACACAAGAGGTGTAATGTTTGCCAGTTTTAGAGGTACTTTTCTACACAATGCTGTTTTGCCTGTAATAGACCCTAAAGGGTTTAAACAAGAAAATATA
>JAWLEM010000270.1:0-1346 GCA_041686115.1 Bacteroidales bacterium
ACCATGAAAATTAAATCATCCAAAGGAACAAAAATCCATACCCTATTAGCTGGGATGACCAACTGTTATCTCATTAATAGCAATGGAATCAATATCTTAATTGATAGTGGAACAGGTAAAAACTATTCAAGATTAAAGAAAAACATTAAAATCGTTTTAGACAATCATTTAACTATTGACTATCATATCCTAACTCATACACACTACGACCATGCCGGCAACTCAAAAAGTATAAAAAATGATTTTAGTTCTAAAATAATTGTCCATGAGAACGAAGCAGATTGGATAAAAAAAGGATTTACCCGGTTGCCCAAAGGCACATCGTGGCTATTTAAGCTTATCTCTAATTCAGGTAACAAATATGCACAATCCATTGGAAAATACGAACCGGTAAATCCTGATATTCTGGTTAACAGCAATTTAGATTTATTTCCCAATATTAAAATAATACATACTCCAGGCCATACCATTGGTTCAATAAGTATAATTATTGATGATGAGATTGCTTTTGTCGGAGACACTTTAATCGGTATTTATAAAAACAAGATTTTTCCTCCTTTCGCTGATGATGTAAAGAATCTTTATAAAAGCTGGGAACTACTTTTGAATACAAAATGTAACTTATTTTTACCCGGCCACGGAAAACCCATAAGCCGGCAAAAGTTTGAAAATTACTTTTCTATCTAAACCTAAACGATTAAAGGCACATCAGAAAAATATACCATGTGCCTTTAATCAAAAAATGATTTAACAACCAACGGCCTTATTGATGCCCTTCGTATTTGAATGACACTTTAACTTTTGCCCTGTAGGCTTCTACTTTACCGTCGCCAATTTGCATATCCAATTGGGAGATTTCTGCTATCCGAAGATCGCGTAAGCTTTCAGAAGCTCTTTTAACTGCGTTGGCAGCAGCTTTTTCCCACGATTCTGTACTGGTTCCTACCAGTTCGATAATTTTATAAACATTGTCTGGCATAATTCCTCCTATTTTATTAATGTATCATATTAAAAAAGAATACTATAAAATTAAGGAGAATGAGAACCATTGTCAACTAAATTCATCTGAATATTAGAGTTCCTGTCAAAGTATTCTCTACAACATAACCATATCTAATATTTTCAGAATCGAGCCAATAAAAGTTTTCAGAATTGAAAAAGATTTTTCAATCATAAAATATTATCTTAGCATAAACCTAAAGATTAAAAAATGAGTAAATCACGATTAAAACCAGCCAGTATTAGTTTTACCATAATCCTAATTTTATGGCCATTGCTGGCATTTATTTCTTTGCCTGCTGGCAATACTTTTACCGATCAGCTTTTGTCTATTAAAAATTCACCCG
>JAWLEM010000270.1:1446-3530 GCA_041686115.1 Bacteroidales bacterium
ATTTTTTATCATTCCATTCAAGCCGGGCAGCCACCAAAAGGAATTACCCGCTTCCCTGATGGAGGAATGCATAAAAACATATACAGAAACACAAGTTTGTATGAGCTTGATACCATTAATAACAGGCTAAACAAAATTTTTGATTTTGGAAACCTTTTGTATTCATCATACCAAAAAAATTTATCGGTACAAAATAACAAATTATTATTTAGCGTTTACCCAACCATGGGTTGGCGTTTGCAACCAGGAAATGATAATTCAACGACATCTAATAAAGATTTGTATCCTAATCATTTGGGGTTTTTTCTATACGATTTAAAGAATAATGAACTTATACGATATATTTATACAGGGAATTGCCCCATATTATCACCCGACAAAAACCGGATAGCATACATCAACAAAGACTCCACAGGTGTTGAAATCAGGCAACTCCTACTAGATGAAAATAAAAATCAATTGATCAAAAAAATTGATACCATGTCGGTATTTTCTCCTATTTTTTGGATCAACAACAAACAGCTGGGTGTAAGGATAAATATGATACCATATTATATTGATTTAGAAACCGGAGAAATAGATCAATTAAGCAAGAAAATAGATTTTCGCGAGAACAAAATTTCAATATCCGAAATAAAACAATTAACTCAAAATATCAATTATAACGATTGGGGATTTGATTTGCATAAATATTGGAAAAAGAATAAAAATCAATATATAAATGATATTGTGCACTTAAGTGGAAATTTTGAATACCGCAAAGCCATCATCGAAGAGTTAAGCAAAGCCTTAAATACAAAAGAAATGGAAGGCATTATTGATAAAATGGATCGTTTGGCGGAATCGTTAGAAGGGCTAAAAAAATCTCAATACCTGTTTTATTCAAAAGAAACCAAAGATCTTTTAATTGGAGTAATAATAGAAAAAAATAAACAATATGAACATTGAGTTTAGAAACCATTTTACTGCACAGTGGGAAAAATATTTTGGTGAAGCTGAATTACCTATTGCATTTTATTTTAGTGATGAAGCAAAAGACATGGATGTTGTTCCTGCCAAAAAGGAATGGAGCTGTTTTATTTGCGATTTAGCTCCCGTGCTGAAAGGAAATAATTTATCGTTTAACAAAGATTCGCTGGGTTGTGGCGGAGCACGAAGATATTTGGGTTATTCGGATAAAATGCGGCCCAATTTTGAATATTTCCTATCGTGCGGAATACCCGATGAACTGGAAGGTGAAAGATATAAGCGAACACCGGAAATGGTAAATAAGTTAATGAAAAATCATCAAACCATTCCGGCAAACGAAAGAAATATTGTGTTTAAGCGGTGGGATAAACTAACCGAAAACGACCACCCAGAAGTAGTGATATTTTTTGCTAAGGCTGATGTTTTATCCGGTTTATTTACACTGGCTAATTTCGACCAGATTGATCCAAACGGAGGTGCAATTACTCCTTTTGCTGCAGGTTGTGGATCTATTGTTCATTATCCATATCTCGAAATTAATGCAGACAATCCACGCGCGATTATTGGTATGTTCGATACATCTGCCCGCCCATGTGTTTCAAAAGACACACTCACCTTTGCGGTGCCCATGAAAAAATTCGAAAAAATGATTTCGTACATGGATGAAAGTTTTTTAATTACAGATACATGGAAAACTATGCACAACCGTATTAATCATTAAATTAAATTTCAAGATTTTATGAACTTTCTCACGCCTGAAAGGAGTAATTAATCGTGTAGATTATACAAAATAAACATTAAGACTAAATGTCATTTCTACAAAACTTGTGCTATTTTGTTAAGACTTACCAGAGCAAGCATCAATAATGCTCAATCATCTTACGGATTTTTTCCAACGATATGTATTTAAAATTTTGTGCCTGTATGGAATCGTTCTGAAAATTATAACCATCATGCACAACAAGCATTCCTTCAGGATAGTTTTCGTTTAACGGATAGTTAGTAATCTCAATTCCGTCGGTTTCTTCAGCGCCGTCAATTTTTCCATCTTTAATCACAAAACTAAACAGATAGCGTTCTGTTTCGCCAAGCTCAAAAATCGCGAAAGAAAAATT
>JAWLEM010000271.1:0-3525 GCA_041686115.1 Bacteroidales bacterium
CCATATCCGGCTAATGAATTAACACCTTCCTGAATACGAGCACCACCAGAGTCGTTAATACCAATAATTGGAACTCTCATTTTCATGGCATGGTCCATAATTTTCGTAATTTTTCTAGCATGCATCAACCCGAGCGACCCTCCGGCAACAGTAAAATCCTGTGCATAAATACAAATTGGAGCGCCAAAAATCGTGCCTGTTCCAATGATTACACCATCGCCATGCAGTGTTTTCTTATCCATGTCAAAATCGCGAGCTTCATGCTCAACAAACAAATCATATTCATGGAAAGAATTCTCATCCAATAAAGTAATAATTCTTTCACGGGCAGTCATTTTCCCCATGGCTACCTGCTTCTCAATGGCCTTTTCGCCACCACCCTGGAGCACTTTTTCCCGCTTCTTTTGAAGTTCAAGAATTTTTCTTTTCAAAGACATATCTTGTACATTTAGTTAATATTTGCTTAAAATTTTTGTACCAATAATAAGCTGTTAATCACAAAAAAATCAGTGCAACATTACGAAATCAATTTTATTCAAAAAAATTTAATTGCAACAATAATATCCTTATAAATTACAAACCACTTTAAATCAAGTTTATAATTTATTCCTTTTTTTATCGATATTTTTACAAAAGTATATAAAAATACCTTAAAAATTTAAAATCATTTAGGAGCCATTCTGTATAAAAACAAACTTATGATGGCATAAACTAAATTTGGAAGCCAGACAGCAAACAAGGGTTTCATAACTCCACTAATGGCAAACATAGTTGAAAATCGCATAAACAGGATAAAAGAAAAACTGAGAAGCAAACCAAATCCGATATGCATTCCTATGCCACCTCTAATTTTTCTCGACGATAAGCTAACGCCAATTATTGTAAGAATAAAGGTGGAGAATGGATAAGCTACACGACTGTACTTATCAACGAGTAAAGTGGTAACATTATCGGCGCCCTGCATTTTTTGCTCTTCAATATATTCATTTAACTCATGTATATTCATGGTTTCGGTAAAATTATCAATTCGCTTAAATTCTTCAGGTTTCATGTTCAGGGCAGTATCGATTGATGAGCCAGTAATTATATTTTCATCTATTCCGCTAATTTCGCGGATATAATAATTCTTTATGGTCCATTTATTCATCGTAGAATCCCATTTTATATAATCGGAAAGCAATTTTGATTGCAGAATTCCTTCATCATTAAATTCCTCCATAGAAAACTTATATCCAACATCGTTGGTTGCATTGTAACTTTTCATATATACAAACACCCCCGGTTCAATTTGCCTGTGGATATCTTTATCGGTATTTCTTATAGGGTTTTTAATGTATTTATAGGTAAAATCAAGCCTTACTTCATTGGCTGGTGGAATAACATAAGCCATTAGGGCAAATGAAAAAATTGCAATTACAAAAGCAGAGACTAAATATGGAAACATCAATCTCCTAAAACTCACCCCGCTACTTAAAATGGCTATAATTTCGGTATTATAAGCCATTTTTGAAGTAAAGAAAATAACTGCAATAAATGTAAACAAGGAACTAAATAAATTTGCGAAGTAAGGAATGAAGTTTAGGTAATAATCAAAAACAATTGCTCTTAGCGGGGCTTCTTTTTCCATAAAATCTTCAATCCTTTCAGAAATATCAAAAACAACTGCTATACTAATGATAAGCAAAATAGCAAAGAAGTAAGTCCCAAGAAACTTCTTAATAATATAAATATCAATTTTTTTGAATCCAAGAAATCTCATAATCTAACTGCAAGTTTTTGAATCATTTCATTTTTCCATTTAGCAAATGATCCGTCAATTATTCTGTTTCGAGCTTCGGTAACCAGCCATAAATAAAAACTTAAATTATGTAAACTGGCAATTTGTGCTCCTAATATTTCTTTCGATACAATCAAATGCCTCAAATAAGCCTTCGAAAAACTTTCATCAACAAAAGACGCTCCATTTTTTTCGATCGGCGTAAAATCATTTTTCCATTTTACATTTTTAATATTGATAATACCATCTCTGGTAAATAACATTCCGTTTCTACCATTACGAGTAGGCATAACACAATCGAACATATCAATACCACGGGCTATTCCTTCCAAAATGTTTACCGGCGTACCAACTCCCATTAAATAGCGAGGTTTATTTTTGGGCAAGATCTCATTTACCACATCAATCATATCATACATTTCGTCAACCGGTTCACCTACAGATAATCCACCAATAGCATATCCATCGCTTTCGTATGATGCTATGGTTTCTGCTGACTCAATACGCAAATCATTATAAACACTACCTTGTACAATTGGAAAAAATGATTGATTGTATCCATACATCGGATCGGTTTCTTCAAACCTTTTAATTCCTCGATTAAGCCAGCGGTGTGTTAACTGCATCGACTTTTTTGCATAATCATAATCGCACGGATATGGAGTACATTCGTCGAATGCCATAATAATATCAGCACCAATTATTCGTTGTATATCCACCACATTTTCCGGGGTAAATATGTGTTTTGACCCATCAATATGCGAGCTAAAGTGTGCTCCATCCTCCTTTAGCTTTCTGTTCTCGGCCAGTGAAAAAACCTGATATCCACCACTATCGGTAAGTATTGGTTTTTCCCAGTTCATAAATTTATGTAAGCCTCCGGCCATTTGAATCGTTTCCATCCCGGGGCGTAAAAAAAGATGATAAGTATTACCTAAAATAATTTGAGCTTTTACATCATGAATTAGATCACGCTGGTTAACTCCTTTAACACTTCCTAAAGTGCCTACTGGCATAAAAATAGGTGTTTTTATTTTACCATGGCTGGTTGTTATCTCCCCTGCCCTGGCTTTAGTATCGTTGTCAAATGCTTCAATCTCAAAATTCATGTGCTATAATTTTCGGATCAAAGATAACCAATTGTGAATAAATTATTCATTTCTTAAGATTACAATTCTTGTTTTACATAAAAATGTTTAATAAAATTGCCAATTATCTATTTAAAACTAAAACTGTGGACATTATAAATTTTTTAAAAGAGAATCCTTATTATCTAATCTTAATATTGTTTGGCATTACGTTTTTGATCCAGGTTTATTTTTATCTGTTTTACTACGCTCGTATTTTATTTTATAAAAACAATAAAAATATTTCTACTACAAAAGAGCCTGTTTCAGTAATTATATGTGCACGAAATGAAGAAAAAAACCTTGAAAAAAACCTGCCTTTAATACTTAGCCAGGATTATCCTGATTATGAGGTAATTGTTGTAAACGATTGTTCTGAAGATGAATCGGAGTTTGTATTGGAACGGCTTCAGAAAAAACATACGCACTTAAAAGTAACTACCATAAAACAAGATGACAAATTTACGCATAATAAAAAACTTGCCCTTACCATAGGAATAAAAGCAGCAAAAAATGAAGTTTTATTATTAACCGATGCAGATTGTAAACCAGAAAGTGAACAATGGGTTAATAAAATGCAATCCAAATTTACTGATCAAAAAGAGTTGGTACTTGGTTATG
>JAWLEM010000272.1:0-3504 GCA_041686115.1 Bacteroidales bacterium
GAGTTTGCCGGGTTATCTTTAGCGGTTTTAGCCGATTGATAAGCTACGGTAATTAGACTAAAAACAGATATAAGGACCATAGGTATAACAAAAATCCAGATTGATAATTCCATTCTGTTGGCAAAATTGTTTAACCATTTGTTTAGGGCATAATGGATTACTGGTATTGACAAAATAAAGGATATGATTAATAATGTAATATAATTTTTTGAAAGTAGAATTAAAATCTGATTTACCGTGGCGCCCATTACTTTTCGTATGCCAATTTCTTTTTTGCGTTGTGTTGCCGAAAAAGCTGATAAACTTAATATCCCCAACAGTGTAATAAAGAGAGCCAACAAGGCAAAAATGCCAAATACTTTTCCAAACTGCACTTCGGTTTTGTATTGATTCTTAAAGAAATCTTCAAGGTAAAAATAATCGAATGGATTTCCCGGGAAAAATGTTTTGTATTTTTCTTCCAGGGTTGTTCTGATTTCTTTTAGATTTTCCGTGTTATTTAATTTTACGGAAAAATAGCCGGGGTGCCGCAGGGGTAATCTGAATATTTGGGGCTCGAAATCCAAACGGGGTGATTCCTGGTGGAAATTCTCGATAATGCCAATAATTATATTTTCACGACCACCTACCAAAATCTTTTCATTGATGGCATCTTCGGGGTTTTTGAATCCCAATAATTTGGATGCAGCTAAGTTGACTATCACTTTGGCAGCATCAGCATGATAATCTTCGGTAAAATTTCGTCCGGCAATAAAAGTATTGGAATAAACATTGGTAAAGTTATGGTCTGTTTCGGTAACCCGGTAATTTTTTCCGGACGTGGGATCATCACTTACTCGTCTAACTCCCCCACGGTTAAACATATTATGTTTGCCCGGAATGACTGATGAAAAGGCTACATTTTTCACAAAAGGATATTTCTTGATTTCTTCTTTGAAAGCTTTCCTTTGTGCCAGAATATCCTGTCCGCCTACACGCGGAGTATTAATAATCAATATATTTGATTTGTTAATCCCCGTTTCTTTGGATTTTAAATATTGTAACTGCTGATAAACACTAATGGTACCTGCAATGAGGATAATGGCCATAAAAAACTGAAACACAACCAGGCTTTTACGTAAAAATACGGCTCTTTTCGATCCGGTAAACCCGTGTCGTAAGGTGGCTATTATTTTTTTTGATAATATACCCCATACAGGATAAGAACCTGCTAACAAGGTACCAACTAAAAATATAATGATAATACTTTGCCAAAACCATCCTTTATCCCAAATAAAATACGATTGTGGGATGTTCGTTAATCTCGAAAAGAGTGGAAAAGTAAGCTCAATAAATAGAAATGCGAATAACAATGCCAGGGTGTTAACCAAAACCGACTCAAAAAGAAATTGCCGGATAAGCTGTGGCGAGGTGCCACCTAAAACTTTACGAAGACTAATTTCTGACGATCTTTTTATGGAGCTGATGGTTAGTAAATTAACAAAGTTAATCCATGCAATAATGATGATAAACCATGCAATGATATATAGAAAGATCACGGAATTTTTATTCCCGTTTGTTTTAAGTTCGTGCATATAATGCGATGTAAGGTGTATATCTTCTACCGGTTGTAGCTGATAACCAATTCTTATCTTATACATCTCCATAAATTCACCTAACTCACGGTTAATTAGATTTTCAATCTTTCGGTTAACATCGATATAGTCGGCACCATTTTCCAGCAGAACATACGTGTAAAAGCCGCTGTAAACCCATCCATAGGTCTTTGCATTTTCGCCAAGCTGATTTTCCCAGTTAATATACGATAGCAGAATACCCGCATCGAAATGTGTATTTTCTGGTTTTGACTTGAAAACACCTGTTATTTTGAAGGTTTCGTTTCCATCACGTTTTAACATCTTTCCTAACGGATCTTCCTTGCCAAAATATTTATTAGCCGTTTCTTCTGATATAAGCATGGTATTGGGCTCGCCCAATAAACTATCAGCAGATTGAGCAATAATTTCATATTCAAATAAATCAAGGAAAGCGGGCTCAGCCCATAACATTTTTTCTTCCCGGAAAGAAATATCATCATAAGATAGAATCCCTTCAACCTTAAAGGCCCGGGCGAATTTCAGAATTTCAGGTATTTGCTCTGTAATAGCAGGGCCAACGGTCGGACTGGCAGAAGCGAACTGAACAATTTCACCGGTTTCAGTTTCCCGTTCATACAAAACACGATATAGCTGGTCAGACTGCTCAATATGTTTGTCATAACTCTTTTCATAGTTTACATATAGAGAAATAAGCAAACATGCCGAAATACCAATGGATAGGCCTAAAATATTAATGGTAGAAAAAACTTTGTTTTTGGTTAGGTTTCTGAATGCTGTAATAAAGTAATTTTTCAACATGATAGAACTATTTTATATTTTTTGACTGAATATCAAAAAATAAGCCATACTTTATAAGGCGAAGTAAAACAGCTGTTTAATGCGTGGTTAAGGGTATGGAGGCTGTTCGAAATCGAACATTTTCGTACGATTTTGAATAAAAAAAAGCTTCAGTTTATCTACCGAAGCTTAAATATTTTGAAGTTATTGTAATCCCGTTACTTATTGCTTGCATCCATAATATATATGTAAACCTTGTAAGCATTTTTTTCTATTTCTTTAAGGCATTCTTCCCATTGTTTAACGTCGGTTATTTCTCCTAGTGCTTCCATGGATGATGAATTCATCTGTTTCATTTGTTCGGCAAGTTCTTCAACTTTTCCCTCTTCTAAAAGGTGCTGCATATTTTGTGATTGCGCTTCAAGGTCTTGTTCCTCACTTTTTTTATTCTCTTTTATTTTTTTGTCATATTTATGATATAAGTCCATTGCTTTAGATGCCTTTTTTTCGGGTATATAAACATAATACATGTTTTTCAGGTAACCGTACCTTTTAACTATTGCGTCATATTCTTGTTGACTGATAAAATTGTGTATAAGGGCATCTTTATAATTTTTCAAAATGTAGTCAATGGCTTTTTCATTTCCTGTATTCGTTTTTATATGGACACCAAGGTCTTGTGCTTCTTCTTTTAATTTTTCTGAGGCTTTGTGATATAAAAAAAATGCGGTTTTACCTTGCCCACTCTCTTCGGTTTCGGGTTGACCAATATCTTTAATATAAAATGCTTTTACCTGTTCGTAGGTATTTTTAGATAAGAAAATTCCCGGATTATCTTCGTTCATTTTTTCGATACCTGGATAGAGAGGAGCAATTGGTTCATAGGTTTTCAAAGACTTTCCCTGAGTAATTAAGCAGCAGGTTAAAAACGGTAATAACAAAATAATTTTTTTCATAATAGTTAGTAATTTAGGTTAAAAAGACAAGTTATTAAATTATTTTGAAAGTGAACGTTTTTTTCTTTAAGGGATGAAAAAAATCCGCACTTTTTAACGTGCGGATTTTTTATGAATATCTTGAATTAGAGTTTTGTTTACTCGTGATTATTGGTATAATCTGTAATAATCTG
>JAWLEM010000273.1:0-3487 GCA_041686115.1 Bacteroidales bacterium
TGTAATATATAGTTCATTATTAACATAAAAACTAAACTGAAAATCTCTTTTCTGAGCGATCACTTTAATTTTATCATCCGTATAAAGAAATAATTCGGTGAAAGATTGAAATATGATACCATTATCGGTTTCATAAATCTTCCAGATATCACCAAAATTTCTTATTCCTTCAGGAACCAAATCAATAAGGGATACATATTTTAATTTGCCATTTTTAGTAGCTTGCAAATAGCCGAATTCAGAGAATGCGCCAACATAAATTCTACCAGATTTATCAACAGCAACAGATCTTACAACCGACGAGTTTGGCATTTGCATTAACCTCCAATGAACACCATCAAACTCAAGCAATCCGTCATTATTTCCAAAATACATCACCCCTCTTTTATCCTGAGCTACTGACCAGTTTTGCGTACTTGCGTGATAATCTATTCTGGAGAAATTAATGATATTGGGTATGCCTATACTTTTTATTTGAGATGTACTATTAAAACAAATAAAAGTAAAGAGTAGGGTATAAAATATTTTCTTGCCTATATTTTTTATCAATTTACTCAATAAAACCAGTTTAACCAATTTAATCAAAAACAAAATGCAAATATTATGCTTAAAATAAACTCTTAAAAGTATATCAAATATTTCAAGATAAAGAACCTGTCTAATTTAATTAAAATCATTTAAACTAACCAAATAAAATTTTTCATTAAAAATAAAAAGCGGTCAAGACTATTGAAGTGACCGCTTTTTGTATTTTATTTTTTTTTGATTTTTTAATCGATGGTGATATATTGAAAATCCAATCCTACTGCCTCTGACATCATTTGTCCCTCCTCCAACAAATCATCATCATCTTTATGGTAAAACCAGTTAATGATTATATTAACACCCTGTTCTTTTATCCGTTTAAATTTTTCTAATAATTCATATAAAATTTTTGCTGTAGCGGTATTAAAATAGTCAAATTTAAAATCAACAACCAACTCTTTAACAACTTTCGATTTTACCCTTTCTTTTTCAAAATTATCCAAAAATTCAAAAACCGGCTGATAGAATTCAAGTGCATTCGCAGGTTTGGACACTTTGAGGAAACTTAAAGTATTGTTATCAATATCAAAATTGATTTCGGGAGTAAATGTTGTACCTTCTATTTTTAATGAATTCATAGAGTATTATTTAAACGTACTTTTCTATACGTAAAAATTAAATTTTATTTACAAAAATAGAAAGATTTTTTTCAGAAGAAAAAGAGAATATGGGCTACAAATTATAAGCCACTATATATCAATCAAATAAAAACTTATTTTTAAATATTAAAAAACTTCTTTCACTAAAAACTTATTTGGATATAGCCGACTTCATAAGATGAATAAGAACAGATTTATCCTTTTTAATTAAAGAAAGAATCATATTAATTACACTCGTTTTATTAATTCCAAGGTCATTTTCAAGTTCTTCCAACAGTTTATAATTATTTTTAGTAAGTCTAAATCCGGTATGAACTTTTTGTTGGTTATTTACATCATTTTTAATTGACATGTGCCCTGATTTTAAAGTTAAATAACCCATATCCTGTATCTTTAGCAAACATGGAAACTCTGCCTGTATTGAAAGATTTTGCATAAAACAATCTGCTTTCCACTTTAAATACAATACAGAGCGATTTATTTACATATACAAAATTACCAACCTTTACATTCCTGAGATTCTGAGGAAAAAGCCCAAAAGTATGCTTTAGCATATTGTATTCTTCATTAATTGCCTGCATTTTTTCTACTTCGCCTCCTTTATCAGGATGGTATACTAACGAAAGCTTACGATACTTTGATTTTAAATCGTTTTTTTCTTTTACATCTAAAAAGTAGGTCATGATTAGAAAGTTTTATCAAATATACAACAATGTTTTACAATGTACAACAAAAAAATTATTTTTTTTATGATTAAAACAAAAAACCCGGAAAAAAGTCTCCGGGTCTATGCCTTTATTTTAAGAATTTGTGATCAATCTTTTTTAGGCGGAATTAAATAAGTTCCTAAAACAGCAACTACCAATGCAACAATAAAAGTTAGCATTCGTGATGTAACTTTTTCGTCCATACCTGTTTGTATCCAGATGATCGTAAAAACAAGTCCGGTAATTATGGTTAATAGAACTGCACGTCCGTGATATTTTTTCCAGAATAGGGTAAGTAAAATAACTACAGAAAACGTACCTCCAATTCCTGCCCATACATAGCTAACCAAAGTAAAAATATAATCGGAAGGAGCGACATAAGCCATAGCCAGTGCAATAACAGCCAAGCCAGCTGTAACTATTCTGTGCCTGATAAGTTTTTTTGTTTTACTATCATTCTTTCTAACACGCAATAAATTTTCTGAAAATTCTGTAGCTGAAAGAATCAATAATGAGTCGGCTGTAGAAACCATTGCAGCTATAGCACCTGTAATTAATACCGCAGCTATAGCTGGTGGAAAGATCTCTAGAATAACAGCAGGCATAACATATTCACGGTCTGCCAAACCTGTCGGGCCAAAAATAGCAATACCTAACCAACCAATCATTAATGCGCCGATATATGCAATAACAGTCCATCCAATCCCCACATTCCTTGCTCGTTTAGCTTGTTTAGTGCTATGAATGGCCATAAAGCGCATACTTAACTGTGGTTGTCCTCCAAGGTACCCAAAAAACCAGCTAAATCCGCCAACAATTGCCACTCCTGCAATAAATCCCGACAAACCTCCGGTCATTGAGCTATACTCAGGCCCGGCCAGTTGCAAAGCTTCGGTAATATTAGATGCAAACAGTTCGGGATGATTAGAAACATAAATTAATCCAACAATCGGCCCCAAAACCAACGTAACAATCATAACAATAGCCTGTACAACATCGGTATATACAACGCTTCTGAATCCGCCATAAATGGTATAAGGAATGATAATTGCCGCAGTAATTAACATGCCATTTTGCGGTTTGATATCAAACATGGTATGCAAAGTTTTACCACCTCCTAAAAACTGAGCACCCACATAAAAGAAAAAGAAAAATACAATGGTAAAACTACCTACAATGCGAATCCATTTACCAATTTCACCATGGCGTCTGGCAATATATTGCGTAAAAGTGTCAATCTCATATTTTTCTGCTTCATCCCTTAAACGCCAGGCTATAAGCACCCATGCAGTAATTATTCCGGCTACACAGCCTATAGCAGTCCATATTTCAAGTAATCCGGTTGCATAGGCCGCACCTGGCAATCCAAGCAATGCCCATGATGATTCGCCGGTAGCCCGTTCCGACAGGGCAGCAACCCAGCCAGGCAAATTACGGCCGGCAATGGCAAAATCTGAACTGGTTTTAACTTTTCTACCCTGGTAAACACCCCACAAAATCAGTAGCGTAATATACGTAATCATTACCACTAATAGTTGTACATTGTATTCCATAGCTATAAAGTTTTTGATTAAATCAGTACTAAAATAAAAAAAA
>JAWLEM010000274.1:0-3475 GCA_041686115.1 Bacteroidales bacterium
CCTGCGGCAAGCACCGCAGACCATTCCTTGCAGATAACAAACATGCCGCGGAATATTGAAATCATAATACACCCCCGGATCTAAAGCCTTGATTTTATTTATTTTTTATCGGACAATAATGATTTGTTTTTTGGAATTTTTGCCAAATAATGAAAGAATATTAGATGTAAGGTACTACGTTTTCTTTTTTATGATTTGATTTGATTTGGTTTAGCCTTACGCAAACAACTCAGCGCACATTTTTAGCCTGTCTGCCGACAGGCAGGCTGCCGGAGGCAGCCTTGTCTGCTGTTAATAAAATTCAGCGTTGTTTAATTAAAAATTTAATTAACCTGAATTGTTATTAGAAATTCTTAATAATAATTATCCAAAGAAAAAGAACTGAAACAATTCTTCTTATTTTCTTAGAAATTATATTGTATATTTACCTTTGCAAAAAAATAAAATCTGCTAATTATGAATGAAAAAGTTGGTAAAATTCTGGCAATTGACGATAATGAAGACATATTATTTGCGCTTAAACTGCTACTAAAAAATCATGTTGAGCTAATACAAACAGAAACAAATCCTGAATTGATACCCGAATTATTGCATAATGAAGTATACGACGTTATACTTTTAGATATGAATTTCACACAGGATGCAATAAGCGGGCAGGAAGGATTTAACTGGCTGGAAAAGATTTTAGAAATAGATCCCGATGCTGTTGTGGTTTTTATTACTGCCTATGGCGATGCAGAGAAAGCAGTAAAAGCCATAAAATCGGGTGCCACAGATTTTATTTTAAAACCCTGGCAAAACGAAAAACTGCTAGCTACCATCTCATCGGCGATCAAATTAAGGCGGTCAAAAAGCGAAGCCACTGATTTGCGGAAAAAACAAAAAGAGATTAGCGCAATACAGGATCAGCCTTTTCATGAGTTTATAGGTAACTCACCCGAAATGCACCAGGTATTTTCTACCATAAAAAAGGTTGCAAAAACAGATGCTAATGTATTAATCCTGGGAGAAAACGGTACAGGCAAAGAGCTCGTTGCCAGGGCTCTGCACAGAAACTCATTAAGGAAAGACGAAGTTTTTATCAATGTTGATTTGGGTTCAATAGCAGAAACGCTTTTTGAGAGCGAACTATTTGGCCATGTAAAAGGAGCTTTTACCGATGCAAAAAAAGATAAACCCGGGCGATTTGAAATTGCTTCGGGCGGGACTTTATTTCTCGATGAAATTGGTAATTTATCTCTACCAATGCAGGCAAAATTGCTTACTGTTTTAGAGAGGCGTGAAATAACACGTGTTGGGGCAACTCAATCCAAACCAATTGATGTAAGGCTTATTTGTGCCACCAATAACGATATACATCAGATGATTGATAACGAAACATTCAGGCAGGACTTGCTTTACCGGATAAATACGGTAGAAATACATCTGCCCCCTTTAAGAGATCGGGTGAGTGATATTCCTTTGTTAGCTAATCACTTCTTAGGAATTTATGCCAAAAAATACCGTAAAAAAATTAAAGGAATAAGTTCCGACGCGCTAAAAAAATTATCACAATATCAATGGCCCGGTAATGTTAGGGAGCTACAACATGCCATTGAAAGAGCAATTATCATGAGCGATTCAGATAGTTTACAGCCCGACGATTTTATCTTGTCATCAAGGAATGATAAGGTTGGTGAACTGGAACTCGATACATACAATCTGGATGACATTGAGAAATCGGTGATAGTAAAAGTACTAAAACAAAATCAGGGAAATGTCTCCCAGGCGGCTAGTATGCTCGGATTAACCAGAACATCGTTATACCGAAGAATGGAAAAATATGATCTTTAAAAATTATAGAATTGTTGTAATTTTCAGAATATTGTTGTTAACAGCAACAATATTTCTTTTTTTCTATACCATTACCCTTGAGTATTTTATTACCCCTTTTTTAATTGGGCTAATTATTATATTTCAGCTATATCTTTTATTTAAATATATTGACAAAACCAATCGCGACCTTGCGGGATTTTTAGAATCTATCCGTTTTTCAGAATTTACCCGGTCATTTAAAATTGAGGGTCTTGGATCATCTTTTGACGAGCTAAATAAAGCATTTAATGATGTAATTCAGGATTTTCAGAAAGTGAGATCTGAAAAAGAGGAACAATACCAATACCTGCAATCACTGGTAAAAAATATTGATGTTAGTATTATAACCTACCAGCGCGATGGAAAAATAGATATGGTAAATAATGCTTTTAAAAAACTTTTTCAGATTGCAGCCATTAAGAATATTAAAGACCTGGAAGGAATAAGCCCTGAGTTAGTAAAAACTTTACTCCATTTTGAACCCGGTAAGAATTGCCTGGTAAAAGTTCAGGAGGAGGATGATATTCTTCAATTAAGCATTTCCGGAACTGAGTTTAAAGTTCACAATAAGAGCATACTTCTGGTGACCATAAAAAACATTCAGAGCGTTTTAGAAGATCAGGAAACAGAAAGCTGGCAAAAACTAATTCGTGTATTAACACACGAAATAATGAACTCCATAACGCCGATATCTTCAATTACATCAACATTAGATTTGATTTTTAATGATGCTGAAAAGAACCAAACAATTCCTGACCGCGAATCGATTGAAGAGGTACATATGGCCATTAAAACCATCAATAAGAGAAGTAACGGATTACTTCATTTTGTCAATACCTATCGTAATTTAACAAAAATTCCTAAACCTAATTTTAAGTTAGCCAGTGTTAAAGCACTTTTTGATGATATTAAACCAATAATGCTTGATGAGATTAACTCGGCCAACATTAAATTGGAAATGACTGTAGAACCGGAATCGCTCGAATTTTATGCCGACACAAAATTAATTGAGCAGGTTTTAATTAATTTAATTAAAAATGCCATTCATGCCTTAGAAAACAGAGAAAATGGCAAAATAACTGTTCGTGGGTTTTTAAATAAACGAAACCGGATTACTATCCAGGTAATTGATAATGGACAAGGCATATTAAAAGAAGTTTTAGATAAAATATTTATCCCTTTCTTTTCGACCAAACCCAAAGGATCAGGTATCGGGCTAAGTCTTTCGAAACAAATTATGCGACTACATGGAGGCTCAATTGCTGCAAACTCCAAACCTAACGAAGGAACCACATTTATTTTAACCTTTTAATCATTTTGGAAAATTCGTGCATTAGTAAAACCTTACATTTCTTGATTTCTGTCCGTTTGATAAGCGGGCTTATATCTTTTTCTCACCGCGAAGACGCAAGGGCGCTAAGATTATTTTTGTAAAATGGTAGATCTACCTTCGTCTTTCAGACTGCGGCAGACAAGTTGGTGAATTCGTAAAATAGTGAATTGGTAAACCATGTCTTCGGCAGACAAATTTGTTTATTGAGAAATAGTTTATTGGTTTATTGGTTTACCATGCCTAACGGCAGGCAAGCCATGCCTACGGTTTTAACATCCAGCAGGCAAG
>JAWLEM010000275.1:0-3461 GCA_041686115.1 Bacteroidales bacterium
TGATTAAAAATGGATCTTGTTTATTTATTTATCATCCATCATTAATACCTATATCTCCATCTGATCTGGAAAAATTTGATTAATTTCTGTTCGGTCCCGATTATAAACGTCATTATAAAATTCTAATTCAGAACTACTATTTACCGAGCAGGTTATATATTGAATGTGGATATTTATTGTTTTCGGCAGCTCAACAACATGATGCTCATTAATTTTTATTAACTGTTGAAAATCCGGTTTTTCATCAGAAAAATTCTGATCGATTAAATATTGGGCTAAATGCTCCGGATTTTCCAGGCGTATACATCCATGCGAATAGGTCCTGTTTTGATTCTTAAATAAACTTTTTGATGGAGTGTCGTGAAGATAAACACTGTGTTCGTTAGGGAATAAAAATTTAACTTGCCCTAGTGCATTATACGAGCTGTTTTTTTGCCTTAACCAATATTTATTTCCAAGTGGATCTGGTTGATTCCAATTGATTAATGAATCGTTAACTCTTTCTTCATAATTATTTATTACAAAAAAACCATTACGAGCCAGGTAATTTGAATCTTTTCTAATTTTATAAATCATTTCGTTGTTTACTATGCTCTTTGGTACAGTCCAATATGGGTTGGCAACAACTTTATCTAAACTGCTTGAAAAGCTGGGTGTTGGAGTTTGTTTTTTACCAACAATTACATTAAAAACCTTTTTTATTTCATTCGATTCTATGACATGCAATTTAAACTCAGGTATGTTTACAAAAAGATAACTGCTTCCTGAATGGTTTAAGCTTCTCAATCTATTAAGGTTTAAGCATGCCTGGTAATATTTCTGTTCAAGCAATTGAACTAAAACATGGTGAGTGGGAGTATTTAAAATGGAATCGTGATATAAACTATATTTATTCTGCAATTTATAAAGAGCACTGGCTTTAGTATTTGCCGGGCTAAATTTTGGTGATTTTGTAATTCCTGCATAAAAAAGACTTTTTGCAAGCACATGATCATCAATAAATGCTGGTGTAGTGTATTTTATAGAAAGATTCATATCAATAAAATACGATAGCGATTGATGAATTTTATGATACTGAACTATTTCGGGCTGAACAGATAAAATATGATGCCTTAGTTCTTCATCTTCTAATGCCTGGTTGAGAAAAATCGGCAGGTTTTTTAAAAATTCATCATTTAAAGCCGACGAATCTGTTTTTACAATACCATGCTTAAGATAAACGAGTAATTTAAAAGCAGAGAATGTAGTTTTGAGCTCAAGGGCTGCTAAATCGTTATATAAATTGCGTGTATTTGTTTTATGTATTAATTTTTGATTTAAGTTCTTAATATCTTTAAAATAGAAGTAGTCGAACGGAAAACCGAAATATTTTGAACTATCTAATAAATTGTATAGTGTATTAAATTTTGATGTTGTTGTTAAATGGTTGATCCAGATGGGCTTGAAATTTCTTGTTTCGTAAAAATTGATTAGAAGTTTATTGATTTGATGATCGATGAGTTGAATTGAATCTGATTCACTCTCTAAATAAATCAATTGGGTTTTTAAATCGATAAGTTTTGATAGTTGATGTTTGTGTTGTTCAAAATCAGGAGTTTGATAGCTTACTGATAAAATTAAAAATAGGAAGAGTAATAAATTTCGAAATCCTGTTAAAAGGTGTTTTTTAAACTTTTTTTCAGGAGGAAAATGAAATTCTAATAATTTATCTTCTACTTCCATTTTAATGTGTTTTAATATTATGTACGTAAATTTTTTTCGAAAGAATTTTTTTTTAGACGAACAGCATAAATTATTTGACGAACACTATCTAAGATTAAACAAGAATGCTTTTTAACGCTAATAGATTATAAATCAAGGTGTTCTATTCTGAGAATATTGTAAAAATCATTAAAATTGGAGATTTCCAACAAATAAAAAATACCGTTGTTCATTTATCTGTTTAATCATAAATTAATATATTTGATCTTATTCAATTTACTTATCTGTATCGGTATGGTCAAAAAAATATTCATTTTATTCATTGTTTTCTTTTTCCTCTGTATTTCTCAATGCTCTATTCCTTACCGGGTAAAAAAACATCCCGATGAGTTAATTCATGGCTATGTAAAACCTGGTTTTGAAGAAGTAAAAGACAAGTTTGTTGAGAATTTTACTGAACGTGGAGATTATGGCGCTGCTTGCGCTATCTATTATAAGGGAGAAAAAGTAGTTGACCTTTGGGGTGGATACAAAAATTCAGTAACCAAAGAACCATGGGAAGAGAATACAAAAGTGATGGTTTTTTCGACAACAAAAGGGTTAGCCGCCATGGCACTATCGTTAGCGCATTCCAGGGGCTGGCTCGATTATAACGAAAAGGTTTCGACTTATTGGCCGGAGTTTGCCCAGCAAGGAAAGGAAGATATTACCGTAAAGCAGCTATTGGCGCACGAAGCTGGTTTGTGCCTTGTTGACGAAAAATTTGGAATTACTGATTTAAAAAGATTTGATTATATAGCCGAAATTATGGCACGCCAAAAACCATTGTGGGAGCCGGGGCAAAAACATGGTTACCATTTGGCAACAATGGGTATGTATATGAACGAATTAATGCGCAGGGTCGATCCTCAAGGGCGAACCATTGGCCGGTTTTTTACCCAGGAAATGGCAAAACCTTTTCATTTGGATTTCTATATTGGCTTGCCCGATTCGGTTTCTGACGATGAAATTGCTATGGTGATCATCCCCTCGGCATGGCAGATAACAACTAATTATAGTGAAATTCCAAAAAAAATGAGGAAAGATATCCGGAATCGAAACTCTATTTTGTACCAGTCGTTTAGAATTCCGGAGAAGTTTAATCCCAACAGCCGCACGACCCAAAGTGTTGAGATGCCATCGGCAAACGGAGTAGGCGATGCACGGTCAGTAGCAAAATTATATAGCGAGTTTGCCGGGGGTGCAGAATCACTGGGGTTAACTGAAGAAACTTTTCAATTGCTAAAAAAAGAAGCAGATGTTCCACCCGAAGGAGCCTTTGATATTGTAATGGGCCTGGATGCTTATTTTTCTTTAGGATTTTTAAAGCCGGGACCCGATTTAATGTTTGGGAGTAGCCAAAAATCTTTTGGAACACCCGGTGCCGGAGGGTCATTTGGTTTTGCAGACCCCGATAAAGAAATCGGTTATGCTTATATTATGACCAAAATGGGAGCCTACCTTGTTAATGACCCGCGCGAAATGGCGATCCGTAATGCTATGTATCGGTGTGTTGAACGAATAGAAAATAAACTAGTGCAAGATTAAGAATAATGGAATTAACTATGAAACGTTCTGTAAAATACTTCCTTATCATTATTATTACTTTTTTATTGTACGGTAATACACTTTTTCATGATTATGCGCTTGATGATGCACTTGTAATTACCGAAAATGAATATACGTTGAGTGGCTTCAGAGGAATAAACGATTTATTTTCC
>JAWLEM010000276.1:0-3460 GCA_041686115.1 Bacteroidales bacterium
AATATGTTGCAAAATATGTTAATGGTTGTAAGTTGTTAAATGAATCAGTATTATTAATATCGGTTTCAGTTTTTAAAGAAATTTGATAAATTGGTTACAATTTGTAAGTAAGCAGCTCTTCCTTTTTTAGTACATTTGTGTAAAATTCTGAAAATAATAAAAAATATTAATTATGATAACAAAACAGCTTTTAGATCCCAAAAGTATAGTTATTGTAGGTGGTTCAGACAATATTCAAAAACCCGGTGGTAAGGTTTTAAAAAATTTAATTGATGGTAACTTCAAAGGTAATTTGTATGTTGCAAATCCTAAGGAAGATGAAGTTCAGGGTATAAAAAGTTATAAAAACCCCAATGATTTGCCACAGGTTGATTTAGCGATTTTAGCGATTGCTGCAAAATTTTGCCCCGATACCATTCGGTTATTAGCTGAGCAAAAAAATACCAAAGCTTTTATTATTCTTTCGGCCGGTTTTAGTGAGGAAAATGAAGAGGGAGCAAAGCTTGAAGAAGAAGTTGTTGAAATTATCAATAAAAATAATGCATGCCTTATAGGCCCAAATTGCATTGGTGTTCTTAATCAAAATTATAATGGAGTATTTACGACACCTATTCCAACGCTTGACCCGCAAGGAGTTGATTTTATATCCGGTTCGGGAGCAACGGCAGTATTTATTATGGAATCGGGAGTCCCAAAAGGGCTTAAGTTCTCAAGTGTTTTTTCTGTTGGGAATAGTGCTCAAATTGGTGTTGAAGAAGTATTAAAATATATGGATGAAACTTTTGATCCTGAAAAAAGCTCAAAAGTTAAGTTATTATACGTTGAAAGTATAGATAAGCCTGAGATGTTGTTAAAGCATGCATCGTCACTCATACGAAAAGGGTGTAAAATTGCTGCTATAAAATCCGGAGGCTCTGAAGCCGGAAGCCGCGCTGCTTCATCACATACAGGTGCATTAGCCAGTTCAGATGTTGCTGTTGATGCATTATTCAGAAAAGCAGGTATTGTTCGTTGCCACGGACGGGAGGAACTGGCAACTGTAGCATCTATTTTTATGCATCCCGAAATGAAAGGGAAAAATATTGCCATCATAACTCATGCAGGCGGTCCGGCCGTAATGTTAACCGATGCTTTATCAAACAACAAATTAGAAATTCCACCTATCCAAGGGCCAAAAGCAGATGCTTTACTGGAAAAACTTTATCCGGGCTCTTCAGTTGCTAATCCTATCGACTTTTTAGCAACAGGTAATGCAGAACAATTGGGGCATATTATCGATGCCTGTGAAAACGATTTCGATCATATAGATGCAATGGCGGTTATTTTCGGAAGCCCCGGATTATTCACGGTTTATGATGTATATGATTTACTGGATGAAAAAATGAAAAGCTGTAAGAAACCCATTTATCCAATACTTCCTTCAGTAGTAAATGTTAAAGATGAGATTGATGCCTTTATCCAAAAAGGTAGAATTAATTTCCCTGATGAGGTAATTTTTGGAAATGCTCTGGCTAAAGTTTATCATACCGAAAAGCCGGTACCAGAAAAAGTTGATTTACCGCAAGTAGATCATAAAACCATAAGAAATATTATCGAAAATTCTGTCGATGGATATATTTCTCCTGAAAAAGTTCAGCAATTATTGGATGCTGCCGGAATTGCCAGGGCTGGAGAAGCAGTTGTTAGTAAAAAAGAAGATGCTATAAAAGCAGCTAAAGAATTAGGTTTGCCAGTTGTGATGAAAGTTGTTGGCCCTGTTCATAAATCGGATGTTGGGGGTGTTGTGCTTAATGTTAAAGATACCGAAATGGTAGCTAAGGAATTTGACCGGATGATTCAAATTAAGGATACTACTGCTATTTTATTACAGCCTATGTTATCTGGAACTGAGTTGTTTGTTGGTGCGAAAGCCGAACCTAAGTTTGGGCATATGGTACTTTGTGGATTGGGAGGTATTTTTATTGAAGTATTGAAAGATGTAAGTGCAGGTTTAGCACCCATTGCTCAGGACGAAGCTTTGAAAATGATTAAAAGTCTTCGTAGCTACGGAATTATAAAAGGAGCTCGTGGACAGGAAGGTGTAAACGAACCAATGTTTTTAGGGATTATAAGCCGTGTTTCTGCACTTGTTCAAGCTGCTCCTGAAATTGCCGAGATGGATTTAAATCCATTGCTTGGAAAATCTGACAAAGTTGTGGCTGTTGATGCACGTATTCGAATAGAAAAATAGATGAGAAAATTTAAAGATTTGAGTTTAACAGAAAAGCTGCTATTACTATCTGCCATTTTATTGGTTATTGCCGTAATGTTTAAATGGACTCATGTTAAAGATGGATTCTTTAAAAGTTGGGAACGATTTGGTTTAGTTAGAACTGAAAAAACAGATCAATGAAAAAACAAGACATAATATTTATTATTTGCATTATTCTTTTCTTTTTACCCTTTTTTGTATTTGATGAAGTTTTTAATTTATATGATAATTATAATAAAGAGCATGGAATGATCATGAGCTTTGTCAAGTTTGCCGTGTTGGCAACACTTGGCGAATCGATTGGTTTGCGAATAAGAACTGGGGTATATAATAAAAAAGGATTTGGATTAATGCCGAGAGCTATTGTTTGGGGTATTCTCGGATTAACCATTAAAATGGCATTTGTTATTTTTGCAACAGGAACACCAATATTTTTGGCCTATTTGGGATTTGAAAATGCAGTTGAAGTTATGACAGGTTCTTTATCACCTTTAAAGCTACTCGTTGCTTTTTCCATAAGTGCAGCAATGAACTTGATTTACGCTCCGGTAATGATGACTTTGCATAAAATTACTGATACACACATAATAACCAATAATGGAACTATAAAAGGTTTTTTTAAACCTATAAAGTTTGGAGAAATAATGGTCAATATGAATTGGTCGGTACAATGGAATTTTGTTTTCAAAAAAACCATCCCTTTTTTCTGGATACCGGCCCATACCATAACTTTTTTGTTACCTTCACATTTTCAGGTATTGTTTGCAGCCATACTTGGGATTGTATTGGGTGTCCTGCTTGCCATTGCAAGTTTGAAGAGTGAAAAATAATTGTATATTTGTAAACGTACGATAATAATACAAAATTAAAAAAATAATATCCATGAAAAAAATAGGTTTATTTTACGGTCCTTTAGGAGGTTCAACTGAAAAAGTAGCAGAAAAAATAGCAGTTGCATTGGGCAACGAAAATGTTGATCTTATGCCGGTTAAAGAAGCAAATGCTGCTGTTGTTGAAAAATATGAAAATATTATTTTTGGCCTGTCAACCATAGGTAAAGAAACATGGGAATCAGATAAACCAGCCAATGACTGGGATGTTTTTTTACCCGAACTTGAAAAAATTGATTACTCCAATAAAAAAATTGCTATGTTCGGATTGGGTGATCAAGTAACCTATGATTTGCATTTTGTTGATGCATTAGGTACC
>JAWLEM010000277.1:0-3416 GCA_041686115.1 Bacteroidales bacterium
TTTACCCTCGATGCAAGTATTGGTGAGTTTTGCCTTTCGCATCCCAACATCAAAACGCCCGAAATGGGTAAGATATACTCTTTAAACGAAGGGAATTACAACAATTTCCCCGAAGGAGTAAAAAAATACATTAAATACTGCCAGGTTAAAGATAAAGAAACAAAAAGGCCCTATTCTGCAAGGTACATTGGATCATTGGTAGCTGATTTTCACAGGAACCTGTTAAAAGGTGGCGTTTTTATTTATCCGCAAACAGCTAGTAATCCAAGCGGAAAATTAAGATTACTGTACGAATGTAATCCGATTGCCTTTATTGCTGAGCAGGCAGGAGGTAGAGCAACAAATGGAGAAAAAAGAATACTTGATATAAAACCAGATTCTTTGCATCAGAGAGTGCCTTTTTATACAGGATCGAAAATTATGGTTGATAAAGCAGAAGAATTTTTAAAAGATGCACAATAAATAATACTTTTACACTGAAATAAATTATAACAAGGTAGTTGAACAATACAACTGCCTTTTTGCTTTATGGATAATCCAAACATTACAGAACTAAAAGAAATATTAAGCATTTACAGCAATCATCCTAAAGCTGCAGAAATTAAACAGCATATTCATGATGCAGGCTTTAAATTGTTTCTTAAAGGATTGCAGGGATCATCAAAAAGCTTGGTTGCCGCAAAATTACTAAAAACCTTAAGCCAAAATCACCTTTTTATATTTCAGGATAAAGAAGATGCCGCCTATTTTCATAACGATATTTCAAATATCCCTGGCCGGGAAGTGGTTTTTTTGCCCACATCGTATAAAAGATCAATAATTTTTGGCGAAGAAGATAGTGCCAATCTGCTTATGCGCTCCGAAGTTTTGAGCAAGCTGGCCAATAACAATAACCTGGTTATTATTACCTATCCCGATGCAATTATTGAAAAAGTAATCAAAAAAGAAAATCTAATACAATCTACCTTAAAACTTCATGTTGGCGAACAGGTAAGTATTGATTTTATTCAGGAAATACTACAGGAATATCATTTCCAATATGTTGATTTTGTATACGAACCAGGGCAATATTCAATTAGAGGAAGTATTATTGATATCTTTTCATATGCAGCTGACAACCCTTACCGTGTAGATTTTTTTGGCGATGAAGTGGAGTCGATGCGATCTTTTGATATCGAAAATCAATTATCCAAAGAAACCTTTAAAGAAATATCAATTGTCCCGAAAATTGTTAATCCGGATACTGAGAATAACGAACTAAAACAAACAGAATCGTTTTTTAGTTTTTTACCTGGCAATACAATTGTTTGGACAGAAAATCAAAAATATATTACAGAAAAAACTGCTAACATTTACAAAAAGCTGGCCGAAGAGAACCAACAAAATAATATCTTATCTGATGCACAATTAAATGAAACAATTCAGCAATTATCTCATATTGAATTTGGGCGCGTAAATAATTTTAACTACAGAGAAATAAAATTTAACACATCACATCAACCTGCTTTTAATAAAAATTTCAATCTTCTGGGCGAAAATATCATTACTAATCATGAAAAAGGTTACCAAACCTATATTCTTTCTGATAATGAGAAACAAATAGAACGCTTACAAACGATCTTTAGCGATATAAATCCTGATATACAATTTATTCCGGTTTTACAAACGCTTCATGAAGGATTTATCGATCATGAAATAAAAGCATGTTTTTATACCGATCACCAGATTTTTGGCCGGTACCATAAGTTTAAATTAAAAAACAGCCTGCAGAAGAAAGAACAAATTACTTTCCGCGAGTTAACCGGCCTTCATCCGGGCGATTATGTTGTTCATATCGATCATGGTATTGGAAAATTTGGCGGACTGGAAAAAATTGAGATTAGCGGAAAAACTCAAGAAGCAATCAAGCTGGTTTATAAAGATCAGGACACTTTATTTGTTAGTATTCATGCTTTACACAAAATAAGTAAATACAAAGGCAAGGATTCTGAACCTCCCAAAATTTATAAACTAGGAACAGGTGCGTGGCAAAAGCTTAAACAAAACACCAAGAAAAAAGTAAAAGATATTGCTAAGGAGCTCATTCAATTATATGCTAAACGCAAAGCCCAAAAAGGATTTGCCTTTGCTTCCGACACATATCTGCAAAAAGAGCTGGAATCATCATTTATTTACGAAGATACACCCGATCAGTTATCAACTACTGTTGCTGTTAAAAACGATATGGAATCTGAAACACCTATGGATCGTTTAATTTGCGGTGATGTTGGTTTTGGAAAAACTGAAATTGCCATAAGAGCTGCATTTAAGGCTGTTGCAGACAGTAAGCAAGTCGCCATATTGGTGCCTACAACAATTTTAGCATTACAGCATTACCAAACATTTAAAGACCGGCTGACTGATTTCCCATGCAACATAGAACATATAAGCCGCCTCAGGTCAAAAAAGCAACAAACCGAAATTATTAAGAACATAGCCGATGGTAAAATAGATATCATTATAGGAACACACCGTCTGGTTGGAAAAGAAATCAATTTTAAAAACCTTGGATTATTAATTATTGACGAAGAACAAAAGTTTGGAGTGGCTGTAAAGGAAAAATTGAAGAATATCAAGATTAATGTCGATACTTTAACTTTAACAGCCACGCCTATACCGCGGACATTACAGTTTTCGATGATGGGGGCACGCGATTTATCCATTATAAACACTCCCCCACCCAACCGGTATCCCATTATAACCGAACTACATACATTTAACGAAGAAATAATAAAAGAAGCCATTGAATATGAATTTCAACGAAACGGGCAAATCTTTTTTATTCATAACAGGGTGCAAAATATCGAAGAAATAGAAAAACTGATTAATAAACTATGTCCTGATGTAAGAACAGTTGTTGCGCATGGCCAAATGGACGGCAAAAAACTCGAAAAGGTAATGCTCGATTTTATTCGGTATGAATATGATGTATTAATAGCAACAACGATAATAGAATCAGGATTAGACATTCCGAATACCAATACCATAATAATTAATAATGCACAAAATTTTGGGTTAAGCGACCTTCATCAGCTTCGAGGCAGAGTGGGAAGATCAAATAAAAAAGCATTTTGCTATCTGCTTGCACCTCCATTAATTTCGGTTACACAGGAAGCACGGCGACGATTAAAAGCCATTGAAGAGTTTTCTGAACTGGGAAGCGGATTTAATATTGCCATGCAGGATTTGGATATCAGGGGCGCAGGAAACCTGCTTGGAGCAGAACAAAGTGGTTTTATTACCGATATTGGTTTCGAAACTTACCACAAAATTTTAAACGAAGCCATATTAGAACTAAAAGAAACCTCGTTTAAAGAGCTGTATGAGTCGGAATATAAAAAGGAGGTTGATGAGCAGGTAAAACATCAAAAATTTAT
>JAWLEM010000278.1:0-3401 GCA_041686115.1 Bacteroidales bacterium
TATCAAATAACAAGTTTTAACTGTTTTTAAAATAGATTTTTATGAATTCGAAAGAAATCAGAAATGCATTTTTAGCGTTTTTTGAAAGTAAACAACACACCATAATTCCTTCGGCCCCAATGGTTATTAAGGACGATCCAACCCTTATGTTTACCAATGCCGGAATGAATCAATTTAAAGATATCTTTTTAGGTAATGCTACACCAAAAAATAACCGGATTGCCGATTCGCAAAAATGTTTAAGGGTTTCGGGAAAACATAATGATTTAGAGGAAGTGGGCCATGATACCTATCACCACACTATGTTTGAAA
This sequence comes from Bacteroidales bacterium, assembly GCA_041686115.1. Taxonomy (GTDB): domain Bacteria; phylum Bacteroidota; class Bacteroidia; order Bacteroidales; family UBA12077; genus UBA12077. The sequence goes on from JAWLEM010000278.1 coordinate 313, forward strand.
TGCTTGGCAATTGGTCTTTTGGCGATTACTTTAAAAAAGAAGCCATTGAATGGGCATACGAATTTTTGGTAGAAAAAATGAACATCGCTCCAGACAGGTTATATGCTACAGTATTTGAAGGAAGCGATGATGATGGCCTAAGCCTCGATAATGAAGCAAAAAATTATTGGAAAAAACATTTGCCGGAAAGCAGAATTCTTAACGGTTCAAAAAAAGACAATTTCTGGGAAATGGGCGATACTGGCCCCTGTGGCCCTTGTTCCGAAATCCATGTTGATTTAAGGAGCGATGACGACCGCAAAAAAATTCCGGGAGAAGCATTAGTTAACCAGGACCACCCACTGGTAATTGAGATATGGAATCTGGTATTTATTCAGTATAACCGTAAATCAAACGGTAAATTAGAACTTTTACCCCAGAGGCATGTGGATACAGGCATGGGCTTCGAGCGGCTTTGTATGATTCTACAAAACAAGCAATCGAATTATGATACCGATGTTTTTCAACCCATAATCCAGGCTATTGCCCTGGCTTCCGGGAAAAAATATGGCGATAATGAACAGGCTGATATTGCCATGCGTGTTATTGCAGACCATCTAAGAGCCATAAGTTTTTCTATTGCCGATGGACAGATGCCATCAAATGTTAAAGCCGGATATGTAATCAGAAGAATATTGCGAAGGGCTGTAAGGTATGGTTATACATTTCTTGATTTAAAAGAGCCGTTTATTTATAAGTTAATTCCCGTATTATTAGATATTCTGGGAGAAGCATATCCTGAGCTAAAATCCCAAAAGGAAATCATTAAAAAAGTTATACATAAAGAAGAAGCATCATTTTTAAAAACACTGGAAACCGGTATCAAGTTGCTTGACAAAATTATGGCCAATACCAAAGAGCAAGAATATAATGTTATACCTGGGAAAGTGGCCTTTGAACTATATGATACCTATGGATTCCCTTTAGACCTTACGGAACTAATTGCCAGGGAAAACAACCTTGCAGTAAACAAAAAAGAGTTTGAAGATGAAATGGAATCGCAGAAGAACAGGTCGCGAAGTGCTTCGGTAGTTGATACCGACGACTGGGTTGAACTTTATAAAGATGATGTGGAAGAATTTGTAGGTTATGATTTCCTGCAAACCGATGTTAAAATAACGCGATATCGAAAAGTTAAACAAAAAAATAAAGAGTTGTATCAATTGATATTTAACATATCTCCCTTTTATGCTGAGAGTGGCGGACAGGTTGGTGATACCGGTTATATTGAAGCCAATGGTGAGAGAATTCCGATTTTAAATACCATTAAAGAAAATAATCTTAATATACACATAGCCAGTAAATTACCCACAGACCCCAAAGCAACTTTTAAGGCAGTGGTAAACACCAAAGAGAGAGTTGCAACGGCCAATAACCATACTGCAACTCATCTGCTGCATTACGCACTGCGACAAGTGCTTGGCAAGCATGTTGAACAAAAGGGATCGTTGGTCCATCCCGATTACTTAAGGTTTGATTTCAGCCACTTCGAAAAACTAACAGATGAGCAAATAAAAGAGATTGAGCGTATTGTAAACGAAAAAATTCGCGAAAATATTGAGCTTGAGGAACACCGGGACATTCCAATGGACGCAGCATCGGATATGGGAGCTATTGCCCTGTTTGGAGAAAAATATGGAGATACGGTTCGTGTGATTAGATTTGATGATTCAGTTGAGTTATGTGGCGGCACTCACGTTTCGAATACAGGACAAATAGGATTTTTCAAAATACTAAACGAAAGTTCTATTGCTGCTGGAATTAGAAGAATAGAAGCAATAACCGGAGAAAAAGTAGTTGAATTTGTTTTTAATCAAATACAGGAATTAAACGAAATAAAGAACCTGCTAAAAAATCCCAAAAAACCGGCCGAAAGTGTACAAAACCTGATTGATGAGGTGGCTAGTCTTAATAAGCAAATAGAAACTTTAATTAATCAGCAGGCCCAATCGATAAAAAAGCATCTTAAAGAACAGGTTGAGCAAATTAACGGAATAAATTTTATCGGTTACAAAGTAGGCATTGATTCTGCTGCGGCAATAAAAGATATTGCATTCCAATTAAAAAATGAAATTGACAATTTAGTCCTAGCTATTGGTGCCGAAATAAAAGGTAAAGCCAATTTATCGATCATGATTTCCGAAAACCTGGTAAAAGAAAAAAACTGGAATGCATCACAAATGATAAGAGATGTGGCTAAAGAAATACAAGGTGGCGGTGGCGGGCAACCATTTTATGCTACTGCCGGAGGGAAAAATCCTGATGGATTAGAAAATGCTATTAATAAAGTGAAGGAATTTATTCACTAAATATTCAGAACAAAAAAAAGAGTGAAGCATATTCTGTTAAAAATTGCTTCACTCCTGCTTTTTATAGGTTTATTTATTTTATACTATTCAACCAGATTAGATGGCACCTGAGGGGTTGAAATCAGATATTCGAAGGTTTTCCATTTTTCTTCGGCCAACGCTCCGGCATTTTGTTCCATATAATCCCTAACCATGTCTAATCCAATATTGTAATTAATTACATAAGATCTATATGCTTCAATAAATTTAAGGCTCTGTTCCGCACTTTCACGATTACGCAGTGCATATTTTACTAACCAGTCAATGGTTTCTTCCTTATTAAGTTCACCATCAAGATAAGCTTCAGCAGCGGCATTTCGAACATACGAAATTTTCGAAACCAAATCTAAAACCTGGTAATATTGTTCGGCTTTATCAGGATTTAATCCTGCCAAAGGAAATAAAACTTCTTTTTCAAATGCTATCTTTTCATCATCAGGAAAAGCCATTTCAATACCGTAATTGGCAGTTCCTTCAGCAATAAGCGATTGCGGACTGTATAAAGGATAAACAGAATACTCAACCCATCCTTTCTCTTTTACCAGTTTAGACTCAAGCAAACAGGCAAACACATGATGGCCGGGATAACCTTCGTGACTTGCTAAATCAATGGCACGGTCAATGAATATGGGTAAATCTGTATTGATCTGTATTAAACTAAAATTATCTCCTTTATACCAGTTATAGCCACCCCATGGCTTA
>JAWLEM010000279.1:0-3396 GCA_041686115.1 Bacteroidales bacterium
ATTGGCGGTCAAAACAAAGTACCCCGGCTGGCAAATAACAGGGAATATATAGATGAGTTACTTTTGTTAAATAATCAAATGTAATATGTTGAGTTGGCTAAAAACATTTACTCTGATTCTTACATTGCTTCCCATCGAAAATGATAAGCAGTTTAGATTAGTTCACGAGTTAGATATTGATGCTGATTTTTTTTATACCGATCCTTTAAAAAATATTTATGCAGTAAAAGAAAATCAGTTAAGTAAAATTGATTTTAACACTTTTTTAAAAACCACTTATAGCCGCTCTTCAGCCTATATTATTACTTCTATTGATGTTTCAGATCCATTAAGAACCTTAATTTTTTACCAGGATTTTAACCAGGTTGTTTTTATTGATAAGCAACTGGCAGAAATGCGTAATCCGGTAATGCTTGACAATTTGGGGTACTATAATGTTGGCGCTATATGCAATTCTGCAAACAAAGGTTTTTGGATATTGGACGAAAACAGGTTGGAGTTGGTCTATTTCGATAGCGATCTTACGGTACAGAAGAGAAGTGCCGGATTAGAATCAGTTATTGGTGATCGTTCAGAAGGATCAAAGATTTTCATGCTTGAAAAAAATGATTATATTTATCTTGGTATTCAAGATACCGGAATATTGTTATTTGATATATATGGTAGCTATATTAAAACATTTCCTTTAAAGGGTGTTTCTAGCTTTCAGATCATTGATCAAAATATTGTTTACCATAAATCGGGGAAATTGTATTTTTACCATATGCAGAATTTTGATGAGGAGAGTATAGAGTTGCCAGTATCAAATGCAAAGGAAGTACGAGTGGAAGGAAAGTACCTGTATATTCAAACCCGTCATAAAATCCTGATATATAAGTGGGATGTGTGATGATAAATTTTTTGATTAGAAGTGAAAAATCGCAAAAGAGTAAAAGACAATAGTTTAAAGAGGGTTTACAGAAAGTCGATATTGTTTAATAAGCGTGAAATGGAAGCCATTAATCATTATTGTAAAAAATACAAAATAAGAAATAAATCAAAATTTATGCGCGAGACAATTATAGCCTCGATTCTTAAAAAATTTGATGAGGATTATCCCTCGCTATTTGAGCAAAAACCAACATTATTTAATCAGCATTTAAACCGAAGATAAAGCATTAAGATATGGTAAAAACAAATACAGAAGGTGCAATGCATATTGCTATTGCAGGGAACATTGGCTCTGGTAAAACAACCCTTGCAGAATTACTGTCGAAACATTTTGAATGGGAAGCACATTACGAAGATGTGGATGATAATCCTTACTTAAATGATTTTTATGAAGACATGCAACGGTGGTCGTTTAACTTGCAGGTTTATTTTTTAAATAGCCGGTTAAACCAGATTTTAAATATCCGAAAATCGGGGAAAACAGTAATACAGGACAGAACAATATACGAAGATGCTTATATTTTTGCACCCAACCTTCATTCTATGGGTTTAATGAGTACCAGGGATTTCGAAAATTATTTTACACTTTTTAATTTAATGACATCTCTGATTCAACCGCCTGATTTGCTCATTTATTTAAGAGCTTCGGTTCCTACCCTGGTAAACCAAATTCAAAAACGCGGCCGCGAGTATGAAAACTCAATTCGCCTAGATTATTTAAAACGCCTGAACGAACGTTACGAAGCCTGGATTAGTGCATATAACCTGGGAAAACTTCTTATTGTGGATGTTGATAATCTTAATTTCCCTGAAGTTAAGGAAGACCTGAGCCAGGTAATTAGTAAAATTGATGCCCAGATTCATGGTTTATTTTAACATTCCTTAATAAATTGATAGCCAGCAACGAAAGGTTTTTAACGTAAGCACTGGTAATTAGGTTACAAAAATTTAATCAAAAAACACTAATTTATACCCATTCTAAATAACACATTCTATCCACGATTATATCTGATGGTCTTGAAGATGCACTTTATTGATAAACGATAAACACTGATTTAGTAATAATTCTTTAGCTTTTTTTAAATAAAATTTTTTGTTTAATTGCAGTAATATAATTAATTAACCAAAAAATTCTACTATGAAAAGAAGATTTTTATTTGTATCGGCTTTAGCCGGTATTTTGGCGTTTACCGCATGTGAAAAAGAAACAACAGTTGACGTTGTAAATCCCGAAAATGAGGTATTAGAACTAACTGATCCAATGAATGGAGAAATTATTCCTGGCCAGTATATTGTAGTTCTAAACGACGATGCAGCAAAATTCAAATCAGCATCAGGAGCATCTTATAGCGAAAGAGTAAATGAAGTTAAAGCTTTTGCAGAATCTATGCTAAGAACTAAATCATCTGGTTTTGAAGTACAAAAAGCTTATGCCCAGGTATTAAAAGGGTTTAGTGTAAAAATGTCGGAAGAGGACATGGAAGTATTGAAAAAAGATGGTCGGGTAAAATATATTGAGCCCGATATGCATATTATGCGTCCACCATGGGAAAATCCTGATGATGGTGATGATGATCCATCTGGAGGACAGGAAGTACCTTATGGTATTGCCCGAGTTGGATATGGCAGTGGTGTTGGTAAAGTTGCCTGGATAATAGATACAGGTATTGATTTAGACCACGAAGACCTAAATGTTGATGGCAGCCGTGGATTTAATGCTTTCGAAAGAGGCCCCGACGCCGGAACACTTGATGATAAAAACGGTCATGGGTCACATTGTGCCGGAACTGTAGCTGCCCTCGATAATGAAGTTGGAGTGGTTGGTGTAGCAGCCGGAGCAACTGTAATTCCTGTAAAAGTTCTTGATAAGAGAGGTAGTGGTTCTACTTCTGGTGTTATTGCAGGAGTTGATTATGTTGCAGCTCATGCTTCAGCAGGCGATGCTGCCAACATGAGTTTAGGTGGTGGTGTTTCTGAAACATTAGATAATGCTGTTATTGCTGCATCTAACAATGGCATTTATTTTGCCTTAGCCGCAGGAAATGAAAGCGACGACGCTAACAATCATTCACCAGCAAGAGCTGAAGGACAATATATCTGGACCATTTCTGCCATGGATAGCAACGATTACTTTGCGTCGTTCTCAAATTATGGCAATCCTCCGGTTGATTTTTGCGAACCCGGTGTTAACATAAAATCTACATGGTCAGAGGGAGGTTATAATACCATTAGCGGAACATCAATGGCAGCTCCACACATGTGTGGTATATTATTAATGACCAATGGAAGCCCAAAAACTGATGGATATGTTAATGGAGACCCAGACGGAAATCCTGATCCAATAGGACACATTTAATCAAATAAACCTATAATAAATAATGAAGCAGCCGTTTTTATCAAGCGGCTGTTTTTTTTATCAAAAAATTTAACCCAGGTTACAACCTTTTGAAAGCTAATCTCGTCTAA
>JAWLEM010000280.1:0-3364 GCA_041686115.1 Bacteroidales bacterium
CTCTTTCAGACATACATGTGTAATTACTCCACACTTTAGAATAATTCTGGTTATTATTTCTACTGTTTTCGGATTAAAATTACCTGTTACTGGGCTTTTTTGGGTTTTGGCATAGTTTTTAATACCTTTATAATAAATAATTTAATTGTCAAACTAAAAAATATTAAAAAATGGGAAAATCAGGATCAAATGCTGTACTGGGATTTTTAGCTGGAGCAGCAGCAGGAGCTATTGCCGGAGTTTTATTCGCACCGGATAAAGGAACTAAAACCAGAAAAAAAATAAAAGAAAATGCTAATCAGATGAGCTCAGATGTTACCGAAACGGTAAACGAAAAGGTAGACGATTTAAAAGATTATATATCTGAATTTGTTGAAGAGGTTACTACAAGATTTAGCACCCTTGAAAAAGAAGTTAATGAGCAGGTTAAAGAAGCCGAGCAAAAAGGAACAGCAGCAGCAAAAGCCGCTAAAGATGCTGCGTCAAAGGAAAAATCACAAAAGCGGGGAAGCAAAAAAAGTTAATCAAACGAAAGCTGTAACTTTATTATGATTATTCCAAACGAACTGAAGAATCCATTGTTGATTGTTGGAATGGAATATTTACTTCCGGAATATTAATATTTAGCATTTAAACATTTTCAAAAATGAAGAATACATCACTCGAAAAACAAGTAACAGAGCTAAAAATTGCACTAACCGGTTATTTGGAGGCTCGTTTAGATTTGGGTAAAGCCATTCTACTTGAAAAAATGAGTAAAATCGGAACTTATTTTTTAACCATTATGTCGGGAGTAATTGTAATTGCCAGCTTTCTTTTACTTATTGCTTTTGCATTTAGTTTTTGGTATGGTACCACACACGGAAGTATTCATACAGGCTTCCTGATATCAGCCGGATTTTATATATTGATAGGTATTCTTTTATTTCTTTTTAGGAAACCACTATTTTCAAATAATATTATTAGTAATTTAGGAAAGGTGTTGTTTGAAAAAGAGATTGAGGATGAATTGTAAACTGGCTAAGTTGGTGTTAGCAGAATTTACTTAAAAATTTGTAAAATATGAAGAAATTATCATACAGGCCTAAAAACATTAATGACCTTAGGCTTTTAAAGCAACAATTACGTTCGAATGCTAAACTCGAAGAAGAGATAATTGGTTTCGGAATAGAGCGGATGAGTAATTCTTTTGCTGACTTGGCCAGATCTGCAGCAAAAATTTACTTGCAGGGCATAGCTATAAAATTATTAACGAAAGTGGTACAAACTAGAATGCGATTTTAATAGCATATTCTTAAATAAAACCGCAAACTACCGGGCCAAATGCTAAATAAAAGCTGTCCTTCGGTAGTTTTTTTATAGCAGAATCTGTAATAATGAACAAAAGGTATATACGGTATATTAAAAAAGGAATTAAGATTTTAGCAAGTGTGCGATAATTGCTTTGCTAATTCTGCTTTTAATAGGCACATTGATTTTTCAGTTACCTAAAGTTCAGCATTATATTGCCAATAGGGTAGTGCAGAAGGTCGAGGAAAAACCGGAGCGCATTTAGCCATCGATGAGATTGCTGTTTTTTTGTGGAAGGGTTCATTTACAAGGTTTATATGCTCAGGATAATGAAAAGGATACACTCTTGTTTACTGAAAGCCTAAAGGTTAACGTGAGCTTGCTCAAAATGTTAAATAGAACAATCCAGATAGATAATGTTGAGTTATTAATGCAGGAGTGCGAATTATAATGCAGGATCAAAACTCTATCATGAACTTTTCTTTTCTCCTTACATTGAAACTTTTCAAATACCAATATCCACAAAATCCAAAAAGCAAAATAAATAATGTGGAGTTCAGAACCCACTATAAAAACGAGGCGGAACCGAAAGGCCAAATGAGTAGGATTAAAAAATGCAGATATTATGAAAAAGTTAATAAGTTTATTATTAGTCGTTTTTAGTTTGGGATATTTTGCCAATGCTCAGGTAAACCCGCATGCCATAGGTTTACGTTTAGGAGGAGACGGAGATGTGAATGGTGCCGAAGTTTCCTACCAGCATGGATTTAATGATATAAACAGGCTCGAAATGGATTTTGGTTTCGGTGGCAATGTTAATCATAGTAGATTGTATATGGCAACAATTTTTCACTGGGACTTCAATATAGTATCCGGCTTTAACTGGTTTATTGGCCCGGGTGGAGGTATCGGGTTTTACGCTTACGATGATGCCGTTAATTATTTAAATGTAGCCATTGGTGGCCAGTTTGGGGTTGAATATGATTTTAACGTACTGGATGTTCCTTTATTAGTAAGTATCGATGGACGGCCTATGTGGGATTTTATTGGTGATAATCCCGGGCTTGGTTGGGGATTATCTTTAGGTGTGCGTTATACGTGGTAATAAATAGTTTAGATTAAAAAGCAAAAGGAGATTTTCAGTTTCGGGAATCTCCTTTTTACGTCCAGGGCAGAATTGTAAAGATGGTGAGATGAATTCAGCAACTTTTTACACATTTATGAAATCATTATGAGACATATAAATTCAAGAAATTGGCAAAAACATATTTTTCTTGATTCATAAGATAGCTTTCTTTTGAATAAAACTACCTTTTCAAACATTTTTTGAACCTTGAAAGTTCTACACTCCTTAATTATCAATAATATCAAAGAATATAATATATTAACATCAAAACAATAGTGAACATATACAATTAAGGGATTGTTATACATAGTGTTATATTAAAACAAATGTCATGAAAAATATTATTTTAATTCTGCTGGTATTAATTGCCATTGTAATGATAATTCTGGGAATAAGCTCCAGTACACTTCCTCCTGTATTTACTGGAGTTGGATTTATTCTGATTGCCGCCTTTTTGTATAAATATAGTTAACGAATCATCGTTAAGATCAGAATGTATTTGTGTTTTTACAAAAAGGGATGTATTTGTCCGGTGTGCGAAAAGAACGGCGAACGTGCTATGGCTGCTCTTATGGAAAATAATAAAGACGGATCAGTGCAATTTGTAGTAAATGATTTAACCAGTAATGAAACAAAAGCGCAAAGCGCCAAAGAATTAAAAAAAGTGGGTGTATATGAAACGGTATCAGAGTTTAACTCAACCGGAGTGGTATATTTCTTTAATGCCCGCACAACTGAATTGCTTAATCAGGTAAGTGTTGCCAAGTCTGATGAAAAACTGACACAGACTTTATTGGATGTGAAAAAAAGCTTGTAATTAATATGTTACATTTATTAACGCAAAGAGGCTATTCAAAAGCCCCTTTTTTACTGAGCAGTCTTGTCGAAGGTTAATATCTTTTAGTGCAATGTTATGAATAATAGCTAATTGTCATATTGAGCTTGTCG
>JAWLEM010000281.1:0-3362 GCA_041686115.1 Bacteroidales bacterium
GAAAAAGAAAAACCAAAAGCCTAAATTTCAGAAAACCCTTTTGCAGTAATCGCTAAAATAACGATTAAAACAATGCTAATAATAAATGAATACAGCGTAAGTGAACCCAATGTTTTAAAAAATGCTCCGGTATATGTTCTTTTATAAAATCTTTTTATCCCAAACATTAAATAAATTGGAATGCCCCACCATAAATAGACAATAAAATTCGATATTGAATCAGGGAATAATTTCATTAAAACAATTAACAATGATGATATTCCAAAAATAAAAGAATGAAAATTGATTGAAAATATTAAGTGTTTTACATACAATAATCTCGATTTCCATAAGATCGTGGCTAGAATTAGCGCAAAAAACGGCATTAATAAAAATAAAACATACGAAAGAATGTCTAAAAACCTATCAAAAAAAACATCCTTTCTGTCCGCAGCATTAAGTCCTCCAATTACTAACTGTTTTTCCCAGGAAGCTGCAGATGTATCACTTAAAGCTTCTTCTTTAATGGTCTCTAAATCTCGTCTTTCCAAATTTTCAGAAGTAATTAAAGATTTGAATTGCGCTGAATCACTTTTTATCATTGCAGCTTGATTTTGTTCAGCATTATCCGGTTTTTTTCCTGTTGAATCAGCAATTTCATTTGTGTTTATACCTACAAAATTATTTTTAATTTCGTCTGAAGTGTCAAACTGCACCAAAAAGAAAAATAGAATACTAAAAATCATATACATTCGAACCGGTGGAACGTACCTTTTTCGCCTTCCTTTAAAATATTCTTCAGTTAAAAATCCGGGTTTGGTAAAGAAGGGAACCAACGTGTTTAATAATCTAATATCTAAATTTATTGAATCTAATAGATCACCTAAAATTTCTTTAATCGGTTTATTATAATCTTTATTCGATTGCCCACAGTTAGGGCAATATTTCCCTACTTCCGTCTCGCCACAATTTGGGCAAATTAAAAAATCATATTCTGTTACTTGCTGATTTTTTATCTTTTTTCTTTTTAATAAATTTTTATTCATACCTTAAAAATTGATGCACGAAAATAATTATAATATGATGAAATACCAACATATTAAAGTGTTCCAGGCATCATATTAATATAATTTTGCAAAAAGTTCAATCGCTTTGATTGATTTTAATAAAAGAATAACAGATTAAAACTCAGATATAAAATGAGAATCCACGAACATAGGCATTAATACTTTTTAAATACCAGTGTAGCATTGTGCCCACCAAAAGCAAACGAATTGCTTAAAGCAACATTTACATTTTGTTTACGGGCTTTGTTTGGCACATAATCTAAATCCAGCTCAGGATCAGGTTCATCGAGATTTGTAGTGGGTGGAATTACACCATCGTAAATTGATAAAACAGTAACAATTCCTTCAATAGCTCCGGCAGCTCCAATGGTATGACCGATCATTGATTTTGTTGACGAAACAGGTATTTTGTATGCATTTTTACCAAAAACTTTTTTAATGGCTTGTGTTTCATACAAATCGTTTAACATGGTTGATGTACCATGTGCATTAATATAATTTACCTCATCGGGTGAAACTTTTGCATTTTTCAATGCCAGCGCCATGGTATTAGCCATGCCTTCACCTTCGGGTTTTGGAGCCATAATGTTGTACGATTCATTGGTAAAAGCATAGTCGGCAAGCTCGGCATAAATTTTAGCATTTCGCTTTTTAGCATGTTTTTCTGATTCAAGAATCATCACACCGGCACCTTCGCCAATAACAAATCCGTCGCGATTTTTAGAAAAAGGGCAGCTTGCTTTTTCTGGGGTATCATTATTTAACGAGATGGCATATAATTCGTTGAAACCTTCTATTTCTTCTTTGTTAAGGATTGAATCGGCACCACCAACAATCATCAAATCAGCTCGTCCGCTTTTAATCATATCATAACCCAAAGCAATAGCATAAGCCGATGATGAGCAGGCAGATGATGTTGTAAAGTTCGGCCCTTCGATATTGTAGCGCATACCAATCCAAGCCGACATAGCATTGTTCATGCGTTTAATAATCATATTCTTTGAAGTTGTTCCTCGCTCGGTACTGGAATCACCTGTGTTTACAACACCTATAATCACTCCTGCACGTAACTTATCAACCGTATCAAAATCAATTTGGTGCTTTTCAACTGCTTCGGTAGCACACACATAACACATTTGTGTTACACGGGTCATTTGTTTTGAAAAACGTTTTTTAATTACAGTAGATGATTTTTCATCAAACTCAGCAGACAATTCTGCTGCAATTTGCGTTTGATTTTCAGATGCATCGAATAAAGAAATTTTCCGAATCCCGTTTTTTCCTTCTTTAATATTTTTCCAGCTTTCTTCCCAGTCAAGGCCCAGTGCGGTAAGCATATTAAACCCGGTAACTACAACTTTTTCTGCCATTTATTACTTAATCATTTTTATTTTAGGTATTACAATGCCAAAAATAATAAATTAATTGGATTTTAACCTGACGTATTCATAATTATTATCTTTTCAAATATATGAATAGTAAAGGTTAACCATAAATACTTTTTGGCTATTAAAACTCAAATCCGCAGAATTCTTTGATCGCATTTTTGTAAATACTGGTTTCTTTGGGTCGATTTAAAAAATATTGATTGAAAATTTCCTTCATTTCCTTCTGTAAAAATGCTAAAATTGCTGAGCTTCTTTTTTCATCGACTTCGTTTATAGTATCTCTATCCAGTATTGGTTGGCCCAATGTAATTTTATTATTTAACCGGTTAAGCAATGGATCATACTTTTTAGGATGATTTTCCATTAATGCATAATTTTGAATAGACTGATACATGGTGGATAATCCTACATGATCCATCATCTCAAATAACCCAAAATCAGGAATTATGGTTTGTGAGGCCTGGTCAACAACCTGCAATGGAATATTTTGCTCAATGGAGAAATCAAAAGCTTTTGCCTGTAAATCCAACAAAATACGATTCAGTAAAAAAGCATCTTGCTCGTTTTGAATTACATAAGCTTTGTTAATGGATGATAAAAAATACCGAAGCCGCTTGAGCCTGTCTGAATCATAATTGTCAGGTAATATAAGCTCAACAATATTTTTAAAAGCCACAGGGTAAAAAAAGTGCATACCTGCAACCGAAAAATAGGTTGACAAACGAGAAGGTAAAATGGACGAAGAATTTGAAACGACCAGGCACTTAGGCTGGATAATTGTTTTTAACTCTGAAAATATATGCAGTTTAGCATCTGTATGCTCGACAATGGTTTCAATAATTAAATCACAACCCGACAAATCACTTAAATGGCCGGTTATTTGGTTTTTTGATTTTTGCTCAAACTGTTCCTGCGTAATTAAATGATG
>JAWLEM010000282.1:0-3330 GCA_041686115.1 Bacteroidales bacterium
TCATTTGATTTGATTTTCCTTCAAGCCACCCTAATTTATCCACCTCGGGACTATCCACATCAGGAATAAAAGGCTTAATATCTAATAAAGGTGTTCCATTTAATACGTCAATATTCTCAACAAATAAAATATTATCTTCAATTTTAATCAACTTTACTACAGAAATTCCAATTGGATTTGGCCTTTTAGGTGCGCGGGTTGCAAAAACTCCATGAGGTTCATCATCCAAAAATGGTTTTACAATTAACTCATAGGTTTTCGTTTGATGAAAATGATAAATCAAAATAACGTGTGAAAAACCATCCAGATCTTTTAATCCTTCGGCATACCTGGGATGAACTTCAATGGTTCCTTTTGTTCCTCTTGCACCTGTGGGCTGGATGGGCATTCCATCAGTAGTTTTAAATGGTGTATGAATGGTACCAATAGACTGTAAATTAAGTAGGTTCATTTTCTTAATCCTTATTTAAGGTTTTATAAAAATAACAAAAAACATCAATCCAAAATAACAATTATAATTATGTTTTTTTTTAATTATGTCTGTATAGAATAAATAAAGTTTAAAAATTTGTTTTCATTTGTAATTAAACATAAACCAATTAATCATGAAAAAATATTTTTATTACACAACTCTGCTTTTCTTTGTTTTAACCATTGTATCATGCGGACAAAAGCAAAAAAAGAAAAGTGAAATAGTTCAAAAACCTTCCGCTCAAATTGATTTTTTTGAACATTTTAAACAATTCGAAGGTAAAAAATTTGCAGGCAAGGAAACATTTATTGCCGAAAACGTTGATAGTTGGGCAGATCTAGAACTGGAAATGTATGTAAGAGAGTATAACGACACAATTATCTATATTCCTTTCAGAGTTGGCGATAATACCTCACGTACATGGATGATGATATTGGAAGAAAATAACCGGCTTCGCTTCCGACACGACCACAGACAAGAAGATGGTACTCCCGAAGATCTTAATTTATACGGCGGTTATGCTACTGATAATGGAACTTCCTACAAACAGGTTTTTCCGGCAGATGAGTTTACATGCCAGATGCTTGAACGGATTTGTGACAATGAATGGACTGCCGAATTTTCAGAAGATTTATCAAAGTTTTATTATAGCCTCCGAAAAAAAGGTGAGCTTATTATAACTGTGGAGTTTGATTTAACAAACCCAATAAATTAAATTCCCGACTGCTATTCAATAAATGATGATCCGCTAAATTTTTAATGGCGGATCATAATCTTTCCAAATAAATTGCTTGGCAAAAATATTACTAGCTGATAATCAATCATCTATTCATTTCTATTTTTATTTTTGTAATTATTTATCTAAGTTTAACTTACAAAAATCGGGAATTAAAAACAGTATTAATACACATTTAAATGAAGATAAAGTATTTAACTTTTCTTTTTGGAATGATTATATTTTCTTCGGCGTGCTCGGTTAATCAATTAACAGAAATTGGTTTCGCCGAGTCTATTGGTACTTATAAATTATCTAAATCAATATTTTCATCGCCAATAGCAACTAAAAATAACAATGTTGTAATTGGATGCCATGACAAAAGCATCTATTTTTTTAATTCTGATGGAAAATTATTAAATAACCACAATACCGGAGGTTGGGTTCATGCATCTCCGTCGGTTTTATCAGATGGAACAGTTGCAGTTGGTTCGTACGACGGATATATTTATTTTTTTACCCGTAACGGGCAGTTAAAAAATAAATTCAACCCTGAAAGCGGTTCACTTTTCACTTCAATTATCGAGTTACCTGATGGCAAATTAGTTTTCGGATCTAATAAAAAGGGCATTGTTTTTTATAATCCGCACGACAGCATCACGATTTCTTATCCTGTAAAAAAGTGGGTGCACGGAACGCCGGGAATTATTGACAAAGACAAAGTTGTAATAGGATCGAACGATAAAAAAGTTTATATTTTAGATTCCGATGCAAATCTTATTAACTCATTTACTACAAAAGGCTGGATAATGCATTCCGGATCAACGCCAGTTAAAAACAACAATTTCGCAATAGGATCGTATGACCGAAGCTTATACATTATTAATAAGGATGGAGATCAAATCAGTAAATTTAAAACCAAAGGAAGAATACATGCAACCCCTATAGCTTTATCAAATCATAAAATTGTGTTTGGATCATTTGATAAATTCATATATTTTCTGAAACACGATGGCTCATTATTTAAAAAATTCAAAACGCAAAAAAAAGTAGTATCATCGCCTGTAACTTTATCAGATGGTACTGTTGTAATAGGATCTTATGATAAAAATCTTTACTTTTTTTCTTCTGAAGCAAAATTTTTAGGAACCTATAAAACAAAAGGTAAAATATTTTCCACTCCGATTGTTTTAAGTAACGACACCATTGTGGTATGCACAACCAATGGTTATGTTGAATTTATTAAAGTGAAATCAACATTGGCTAAAAAAATATAAAATTTAGCACATTACGAAACATGTTGGTTAATTAAATCTTTTACCTTTTGAGTTAAAGAATCAAAACTATAACCATTGGGATAAACCGGTTCTAAATAATTGACTTCAATTTTACGGAATGGTTTGGGAAACCGCGAGCCTGCCGGTAAAGCATCATAAGCTCCCCGAATAGCCACAGGAATAACCGGTACATTCAATTCTGTGCTTAAAATAGCAAAAGTTTTCTTAAACTCACCCAGCTTACCGGTTGTTGTTCTTGTACCTTCGGGGAATATAATAATTTTCTTGCCTTCTTTTAATACAGCAGCCATCTTTTGAATCGATTCTTTTAAATCGAAATTCGTATCCATTATGATAACATTATTTCTGTGCGCCATAAATTTTAAAAACCTGTTTTTTACATGCTTCCTTTTAGCATAAAAATAAGTGTTTTTAATGGTTTTTCTTTTTAAGAAAGCAGTAACAAATAAACCATCAAAAAAGCTTTGGTGATTGGGTGTAATAATGGCAGCCCCCTCTGGTAAATGATGTAATCCTTTTCCTCTAAATCTAAAATATATTTTAAATAGATTCCTGGCCGATTTAATAATAAACGATTGTGTTGGCCATGATTTAGGCAATTGAAAATGTATTTTCTCTTTCAATATTTCCGACCAGTTTGGCATTTCAAAATTATGAAAAAGTTTATTTTCTTTAACATAATCAACCATCTGGCTTACGGATGGGAATTTCATCAATTTATCTTCTTCAATTTTAACACCAAATGTCCGTTCAATAAATTCGATTAAAGTAATTTTTCCCAGAGAATCCATGGCAATATCGAATTCTATATGATCTTCCGGAGAAATGGTCATATCAACCTGCGA
>JAWLEM010000283.1:0-3312 GCA_041686115.1 Bacteroidales bacterium
GCAGAGTGGTCGAATGCGGCGGTCTTGAAAACCGTTGTACCGCAAGGTACCGGGGGTTCGAATCCCTCTTTCTCCGCCACAAGTTTAAAGCAACCTTAATATTGGGTTGCTTTTTTTATTTCTGGTAGCTCTTGAAATTTTTCTACCAACTCTTTTCAGCAATTCCACCGCCTAAAACAATATCATTATTATAAAAAACCACAGGCTGACCAGGGGCTACAGCCCAGGCTGCACTTGGCAACTCAAGCTCCATGGTTTCTGTATTAAAACTTTTTACGATGGCTGGTTTTGTTGGATTAAGTCCTAATCCGCGAATATTAATATGTATTAAAGAATTTTTGGATATTCTTTCAGGATTGATCAAGTGAACAACTTTTAAAAGGATATGACGATGATATAAAGATGGTTTAGTGCTAATTTTCAGTTCATTTTTTTCGGCATTAATCTCACTTACATAAGCCGGGCGATTCGTTTTTAATTGTAAATCACGCTTTTGTCCGATAGTATAATAAACATACCCATGATGTGTACCAATAATATTATTTAATTCGTCCTTAACATTTCCTTTGCAGATGCCTGATAATTGGACAGGTATATATTCATTCAGAAATTGCCGGTAATCTTTATTCTGCAAAAAGCATACGCCCATACTTTCCTTTTGTTTGGATAAATCAACAAAACCTTTTTTAACTGCAAGCTGCCTGATTTCTTCTTTGGTATACGTTCCTAAAGGTGTAATCATTCTTTTTATGGTATCCTGTTCAAGTTCCCATAAAAAATACGACTGGTCTTTTACCGGATCAATTCCTTTTTGCAAATAGTAGTACCCGTCAATTTTAACCTTCCGAATATAATGCCCGCTTGATATATATTCACATTGGTTTTTATTGGCAAATTCTACAATCTTTTTCCACTTGATGTGTTTATTGCAAAATGTGCAGGGACTTGGAGTTCGTCCAAGCAGATATTCCCGGGCAAAATATTGTTTTACAATCTCAAAATCATCATCAATTTTTAAATTTACTAAAGGAATATCCAGTTTTCGTGCTACGGCATCTACCTTTTCATTATATTTCTCATTATTAAAGCAAAAATGTAAACCAATAACATCAAAGCCCTGTTGTTTTAATAGCAGGGCAGCTATTGTACTATCCACTCCCCCGCTTAAACCGATAACAACTTT
Organism: Bacteroidales bacterium; assembly: GCA_041686115.1. Classification (GTDB taxonomy): domain Bacteria; phylum Bacteroidota; class Bacteroidia; order Bacteroidales; family UBA12077; genus UBA12077. The sequence goes on from JAWLEM010000283.1 coordinate 1,184, forward strand.
TTTATTCATGAAACAATAATTAAATCGAATATTTAAATCAAATTACAAAACTAAAAAATATGAATTAAAAAGTTTCCATTCGAAACTGGCGGGCATAAATTCCTTTTTGCGATAATAAATCCTGATGATTTCCCTGCTCTACTATTTCACCATTGTCGATAACTATAATGCGGGTGGCAGTTTTAACTGTCGACAATCTATGTGCAATGGCTATGGTCGTTCTATTTTTCATGAGATTCTGGATAGCTTCGCGCACCAAGTATTCCGATTCATAATCTAAAGCCGATGTTGCTTCATCAAGAATTAAAATGGGTGGATTTTTTAAAATGGCACGAGCAATACTAATTCGCTGTTTTTCTCCAAATGACAACTTATCTCCCCCTTCGCCCAAATTGGTTTGATATCCATGCGGTGTTTTCATAATAAAATCGTGTGCATTGGCTAATTTGGATGCCGTTTGCACCATCTGTAAATCTACATTTTCGTCACCCAAAGTGATATTATGATATATGGTATCATTAAATAAAATGGGCTGCTGATTTACATACCCAAATAATTTGCGTAGTGATGAAATCTTTACATCGGTTACCGGAATACTGTCAATTAAAATTTCTCCTTTGTCAGGATCGAAAAACCGGGGCATTAAATCGACAATTGTGGATTTTCCCGACCCCGAAGGACCTACCAAAGCCACAGTTTCACCTTTATTAATTTTCAGGTTAATATTTTTAAGTACGCTCTCCTGCTCGGTTTCGTAAGAGAAATAAACATTTTTGAATTCTATGGATTGCTTAAAATCTTCTATCAACAGGGCATCGCTTTTATCTTTAATGGTAAAAGTATGCTCAAGAATTGAATTAACCCTTAGAATGGAAGCCATTCCTTTCTGAATGGTATAATAACCGTTTGAAATGGATCTTGCCGGAGCAATAACCTGTGTAAAAACTGCAAGGTAACCAATAAAAACCTGGGAGCTTAATGTAGCTTCCGGAGCCAGCACCATTTTCCCGCCAAACCACATGATGGCTAAAATAGCAATGGTTGCAATAATATCACTTAACGGGTTTGCCAAAGCCCTTCGTTGTCCTATTTTATTAAACAGTTGCGTATATCTTTCATTCATCCCGCTAAAACGATTTTTGACAGTCTTTTCGGCACGAAAAGCTTTAACAATCTTTATTCCCGATAATACTTCTTCGAGCATCCCCATTAATGCCCCCATTTTTTGCTGCCCGCGAAATGTCTTGGTGCGGAGAGATTTTCCAATTCGCCCAATGATAATTGCTGATACAGGAAATAAGATTAGTGCTATAAATGTAAGGTTTGCACTCATCAGGAAAAGAACATAAACATATACCACCAATAAAATGGGATCTTTAAAAAACATTTCCAGCGAACTAATGATTGACATTTCAATTTCTTTTACATCATTAATCATTTTAGAAATAATATCGCCGCGTTTTTCGTTGGAAAAGTAACTTAGGTCAAAGTCAAGAATTTTTTCAATAAGCTCATTACGGATATCCTTAACTACACCGGTACGGATGTGTATGATTAAAGATTTACCAATAAACAGGAATATATTTTTCAGAAGGGTGAAAATAAACACGACACCAATGATAAAAAGCAAGGCATTAACTGTTCCGTAATCAGATACAATCTTACCCAGAAAGTAGTTGAAATTGTGCTGCACCGAGTCAACGTTTAGTTCAAATGCAATGGGCTTGGAATTAAAATTCTGGGTAGAAAATAAAATGCCTAAAAACGGAATGACCATTGTAAAGGATATGACTGAAAAAATCGCAGCCATCAGATTGCAAACAACGCTAAACAAAGATTTTTTCCAATACGGAATTAAATAACGTAATATGGCAATGAATTTTTTCATCAATACAATTATGCTTTGATATTAAACCAAAGGTATAATAAAATGCGTTATTTTTCGAAAATAAAAGTTAAATCCCGGTATAATTAAATGGAGTAATTGCTTTTAATTCCTTTTTAATATCATTAGTAAGATCCAAACCTTCAATAAACTGATGTATACTTTTTTGCGTAATTTTTTCGCCTGTCCGGGTTAATTCTTTCAGTGCTTCGTAAGGTTTAGGATATCCTTCGCGGCGTAAAAT
>JAWLEM010000284.1:0-3306 GCA_041686115.1 Bacteroidales bacterium
GAGGGCGTTGCATCCAAGCCTACGGTAAGTGTTAAATCAAGTTTTTATAGTTGGCTCGATTTAGCTTTTGGAAGACTAAATCCCTTTATAGGAATCATTGCTCGTAAGCTTCATTTTAAAGGTGACATCAAATTTTTTCGTGTTATTCCCCAAAAATCATTAAAAAAGAGTTTATGGGTACCACCCGATCCAGTTACCCGATTCGAAAAAAATCCATCTAAATACTGGAAAAAACCTGATAAGATCGTTGTATTAAATGCTTCTCCCCGAGGGGAAAAGGGATATACTGAGTTTTATTTAAAACCTTTTATAAAAGGAATGCAAATGCATTCGAAGGTTGATACAATTTATCTTAATAAATATAGCCTACAACCATGTATTGGCTGTTTTTCATGTTGGATAAACAAGCCCGGGGAGTGTATTTATCATCATAAGGATGATTTTCATCAAATAGCTGAGAAACTTTCTGATGCTGATATTATTGTTTATGCTTTCCCGATTTATGCAGATAACATTCCCGGAGTGCTAAAAAATTATTTTGACCGCTCTGTTTCACGTGCTTACCCTTATATGATTGAAGGGATGAATGGGGTTCGTCATCCCCGGAAATTTATCCATAAAAACCAGTCGATGGTTGTCTTTTCTATTTGTGGATTTTGGGAAATGAAAAATTTTGATCCGGTTAAAGCTTTTTTTAAAGCATTGGCTCATAACAGGCATTGCCCTGTTGTCGGCGAAATTTACCGAACAACAGCAGTTGGTTTATATGATAATCCATTTCAGTATAAAATTTTAAATCAGGTAATGGGTGCTCTGGAAAAAGCAGGAAATGAAGTGGCTCAATCTGGAAAAATTGGAAAATCTACACAAAAAATTGTAAGGCAAAAGCTTACCAGATCTCCAAATGACCTTGACAGAATAAATGAATGGTGGAATAAGAAAAAGGGAAGCAAAGATTTTGACTACTAATTTATTGATTACCTATGTCCTTGTGAAATTCTTTTACCGGATCTATATTTAGATATTTGGATAGCCATTTTACACCAATGTAGAATGGTAAAGTATCTACTAATGCTGATGTCATTTTAAATATATAGTTCGATATAATTAGCATGGACAGAAATGAAAAAACGTGTGTGTCTTCATGCAAATCTATTGCTTTAGCACCATAATAAGTAATTAAAACAACCGCTATAGAATCAATAAGTTGACTTGTTAATGTGGATCCATTATTTCTTAACCAAAGATGTTTTCCTTTGGTTAATTTTTTCAGGAAATGAAAAATATGAACATCAACAAACTGGGCTGTTAAATAGGCAATCATTGAAGCTGCCACAGCACCAAAAGTTAATTCGCGTATTCTAAAAAACGCAGTGCTGTCTACTTGTGGGTTTTCTGGTAAAATACCTGCAAACCATAAAATAAATAATACCCAAATATTCATCATTAGACCTACCCAAACAACCATATTAGCACGTTTTCTTCCGTAAAACTCACTAATAAAATCGGTACATAAAAAAGTTATGGGATAAGGTAAAACGCCAACAAAAACCATAAAAGGTATTTCTACCCCGTCAAAAGTAAATGAAAGGTCTATTAACCGCGATAAACCCAATATATTTAACATGGCTAATGAACCGACAAAAAGCCCTGATAAAATAACAAAAACTGCTTCTCTTCTATACCTGTATTTTTTGTCGATGTCTTCTTTATCGGTAAACATAAATAGAATTTAACTAAATATAAAGATATTATAAATTAATTAATTAACAATTACTTTATAAAAAAACTGACGATTAATTTTCATTCATCGTTAAACAAACTTTTTGGTAAAAGGTTTATTTTTATTGATGATCATATAAAAATGTAATATTAAATGATGGTTTTTATAGTATTAACTTTATTTTAACTCGAAACTATTTTTATTATGATTACTTTTATTAATTGATAGTTAAAATATTATTATGTATTTTTAACAAAACAATTAATTTTTTTTGCGGTTCAATGAGTAAAGACTTACTTGCAGCTCTCAATATTGAGAAATCAGAAAAAACAAGTGTATTCTTATTCCTTATACAATCTGTATTTTTGGGGATCTTTTATGGTGCCTTCGATGTAGGTGCACATGCTTTGTTTTTGAGCGTTTATCCTGCATCAATGATTCCAAAAGCTTATGTAATTTCGGGTATTGTTGGAATTATTATTACAACACTTTATGCCCGTATTCAAAATCGTTTGCCCTTTTCTTCGCTTGCCATTATTAATCTTTTATTTATTTCTGCTGTAGCTGCATTTTTGCGGCTGGCATTTAGTTTTACAGAAAGTAACTGGCTTATTTTTCTCATTTTTGTGATGATGGGCCCCTTAAATATTATTGCTTTATTAGGATTTTGGGGAGCGGTTGGCAGAATTTTTACACTACGGCAGGGAAAACGACTATTTGGTTTAATCGATAGTGGACAAATCTTTGGAGCTATATTAAGTACTTTTGCTATTCCTGTATTAATTGCTGTTGGTTTTCAACAAAAAAACCTTTTGTTTTTAAGTTCAATAAGTATATTATGTGCGCTTGTGGTTCAGTTTTTTATTTCAGGAAAATATAATCTTAATAAAAAAATTGAAGTAGCTCCATCCAAACAAAAAAAATTAGGTGATTTATTAAAAAACAAGTATATACTCTATATGTCCTTATTTGTTGTGTTGTCCATGTTGGCAGCATTTTTTATTCAATATTCATTTCTTACCGTTACCAAAGAAAATTACCCCGACCACGATAACTTAACTAAATTTCTTGGAGCCTTTACAGGTAGTTTGCTGTTATTTACGTTTATGTTCAAAACATTTGTTTATAGCAAATTAATGAAAGCTTACGGGCTTAAAGTAAGTATTTTAATATCATCCATTCTATTAGGAATCTTTACAGTTATAGCTGTTCTTATTGGTACATTTGGTGGATACACACCGGCAGCTTCAGGTTTTATATTTTTCTTTTTAATTATTGCTTTAACCAGGTTATTTTCTAAAGCACTAAAAGATTCTGTTGAAGTGCCATCATTTAAAATATTATATCAATCGCTAAAAGTTGAGATCAGGCATAATGTTCAGGCGTATGTTGATGGAACAATTAATGAAATTGCGGCATTGTCGGCGGGTTTATTGCTTGCTGCCTTAAGCTTATTTGAATTTTTTAAGTTAATACATTTTTCCTATTCATTGATTGTAATTTTATTAGCATGGATATTTGTAGCCCGAAAACTTTATAAGGAATATCAAATTTCTCTGCAAAAATCATTAGCTGAATATAAA
>JAWLEM010000285.1:0-3297 GCA_041686115.1 Bacteroidales bacterium
GAGGCTGGTGCGGCATACTATGGCGTAATGGAGATGAGCGGTAATGTGTGGGAGCAAACAATTATGATTGGAGGTGGTGGCGAGCAATACACCGGGAAACCCGGTGATGGCCAACTAAATGCAGACGGAAATGCCAATGAAGCAAATTGGTGTAACCCAAGCACAGCTTCCGGCGTATTACTTAAAGGAGGCGGATGGGCCAGCACAATATCCGATGTTGGCGCATGGCGCGATTTAGCTGTCTCCGACCGGTTTTACAGCCATCTAAAACCATCAACCCGGAGGAACACTGTTGGTGGAAGGGGCGCAAGGTAAAATGGTACTATTTTTATTAGCGAATAAAAAGACTATAATATGAACCGACCCATGTTTTGCCGGCTGGGTTAAAACACACATTTTGATGATTATTATGGAGCTGCGTAAAGCCATCAGGTTGGCATAGTAAATAATGGCGAGCTCCCTGCCTGACGGCAGGCAAGTGTACCTTTGAAAATAAAAAATAAACAGATGAAATATTTCTACAGATTAAAACAAATAACAGTAATTATTGCGCTAATCGTTGGGCTTGCCTCAGCTGAGTCATTTGCGCAAGCAAACTACTCGGGCGGACAAGGTGGTGGATATGCAGCAACCTCAACCAACCCAACTAGCTTTGTAAACCCAGATGATTCCCTTTTTAATGAAAAGTTCGACGCTAATATATATCCCAATCCGCTCAGGGCAAATGATAAGCTTAAAGCGAAGCTTTCTGGATTTGAAACAGGGAAAAAAGTATCAGTAATTATTACTGATATTATTGGAAGCAGACTACTTGTTAAAGAGATTGAAACCTCTGAAGAAATTACAATAAACTTCCCAAAAGACAGGTTAAGCAAGGGCGTTTACTTAGTTACCTTTAAATATAAAAACACCAAAATTAGCCGAAGACTTTCCTACGCTGATTAGTCATACATTTCGGTTTGTTATTTTTTATCTGGTAATATCCTTAATGCGCAACGCATTATTTTTTAACCTTTCCCATTACACTTTAATAGTTTTTACTAATTTTAAGGGACAAAAATAAAGTCCTTTAAAATCAGTATTTACTATGAACTTTTTTAGCAAAATTTTCAGAAAAGATGATGGCTCTCCCTCTAAAAATCCACCCAAAACCTCTGGCATTGGAATTACATTAAGTGGCGGAAGCGCACGAGGCTTTGCCCATATTGGTGTGCTAAAAGCGCTATCTGAAATTAATGTTGAACCAGAAATAATATCGGGAACCAGCATGGGGGCAATGGTTGGCGTACTTTACGCCGCGGGTTTTACTCCAGATGAAATAAAAAAGATTGTCACTCGTCGGCGTGCCATTAAGATGATAAGATTATCGTGGGGTAAGAATGGGCTTTTCGATATGGGTAGGCTCCGAAGAATCATGGAAACAGAAATTAAAGAGAACGATTTTTCAGCCCTAAAAAAACCCTTTTACCTTGCTGTTTCTAACATTAATGAGGGGAAAAGTGAAATTATCAGCAGCGGTCCCCTATTCGATTACGTGCTGGCCTCAGGTGCTGTACCCGTAATTTTTACCCCTCAAATTATAAACGGAATAACCTATGTTGATGGCGGACTTTACAACAACCTTCCTGCAAACGCCATACGAGATAAATGTAAAACGCTAATTGGCTCCCACGTTAACTATATAGGAGAAATTGATAGCTTTAAGGGTATCCGTCAGATTGCCGAAAGGGCCTTTACCCTTGGTATTGAATACAATGTAATTCCATCAAAAAAGCTTTGCGATTACATGATTGAACCACCCGAAATGCGAAAATTCTCCTACTGGGATTTTGACAAAGCGGAACAGATTATTGAAGTTGGGTATAATCATACCAAGAAAATGATTGACTCCGGCGAGATTCCTGTGGATAAATTAAGGTCAAAATCAAAATAGTACCAATATCTTTACCCTGCAATAACTAAAATATATCTTTTTATATTCAATATATATGGTAGTTGGCGCCAAGCATAAAACGACAGTTTGCACAACACGATGAAAGTATTTCGCAATTATTGTTAATTATGTTGTGCATTTTGTATCTTTGTAAAAAATTATCAAAGCAATGAGAACACTTTATCAGAAATTTGAAACGCTTTTACAAAATACCACAACAGACTTTAAGCGATACTTATACGATAAAGTCTCGTGGGATAGTCGAATGACTGGGATTATTGGAGCACGTGGTGTAGGTAAAACGACTATGGTTTTGCAATACATCAAGGAAAATTTAGACAGTAAAAAAGCCTTATACGTTTCGGCTGACGATATGTATTTTGGTGAAAACAGACTTTTTGATTTAGCTGATAATTTTTACAAAAATGCAGGAGAGTATCTATTCATTGATGAAATTCATAAATACACCGATTGGTCGCAAGAATTAAAAAATATTTACGATTCATTTCCTGCTTTAAAAATTGTTTTCACTGGTTCTTCTGTACTTGACATACTAAAAGGTTCAGCAGATTTAAGCCGCCGTGCAGTAATCTACAAATTACAAGGACTCTCATTTCGGGAATATTTAAAACTATTTCATAATTACGAAACTGAAGTTTATTCACTGGAACAGATAGTCAAAAACGAAGTGAAACTAACAGATATTACACATCCACTACCATTGTTTAATGACTATTTAAAACGCGGTTACTATCCTTTTGGACTTGAAAATGAACTGGATTTACGTCTAGGGCAAATCATTGTACAAACATTGGAGACAGATATTCCGCAATATGCCAACCTCAATGTAGGTACGAGCCGTAAATTGAAGCGATTACTTTCGATTATAGCGGAAAGTGTTCCTTTTAAGCCAAATTTTTCAAAAATTTCAGGAATAATTGGAGTGAGCAGAAACTCCTTAGACGATTACTTCTTATATATGGAAAAGGCTGGACTTATTGGTCAGTTACGAAATGAAACAATTGGTATTCGCGGGTTAGGAAAGGTGGAAAAAGTTTATCTGGATAATACCAATATAATTTATAATTTGGTTGGAGATAAATCAAATATTGGAAATATCCGTGAAACTTTCTTTTTCAATCAAATGCGACTAAAAAATGAAGTAATATCCTCTGAAAAAGCTGATTTTATTATTGATAATTATACGTTTGAAGTTGGAGGAAAAAATAAGCAACAAGCCCAAATTGAGAAAGATGGTAAATCATTTTTAGTAAAAGACGATATTGAATTTGGGTATCTTAATGTAATACCACTGTGGGCTTTTGGATTAAATTACTAAATATCGAAGATAAAAAATGCCAGGC
>JAWLEM010000286.1:0-3284 GCA_041686115.1 Bacteroidales bacterium
CAGATTTCAAGTCCCGAAAAACACAAATTTTTAATTTGCTTGTTTTTCGTGGATGCTCGAAATGATTACAAAATTGAAAATTTTGATCATTTCGGCATTTCAAATTTCGGGTTTCGGGTTTAAATCAAAATCAGATAAATAACGTAAACTTTTAAATAGCTAATGTGTTTATAACGTATGTCGCAAGGAAATCATTCTAAAAAGCCAAATAAAAGAAATCTTTTTATAAGCATTGTATTAAATGCCGGCATTACCCTTGCCGAGTTTATTGGAGGTGTTTTATCCAACAGCCTGGCTTTAATCTCCGATGCAGTCCATAATTTAAGCGATACGCTGGCCTTAGCTATTAGCTATATTGCCATGTTGGCAGGCAATAAAAAATCAAATGAAAAGAAAACGTTTGGATATAAAAGAATAGAGATTCTTGCTGCCCTTTTTAATGCGGTAGTTTTAATTGCAATTTCTTTATACCTGTTTTACGAAGCATACAAGCGTTTTCTTAATCCCGAACCTATTGGCAGCAAACTAATGTTTATTGTGGCTACGATTGGCCTGGCCGGTAATTTAATTTCGGTCTTTTTATTACACAAAGATTCATCGCATAGTTTAAATGTGAAAGCGGCTTACCTTCATCTTTTAGGGGATACATTTTCATCGGTGGGTGTAATAGTTGGTTCTGTTTTAATCTATTTTTATAACATCACCTGGATAGATCCTTTGCTAACCGTAATCATTGGTCTTTTCATTATTCGCGGAACCTGGGGAATCATTAAAGAAACAATAGAAATCCTGATGCAGGCAAGTCCCGGGAATATAGATATTCCTAAAATAAAAAAACACCTGGAAAGTCATCCGGAAATAAAAAATGTACATCACATCCATTCGTGGAGATTAAGTGATAATATTATTCATTTCCAATGTCACGCAGAATTAAAAAATAACTTAAAAATTGAAGAAGCAGACCTGGTTAGGGTTGATTTAGAAAATATTTTACACAAAGATTTTGGAATTGATCACATTACGATCCAAATAGAATCAGACTCATGCCCGGAAAAGGCTACCATAAACAAAGGATTATAAATCCTCATCATAAAAAAATTGTTTATGAAAATTAACCAGGTATAATTTTTCTACCGGACGGGTAAAAGCAGTGTAAAGCCACCTTAAATACTCTTTATTTAGCATCTCAGCCTGCAAATAGCCATGATCAATAAAAACACTTTTCCATTGACCCCCCTGTGCTTTATGACAAGTAATGGCATACGAAAACTTAACTTGCAACGCATTAAAAAAATCGTCTTCTTTTACCGATTTATATTGCTGTTTTTTAGTTTTTAGATGTTGATAATCTTCTAAAACACTGTAGAATAACTTTTTATTGTCTTCTGAGGACAATGATGCCGAATTAATATCCAGCGTGTCAAGGATAATTTTGCATTCGATTTCCAGGTTATCATAATCCATTAACTGTAAGACAATATCAGCAAAACGAAAACCATAGCGTTCATCATATTTCTTAATCTGAACAATTTTGCCAATATCGCCATTAGCAATAAAGTCAACTTTATCATTATCTTCCAGCCAATAATAATTATTTTTTACCACCATGATTAAATCCCCTACAGCAATTTCTTCTTCATACCATAAAATCTGATTTCTAATCCCTTTATTGTACTGGTTTGCTCTTTTATTCGATCGGGTAATAATAATGGAATCTTCAACTCCATATTTATCGTACGAATCAGTGATTATCTCAATCAGTTCATTTCCTGTAACCGGCTGAATATCGTCCATATGACTTAATTCAAACTTTGGAAATTGATAATTTTCTTTTAGAATTAAATTACGGATTTTGGTAGCATTTAAAAGCACTCCTGAATCTTCTACCTGACGAACAACCTCGGATAATTGATACTCGATAACATTTAAATGAAAAGAAGCTAACTGCTTTTTATCCAAAGCAGGGCTAATATCAATTCCAACGGGCGGTAATTGAGCCGTATCACCAATAAGTATCAGTTTACAGTTTTTCTGATTATACACATAGTGGATTAAATCATCGAGCAACCTCCCCGAGCCAAAAATTGATACATCGGTAAAAGTATTTGAAATCATTGAGGCTTCATCAACAATAAAAAATGTTTGTGAATGCAGGTTAGTATCTAAAACGAATACGCCAAATCCATCTTTCGAAGATTTTTGTCGATATATTTTTTTATGAATGGTATTAGCACTTTTATTGGCATAAGAGGATAAAACTTTAGCAGCTCTGCCTGTGGGTGCAAGTAACACAGATTTAATTTTAAAATCACGAAAAGCCTTAACCAATGCGCTAATTATAGTTGTTTTCCCTGTACCTGCATACCCTTTGACTAAAAATATGGCATTCGGATCATCGGATAAAATAAAAGCAGCCAGTTTATCAATTAAAACAGCCTGCCCTTTCGTTGGGTTTAATATTAACTCATCGAATATTTTATTTTTAATATGATCCTTTAACATTTTACGTTAAATTATCTGAATTTAAGATTTAATATTTAATTTTTTCTTTTAAATTTGCAGACAAACATATAAAATAAAAACCGATCAAAATGAAAAAAGTAATTCAAATCTTATTAGCAATTGCTATTGTAGTTTTAGCATACTTAATTTGGGAAAGTATTCAGACCCCTATTCGTTTTAACAAGGAAAAAGATAAAAGATATGAGGCAACCGTTCAAAAGATGAAAGATATTCGTACTGCCCAACTTGCTTTCAAAGACGAATACGGCAATTTTACAGGTAGTTTTGATACGTTAATCAACTTTATCGAAAACGATTCGATGAAGGTTGTAAAAGCCGAAGGTAGTTTATCTGATGAGCTTTTAGAACAAGGATGGACAGAAGCAATTGCCGTACAGGAAGGATTAATTAAAAGGGATACCATCAGAATTGCAATTAAAGATACATTATTTAGCGATAACTTTTCGGCAAAAAATTTATGGAAAGTTCCTTTTTCAAAAAATGACAGTATTGAAATGGCTACATCTAAAGTTACCGTTTCCAAAACAAAAGTTAATGTTTTTGAAGCCAAAGTTCATAATGATGTATTATTAGATGGTTTAGATAATCAATTAATCATTAACCTGAACGAAAGAATGATAAATGGCAATAATTTCCCGGGAGTAAAAGTTGGTGATATTAATCAGCCAAACAATAATGCAGGTAACTGGGAATAAGAAAATTAATCTATGCAAAACGTTGCTTTTGTTGATGAAACATTAGATATAAACTTAACTCAATCA
>JAWLEM010000287.1:0-3269 GCA_041686115.1 Bacteroidales bacterium
TAACTGTTTTTATTTATGCTAAATTATGGCGTCGGTCAGGTGTAATGACCGATTTAGAGTTTTACGAAATAAGGTACAGTGGAAAAGTTGCTGCATTTCTGAGAGGATTTAGAGCCATTTATTTAGGGGCATTATTCAATATTTTTATCATTGCTACAGTATCACTGGCATTAATAAAAATTAGCGCAGTGATGCTGCATTGGACACCAGTAAAAACCATTTTAATTGCGTCAATCATAACAGTAATTTATAGTGCATTAGGAGGCTTGCGAGGTATTCTTTTAACTGATTTTTTCCAGTTTATTATGTCAATGGCCGGGGCAATTGGCGCAGCAATTATAGTATTAAAAATGCCCGAAGTGGGAGGGATGGAAGGATTAGTATCACATCCTGAAGTTGTTCCAAAATTAAGATTTTTGCCTGATTTTTCAGATACAGAGCTCTTAATTACACTACTCATATTACCGCTTGCAGTACAATGGTGGAGTGTTTGGTATCCTGGAGCAGAACCCGGTGGTGGCGGCTATATTGCACAGCGGATGCTTTCGGCCCGAGACGAAAAAGGAGCAATAAAAGCTACTCTGTTTTTTAATGTAGCTCATTACGCTTTACGGCCATGGCCCTGGATTATTGTTGCTTTGGGTTCAGTTATTATTTTTCCTGATTTACTTAGTTTACAACAAACTTTTCCCAATATCGACCCACAATTTGTAAAACATGATTTGGCATATCCGGCCATGCTTTCAATGCTTCCGAAAGGCTTGCTTGGTTTAGTTGTTGCGTCGTTAATTGCCGCTTATATGTCAACCGTATCAACTCAATTGAACTGGGGTGCTTCATACCTGGTAAACGATTTTTATAAACGATTCGTTAATACTAAAGCATCTGAAAAACAGCTTGTAAGAGCCGGCAGAATATCTACTGTACTTTTAATGATTTTGGCTGGTTTATTTACTCTTCTGTTAACGAATGCTTTACAGGCTTTTCATATCATACTGCAAATTGGAGCAGGTACCGGCTTAATTTTCATTCTCCGGTGGTTTTGGTGGAGAATTAATGCCATAACGGAAATAACAGCCATGATGGTTTCTTTTGTAGTCGCATTATTTTTACAATTCGTTTACCCAAATTTGGGATTCACTGTTCTTTCTGGCCCTGTACAAATGTTAATAGGCGTTTTTGTTACAACAGTGGCATGGTTAACTGTTGCACTACTAACCAAACCCACTGATGATGAAACATTGATCAAATTTTATAAATTGGTTAAACCCGGTGGGCCCGGATGGAAAAAAGTTATTCAGCGTGCAAAAGACAATAATGTCATTTTAGAGAGTGACCCTGATAAAGCATGGGATGTACCGGTAGGAATTCTTTGTATGGTATTAGGTGCATTTGCAATATATTCGGCACTTTTTGCAACGGGATACTGGATTTATGGCGAATTTCTTTATGCCATAATTTTAACTTCTGTATCTATTTTATCTATCTTTGCCCTTCTAAAAACCTGGAGTAAATTAAAAACACAATAAAAATGGATTTAACACTTTTAGTATTAGCAGCAGGAATGGGAAGCCGGTATGGCGGATTAAAACAAGTTGACGAGGTGGGGCCTAATGGAGAAACAATTATTGATTATTCGGTTTATGATGCAATCGAAGCCGGGTTTAATAAAGTTGTCTTTATTATCCGCAGAGATATTGAAAAGGAGATGAATGAACTGCTATTTGATAAATACCGCAATAAAATAAAGGTCGAATATGTTTTTCAGGAATTAGAAAATGTACCAGATGGCATTCAGGTGCCAAAAGACAGGGTAAAGCCCTGGGGAACAGGACATGCAGTATTAATGGCTAAAAACGTTATTAACGAGCCATTTGTCGTTATCAATGCCGACGATTTTTACGGCAAAGGTGCTTTTAAAGTGGTTGCAGATTATATTCAAAAACAGGGAAATGATATTAGCGGCAAATATTGCATGGCAGGATATCTGTTGAAAAATACACTTTCGGAAAATGGAACCGTTTCGCGCGGAGTTTGTGAAGTAAATGAGCATAATGAATTGATAGACATTACTGAAAGAACTAAAATTGGATGGAAAGATGGAAAAATCGTCGCTGATAATGATGGAGTTGATTTGGTACTTGAGGGTAATGAATATGTTTCTATGAATTTCTGGGGATTTACTCCCGATGTTTTCCCAGAACTGGAATCGGAATTTAAAAAATTTATTCAAAACAATTACAACAACCTAAAAGCAGAGTATTATATTCCAAGTATCGTAAGTCATCAAATGGACAAAAAGAACGCTACAGTAAAGGTACTGGAAGCAAACAGCCAATGGTTTGGAGTAACATATAAAGAAGATAAACCCATAGTAATTGATAAAATTAAGGAGTTAACCAAAATTGGCGAATATCCACATAAATTGTGGGATTAAAATGAAATATATTTTTGTCCTACAAAGTCCGGAAATTTGCGTTTTACTGAATATAAGAGGAATAATCTTTTAATTTTCTTTACCTATTAATGACAGTTTGATAGTCAAGTTATGAGCTTCTACAAGTCATTAATTGAATATTTGCAAACTATTTTTATTTAGCACCTCACATTAGACTTGCTTGTTCAGGGATTTACTTAAATCATAGAAATTAATCATTGAAAGTCAACTTGTTTGGATTAAATTTGTTATATAATTAAGGTTTTTCGATTAGAATTATACGAAATTGCTTATTTTTAATATTCAAAACCTATCCAAAAAGAATGAAACAAAGAAAAAATCATATTATAGTTCATATTTTTTTAGCAGTATTTTATATGATATCGGTTTCGGCTGTTTCGGTCGTTAATTTTTCCGATAAATACGAGAAAGTTCGACAACGCATGGTCCGCGAACAAGTAGTCGCACGTGGGATTAAAGACCAAAAAGTGATTCAGGCCATGTTGAATGTACCCCGCCATTTATTTGTACCACAAACCTATGAGCGAATGGCTTATGAAGACCGCCCGGTACCCATTGGCGAAGGACAGACTATTTCACAACCTTATATTGTTGCTCTGATGACCGAAACACTTGATTTAACAGAAGATATGAAAGTTTTGGAGATTGGGACAGGGTCGGGTTACCAGGCTGCTATTTTGGCCGAAATTGTAAAAGAAGTTTATACCATAGAAATTATTGAATCATTAGGTAGCAGAGCAAAGCAATTACTCAAAGATTTGAAGTATCAAAATATACAGTTTAAAATTGGCGATGGATATAAAGGTTGGTC
>JAWLEM010000288.1:0-3262 GCA_041686115.1 Bacteroidales bacterium
GGGTTATATGCCAAGTCGCACCCTCTTTTGCGTCCTATTGAAATTGATCCTTTTCAGATGTTTCAAACTGTATTTATCATATTGGGTTTACCATTAATTGTTGGTATGTTATTTGCAAAAAAATTCCCATCCTTAACATTAAAGATAAAAAAGCCCATAAAAATATTATCCATATTAATATTTGGCGGGTACGTTGTAGCTGCATTATCAAATAACTTTAGCTATTTTATTAAGTATATTCATTTAATAGCATTAATTGTGTTTATTCACAACGCCCTGGCATTGCTAACAGGATTTACATTTAGCACAATTTTTAAAATTCCAAGAAGAGACAGAAGATCTATTTCTATAGAAACAGGGATCCAGAATTCTGGTTTAGGATTGGTTTTAATCTTTAATCCAAAACTATTTCCTCCTGATCTGGAGCTAGGAGGTATGGCATTTATCGCTGCCTGGTGGGGTATTTGGCATATCATTGCCGGAATGGGTATTGCTACGCTCTGGTCAAGAAAAAAAATTAACGAATCGTAAAGTATATTACGCCTATGGCTATTAGCAGAGAAACAATTGAGAAGAAAAATTTTTGGTATAATACATTAAAACCTTATGTCGATTTTGTAACAAAAATTTATTTTAGAACAACGGTACATAATTACCATAAAGTACCCAAAAACGACATTATTATTTATACTCCAAACCATCAAAATGCATTAATGGATGCACTTGCAATTCTAGCAACTGTAGACACCCAGCCTGTATTTTTAGCCAGAGCAGATATTTTTAAAAAGAAACCCATTGAGAAAATATTAACTTTTCTCAAAATCCTTCCTATATACCGAATAAGAGATGGCAAAGAAAGCCTCAAAAACAATGAGGCTGTTTTTCAAAAAACTGTTGATGTATTAAAAAATAAAAACGGGCTTGTAATTCTTCCTGAGGGTAGCCATGCCGGGCTAAGAAAATTACGAACATTAAAAAAGGGTATTTCCAGAATTGCATTCGAAGCTGAAGAGGCCAATGACTTTAAGTTAAATATAAAGATTATTCCGGTAGGATTAGACTGGACCAATTATATCAATTTCCGAAGCCGCCTTTTTGTAAACTATGGAGAACCAATTCATGTATCAGATTATTACGAAGAGTACAAAAAAAATCCGCCACGTGGGTTAAACTTGCTACGAGAAAGAGTTGCAGAAGAACTTAAAAAATACATGATCCATATTGAAAGCAATGAATTTTATGAGATGTTTAATCAACTCAGGTATCTGTATCTGCCGCAAATGATTAAAAAATTGGGATTTAAAACCAGTAAACAGCCCAACAATTTTTATGCACAGAAAAGTATCATTGCACAATTAGATCGGTTTGTGGAAAACAATAAGGAAGAAGCCGAAATTCTAAACAAAAAAACACTAAAATATGCTGATCTCTTAAAAAAGCTAAAATTCAGGCATTGGGTCATACAAAAAGGTAAATTTAAAGTGCCGTGTCTAATTGCACAATCATTATTAGCCACTGTTCTTTTCCCATTATTTTTAGTTGGAGCAATTCTAAATTACCTGCCTTATAAAATTCCGGTATGGGCAACAAAAAAGGTTAAAGATCCCCAGTTTATTAGTTCTTTTCGAAATGTAATAGCGCTCATTGTTTTTCCGGTTTATTATATTATTCTGGCTGTTGTGGGGATACTTGTTTTTACTCCATGGTGGATGATCTTAATAATATTACTTACGATCCCATTTGCCGGATTATTTGCTTTTCATTATTTTATCGAAGCAAAAAAGCTTTTTGCGATGTTCAGGTATAACTTCAAAACCTGGTTTAAAAGTAAAGATTTGATGGAGCTCAAATTATTATACCATCAAATTATAGAGAAGATGGATGAAGTAACAGGCGAAACCAATAATACTTACCGATAATTGTAAGCAGTGCCATATAAAATGGTAAAGGGAATCTCGCCAAAAGCAACATGCACTTTTTTATCAGTAATTAATACAATTTCTGCATTTACAAGAGCAGCTTTTCTTCTTAAAACAATTGTTGCAGTTCTTTCTAAAGTTTTTGCAGTTGAATAACCCCTTTCACTTCCTTCTGCTCTGGCTTCCAGTTTTGCAACTTCAACCATTCCGTCTACATCATCCGGATCGTAGGTTACCTTTACTTTCCTATAGTCACTAACACTCCTAACGGACTGAGGTTCTTCGTTTAATACTTCTGATTTACCTGATTTATATTCAATTTTATGTACCAGCCGCTGATCCATTTGCTTGACCTTGGTTTCGCCGGATAAAGAATAATAAAGATCATTTAAATAAATCTTTTTTACATCTACATGCATCTTTGTTCCATCGTGTAAATAAACAATATCGGTTATACTAGTTGTATCTTTATCAACCTGATGCTTAGAATTTTCAATCTCTTGTTGGTTTGTTTTAACAGTGTCCGGTTCATCCGGTAAAATTACCTGAGCATTTAACCCAATACCGAACAATAGAAAGCCTAATATTAAAATACACTTTTTCATCATAAGTAATTAAATAAAATCCTAAAGAATTGAATAGACTAATTTACAAAAATACATGATTTATTAAAATATTTAACAATCATATCATTTCATTCAGACGAAAATCATACCAAAAAAAAACTGCCCCTAAAAGAGGCAGTTCATTTTATATTTTCAGAAAACTTATTTTAAATTGTTTTTCTTAATAAATTCACTAACTGCCTGTCCTAAATCGGGTTGTCCAATTTCTTGTAACTCGTATCCAACTTTTACAGTAGGTTTATTAATTTTTACAATTCTGTTCAGATCAATAGGCGTTGCGATAACAACAGCATCACATGGTGTTTTATCTATTGTAGCTTCCAAATCCTTAATTTGCTGATCGCCATACCCCATCGCAGGTAATAGTGTACCAATATTTGGATAAATTCTAAAGGTATCAGCTAATCGCCCAACAGCATATTCTCTTGGATCAACCAATTCTGCAGCGCCACATTTATTAGCAGCAACAGTACCTGCACCAATTTTCATTTCACCATGAGTTAATGTTGGACCATCTTCAACAACCAATACTTTTTTACCTCTAACCAATTCAGGTTTATCAATTGTAAGTGGAGATGCTCCATCAACAACAACAGCATTAGGATTAACCTTAGCAATGTTATTACGCACAATCTGGATAGCATCAGCATTAGCCGAATCCATTTTATTAATAACAACATAATCGGCTAAACGTAAAGTTGCCTCACCAGGGTAATA
>JAWLEM010000289.1:0-3259 GCA_041686115.1 Bacteroidales bacterium
ATGAAAAATAATTGGACAATTGTTTTAGCTCTTGTTGCCCTTATGATGTTTTTTCCCAATCAGATTTTTTCACAAGACGAAATCAATTTCACACCCTCAGGCTATTTTTACGGAACAATTTTTAGTAACTTCCATTACCAGTTGGATGCAAACAGAAACGAATCCGCTTTTGAGGTTCAAAGAGCTTACCTCGGTTACAATTATAATCTCACCGAAAATTATTCTGTAAATATAAAACTTGATATAGGTAGTCCCGAACAAGAATCGCCCTACGATATTCTTAAACGATACGCATATTTTAAAAACGCTGAATTAGTCTATCATAAGCAAAATTTCACACTTCATTTTGGGCTTATTGATTTATGCCAGTTTAAAATTCAGGAAAAATTCTGGGGACATCGTTATATTTATAAATCATTCCAGGATGAACATAAATTCGGTAGTAGCGCCGATTTAGGTGCTTCAGCATCTTATGTTTTTAACGATTTTATTGCTGCCGATATTACAATCATGAATGGCGAAGGATACAATCAGCTACAAAACGACAACACATACAAAACCGCATTAGGAATCACCATAACACCAATTAAAAGCATAACGGCAAGATTTTATGTGGATTATATTGAGCATGCTGAAATTCAAACCACCTACGTATCATTTTTAGGTTATAAATATAAAGATTTAGTAAAAGCAGGCATAGAATATAATTATCAGTTCAATTCATCATTTAGAAAAAATCGTAATCAGAATGGATTTTCGGGATATGTATCAGTTAATATGACTGATAAATTCGAAATATTCGGACGATTTGATAAACTATGGTCAAACACATTGGAGGGTGATCCTTACGGTTGGAACATTAACAGAGACGGAAGTGCCATTATTACAGGTGTTCAGTATAGCCCGATAAAAAATATTAAAATTGCTGCCAATTACCAGGATTGGTATCCATATCCTAAAAACCTGGATAATGAATCACATTTCTATCTTAATTTAGAATACAAATTTTAAGGATTTAAAATGAAGACACAAAAAATATTTTTGCCGGTAATTATAATTTTATTAATCATTAGTGGATGTCGTAAAAGTGAAATTATTATTGATAATGAAACTTCAATAACCGATGATGGAAGCGGAACAGGTACAATAACATGGACAAATGACAAAGATTATGTGTTAGATGGTTTTGTTTTTGTGAATCCGGGGCAAACGTTAACCATTGAGCCCGGAACTGTAA
This sequence comes from Bacteroidales bacterium, assembly GCA_041686115.1. Taxonomy (GTDB): domain Bacteria; phylum Bacteroidota; class Bacteroidia; order Bacteroidales; family UBA12077; genus UBA12077. The sequence goes on from JAWLEM010000289.1 coordinate 1,238, forward strand.
TTCGGGCAAAAACAGGACAAGGCAAAGATGCTTCGGCATTAATTATTTCGAGGGGCGCAAAAATTATAGCTCAGGGTACAAAAGAAGATCCCATTATTTTTACGGTAGAAGATGATGATCTCGAAGGTTCCATTCCTTTAGAAGCAAGAGGATTATGGGGTGGAATAATCATTTTGGGAAATGCTCAGTTAAATAACGAATTTAACGAATCAAAAATCGAGGGAATTCCCATTTCTGAACCAAGAGGTGTTTATGGAGGAAATGAAAATGATGATAATTCAGGAATCTTAAAATATGTATCTATAATGCATGGAGGAACAAATATTGGTGATGGAAACGAAATTAACGGACTTACTCTTGGCGGAGTTGGTTCAGGAACCACGATTGAATATGTAGAAGTAATTTCCAATGAGGATGATGGTTTTGAATTTTTTGGCGGTACAGTAAATTGTAAATACCTGGTATCTGCCTTTTGCGGCGATGATGCTTTCGATTTCGATGAGGGATATCGTGGAAAAGGGCAATTTTATTTAGCTATTCAGGCACCCTCGCTGGGCGATCATTTAGCAGAACATGATGGAGGTATAGATCCAATTTGGGGCGAGCCACTCTCTATTCCGGAAATTTACAATGCTACTTATATTGGTAACGGGCAACTTAACTCAGCAGAACTAATGACTTTTGCAGATAATGCCGGAGGAAAATATTACAACTCAATTTTCATTAATCAGATGCAAGGCGTTTTTGTTGAATATGTTTCAGGATTTAATGACAGCTATTATCAGTTTACTAAAGAAAATTTAAAAATAGAGAACAACATTTTTTATAATATCGAAAATAACAATCCGGAAACTATTATCTCCGTTTTTACAAAAACTTCCGAAGATTTAACAGAAGAACAAACCCTTTTGCAAAATTACTTTACTGATGGCGGAAATATTATTACCGACCCACAAATCATAATTACCGAAACAGATTACGACCTTGAACCCAAAGGCAATGTGACAGATAATTTAGCAGAATATCCCAACGAATGGTTTGATCCTGTAAACTACAAGGGAGCAATTGATCCGGAAGGAGACGACTGGTTGGATGGTTGGACCCTATTAAGTCAATCGGGAAAAATAAAATAATCGATTGTCATAAATCTCATCAATCAAAAAACTGTTTAAAGACATTTTTTTACTGGTGAATTTTTTATTTATTTTTAAGCAATTAAATTTTATGCTTAATGCCTGATAAAAAAAAGAGTAATATCCAAAAAAAACAACAGCCCAATCCGATAAACCGAAGGGAATTTATCAACCTATGTTCTCTTTTAGGCGGAGGAGTAATTCTATCTGGTGGCCTGCTTAGTTGTATAGGTAAAGACAGTAATTTTCCTGTTGAGTTAATTGAACAAAAGGGAGATATAACAATCGTTCGAGCCGGTTGTCCCGGGCATAATTGCGGAGGCCGCTGCCTGCTCAAATTACATATTAAGGATGGAGTTGTTATACGCATAGAAACTGATGACAGGCCAAATGATACCCTTGCAGATCCCCAACTGAGAGCTTGCATAAGAGGCAGGGCATACCGGAGGCGACAGTATCACCCTGACAGATTAAAATACCCCATGAAAAGAACCGGGAAACGTGGCGAAGGTAAATTCGAACCCATATCATGGAATGAGGCTCTTGATCTGTTAGCCGGAGAAATAAAAAGAGTAAGAGAAAAATATGGAAACTCTGCTATTTTAGTACCTTACGGAACAGGAAGTTACAATCAAATCAACGGCCGTCAGACAGCGGCCAGGCTTATGAACCTGATTGGAGGTTCATTGGGTTATTACAATAGCTATAGCTGGGCCTGCATTTCAAAGGCTACACCATATGTTTACGGAACATCTGTAACAGGTAATCAACGACAGGATTGGGTAAACAGTAAATATATCATTATGTGGGGCTGGAACCCGTCAGAAATGCGTGATGGCACAAACAGCGAATTTTTCATTAAAAAAGCACGCGAAAATGGGGCAAAAGT
>JAWLEM010000290.1:0-1802 GCA_041686115.1 Bacteroidales bacterium
GAAAAAGAATACCCATTCCGCGACCGATGCAGCCGATTAGTTGAATTAACTGAAGTAATTACACTCCCTGCATTTAAAGAAGCTGAATACATCACTGACCGCCAGGATATTGATGGCCCCGCAGCTGCATTTAACGGTAAATATACTTTGGAAGACAATCAATTAAAATTATCGGAAATAATCAAAATTAAAAAGCGTGTATTTGAAGCTGATGAATGGCACAACTATAAATCGGTTGTTGAAGCACAGCAAAAATTTGCAGACGAAAAAGTTATTTTATCACGATAATCTAAAAAAATATGAAAATTATGAAAATCAAAAATATTATCAATTTAATAGCCATTGTTTTACTAATTGGTTCGTGCCAAAAAAGTACAACAGAAAAACAAAATGATGCTGTATTTAAATCCATAAAAAAAGTTTATGAATTAAAGCCAGATGGTTCAATGATATATCAGTACGAACATAAACTAAAATATATAACTCATTTTTCGTTTAACCGTTTGTATGGCGAGTCATTTATTATATACAACCCTCAACAACAAACATTAAAATTTAACCAGGTAGAAACCACTATGGCCGACGGGAAAGTAGTTGAAGCCCCTGCAAATGCTTTTAACAAAGTATTGCCGCGATTTGCTGCAGGAGCTCCTGCCTTTAACCATCTGCGCGAAATGGTTGTAACTCATACCGGGCTTGAGTTGGGTTGTACTGTCGATTTTGATTATGAACTGCATTCCAAGGCGGGCTATCTTCCGTTTTTAAACGAAAATATTGTATTACAAGAAGATGTTCCGGTTGAAAACCTGGAAATTGTAGTTAAAGTTCCCGAAGGAACAGCATTAAATTATAAGCTGCTAAATATTGATGCCAAGGTTAAATCAACCCAAAAAGATGGCTACACACAATATACATGGACATTTAAGGATTTGGAACACCATGTAAATGAGCCAAATCAACCACACGGCCAACGCCACCTGGCAAGGCTTATTTTCAGCAATGTCAACATGGCCGAGGCTTTGCAACAAATATCTAACAATGATCTCACCTTAAGTGATGAGATGAAACAGTTTGTTACTAAAAGAATCACGGGAAAGAAAAAGGAAATCCATATCATCAGAGAATTACAAAAAATGATTGGCGATGAAATGAATCATTTTGATATTCCGATTGAATATACTGCATATTCGGCCAGGCCATTAAAAGACGTATGGAAGTCGAACGGAGCAACAGATATCGAAAGAAATATGCTGCTAAATAAGATGCTGCAACATTCGGGCATTAATAGCCAAATGGTTTATGCCATTCCTGCAGATTATTATAATGATGTGCCTGGTGTAATAAACGGAACAGGGCATTTTTGTAATTGGGTAAAAACCAATAACGAGGAATTCATTATCACAGCTGATTCAAAACAAGCAAATAATCTGCTGTTTAGATTAAAAGACGATGTATTATTAAACGTAAGAGCAGAATTATTGGATAAGCCGACCTGGATAACCGAAGTTGAACCCAAAGTAGCTGTTAAAGGAAATTTTGAGTTAAATATCGAAGGTGATTTGAATGGACAGATGGATGTAGCTGTTAATGGTGTCAAAAATCCGTATTTTAATTATTTAGATGATTCTGAAAATGCACAGGAAGTTATTCAATCGGTATTTTCCGAGAAATCAATCCAAAAAATTGATGTAAAAAAGTTTGATCATACAGGAAGCCAGGTCCATGCTGACATTGAGCAAAAAGAGATTTGGAAAAATCAAGGCGATTATTACTTTTTAACGCTTCCAGAATCTGAATATGGA
>JAWLEM010000290.1:1902-3252 GCA_041686115.1 Bacteroidales bacterium
TTTGCGGTATTTTTATAAAGCGTTGACGCAACCTGAACTGTCTGAGCTCCAACCAATAAAGCTTTAATAGCGTCATAGCCATCGACAATTCCTGTTGATGCGGACAGGTCGCAATGAACTTTGTCAGAAACCATTCCTATCCACCGCAGTGTATTGCTAATTTCTTCGGGTAAACTAAAAATACGCGACGAAACAATTTCTTCATTTTCCAAATCAATATCAGGATTATAAAAGCGATTAAACAATACCATCCCTGAAATTTCTTCTTTAGATATTTTAATCAAACTGTCAGCCATCCCGGTAAAATATGTACTCAATTTTACTGCAATGGGTAAATTGGTATTTTTTCGAACACTACGGATAATGTCTAAATAAATATCTTCAATTTCAGCTCCACTAAACTTTTGGTCGCCGGGCATAAAAAATAGATTTAACTCCAGGGCATCCGCTCCGGCAGATTCAATACGCTGTGCAAAATCGACCCATTGCCCGACTGAAAAGCAATTAATACTTGCAATTACCGGGATATCAACCAATTCTTTAGATTCTTCAACAAATTTCAAATAATCATCCAAAGAGTGTTTTCGGGTGTAATAAGCAATATAATCTTCTGCTTCGGCATAATTATTATATAGATTCCCTGCAGTTATGGAGTTAATCTCCATCATAATTTGTTCTTCAAACAACGATTTTAGCACAACAGCACCGGCACCGTTTACTTCTAAGTTTTTTACTTTTTCAGCAGTATCAGTTAATCCGGAACTAGCCGCTATAATTGGGTTTCGTAATTTAAACCCCATATATTTTGTAGATAAATCAGCCATACGAAATTTGTTTAATTAATTTTATTTATTACTCTAACAAATTAATCAAATTAAATGTTTCGTACAATATTAAAAAAGTAATATTTGGTCTTGATTTAATCCTACTATTGCAGATTAATATAGATATAAAATAGATAAGAATTTGCTAAGCAATGCCAGATATAAAACACATTGTTACTCATACAAATGAATCCCGAAAGGATTTTTGATGTGTTCGCGCAATAAGCGTGCTTCGGTTTCTGTAACTTCCAACTCATTTTTAATAATATCGCCGGAAGAAATGATTCCTGCCAATTGATCCGATTCATCGATAATGGGAATGTGACGAATACGCTTTTGGGTCATTACATTTCGTAAATATTGAGTATCATCATCAAATTTGCCAATGATAAGATTATCCCTGGGAGTCATTAAATCTTTAATATTCCGCTCTTTTAAAGGGATTCCTGAATTATAGCATTTGTACAAAATATCCCGCTCCGAAACAATACCAAGAATCTCATTTTTATCATTAATAATTAGTAAC
>JAWLEM010000291.1:0-3250 GCA_041686115.1 Bacteroidales bacterium
TATACTCTAGTCTTTATCGGAATCTTTAATCAGTACTGAAAAAATAAAGAGTACAATTACCGATGCAACAAAAATAACAAACAACGATGTAAATATTTTACGCATAACATCTTCCAAAGAAATAACCTCCCAAATACCCAGGATAGAAATTACGGTTATCAATAAAATGAAAGTAATTAAAACGTACGATGTGATTTTCTTTAATCCTTGCATAATTAGTTAAGTTTAGTTTGTAATTTTAAAAATAGCGACAATTCATAAATTGATTTAAAAACAAATTTATCATTTTCATTAATATATTGCCAGTTACAATTACTTTTTGTGTTATCAACAACAATATGCCTGATTGTAGTATTATCTTTTTCTATAGTAAAATTGAGTCTTTCCAGGGCTTTCTTTGTCCATGTATAAAGTAAACCATCACCTTTTAGTCCAATTTTTTCGGTATGTTTCCTTTTCATTCTAAAGTCGCCTTTAATTTTATCAAAACTCAAATTCGATTTTTCAAAAATTTTGTTCAGCGTTTCACTTAAAATAAGATCTTCAGGAGCGCCTTCAATGATCTTATTATCTAGCATTAACCAAATTTTATCAGCTTCTTGTATGGCAATATTTAAATCATGGGTAGAAAAAATGATGGTCTTTTTTTCTGTTTTTGATAACTGATTCAGTAAGTGTACAATTTCATATTTGTTTGGTAAATCAAGAAAAGCAGTTGGTTCATCCAAAACAATAATCCTGGTATCCTGTGCAAGTGTTCGGGCAATCATAACGCGCTGGCGTTCACCATCGCTTATTTCGTTAACATTTTTATGCGAAAAGCTATTCATCCCTACCATTTCAAGCGCTTTTTCGGCGCGAAAAATATCATTTGGCTTTAGTTTTCCAAACCAATTGGTGTGTGGGAAACGTCCCAGAGCAACTAAGTCTGAAACAGTTAAATTGCTTACATTAATTATTTCTGTTGAAACAAAACTTACCATCCGGGCAAATTCATTTCGATTGTATTTCTTCAAATCTTTATCGAAAAACAGGATTTTCCCATTGATAGGATTTTGTAATCCTGCAATATTTCTAAGTAATGTGCTTTTCCCTATGCCATTTTTACCAATTAAGGCTATCAATTCTCCCGACCGGGCAGAAATATTAAGGTTTCGAAAAAGGATATGACTATCTTTTTTTGATTTTTGATAACCAATATCCAGGTTTTCTATTTTTAATATTTGGTCTTTACTTATCATTCAGTTAGCCTAAATTAGATAATTTCTTATTTCTGATTATGATCCATATTACAATTGGAATTCCAACCAATGCTGTAATAGAGTTAATAGGAAGAGTACTTTCTTTTCCGGGGAGTTGTGAAATGATATCACTGAAAAGTAATACAATTCCACCTATAATTAATGTTCCTGGTAACAAAACATTATGATTGGCAGTTTTAAAAACTAATCGCGCTATGTGTGGAACAGCAATTCCTATAAAACCTATAGGCCCGCAAAATGCTGTAATACTTCCTGCAAGAAGGCTGGTGCTAAAAAAAATTAAAAATCGTGATAAACGCACATTTAAACCCATACTTTTAGCATAATTTTCGCCAACAAGCATTGCATTTAAAATTTTAATAGACAAAAACGAAATCATTAAGCCAAATACAATTCCGGGAATCAGTACTTTTAATTGTGTAACCGACACTCCGCCTAAGCTACCCATGGTCCATACAACAAATGCTTTAAGCATTGATTCGTTACTGAAATATTGCAAAATATTAACAATTGCCGCTGTGGCACTACCAAACATAATTCCCAGGATTAAAATGGTCATAATATCCTTAACCCTTAGAGATACCATTAAAATAAGAAAAAGTATAGAACCTGCGCCAATCCATGCTGCGATAACAATTACCCAATGCCCTAAAACTCCCAACTGGCTGACTACTGCAAATGATGAAATTCCCATAACCACAATGGCAACACCCAGGCTTGCACCAGCGCTAATACCCAAAACATATGGGCCAGCAAGTGGGTTTTTAAATATCGTTTGCATTTGCAAACCACTCACCGACAGGGCAAATCCGGCAAATAAAGCAGTTAGTGCCTTAGGAAATCGAAAACGATAAATAATGGTTAAATATTCGGGATGATCAGTAGGTTGTCCAAATATAATCTTAAAAACATCTTTTACAGGAATATAAACCGATCCAATAAAAATATCTGAAATAAATAAAATAACTAGTAATAAACTTAATACTATCCAAACAATTGTATTTCGGTTTTTCAAATCCAATTTTTTAAAATTTAATTGATGATCAAAAGAAATGCAAATTTTTGGAAAATCCAATATTCCTATTCAATATACCTGTAATAAACCAACGAATGATTGGGGAATAAACCGGGATGAAAAATTTTTATCAGATCTTTTAAAATTATATGGGGTTCAACAACGCCCTTTTCCCAGTAGTTATTACCCCCTGCAGCGTTTTCTTGTAGATTATTATTATAAATTTTACTGGCTGTATAAGGCCTAAAATCTTTAAATCGTTCGTCAATTTTTAATATTTCTTCTCTATGGTGCACAGTGCCTGTATTAAGCCAAATGTCAGCATTATTAGCTTTAATAAAAACATTTTCGATATTAAGCGAAATACTTTCGCGTGACTGATTATCTTTCCAGAGATAACTTCCACCGGCATCGTTTACCATTTTGGCTAAAAAAGATTTTCCGCCCGGAACATACCAAACATCTTTCCAGGGCAATCCAAATAATACCTTTGGCTTTGCTTTTTCTTCCGGCAATTGAACAATCAACTGATTATATTCATTCTCAACTTTTTCAAAATAGGTTTGTGCAATCTCTTCTTTATCATAAAAAGCAGCAATAAATTTTATCCATTCTAGTTTTCCTAACGGATGATTTTCCAGGTATTCAGGTATAATAATGGTTTCGATTCCCATATCATTCAGCTTCTGATTGTATCCGGTAACTTCACTTCCCACTCCATAGGTTATCACCAGGTCAGGGTTAAGCTCGACAATGCGTTCGTAATTCAACGTGTTTTCATAACCAATATCAACAATTGACCGATCATCAATTTTCTCCTTAACTGTTGCATTGTTTATATATTTTGCTCCGGATATGGCTGTGATTGAATGAATTTCATCAATTACATCTATAAAAGCAATATGCGATGTAGATAAACAAATTATTTTTTTTAGTGGGATTTTAATCTTTTTTACATTCGAAGGTAACTCAG
>JAWLEM010000292.1:0-3248 GCA_041686115.1 Bacteroidales bacterium
GCTGCTGCCATTGGACATTATTTTAGCATTAGCGATCCTTTAATTATTGATGCTATTGAGAAGTATAATCCTACCAATAACAGATCTCAACTTCTGAAAACCCCATTTAATCAATTATTTCTCGATGCCTATAATGCTAATCCTACCAGTGTAAAAGCAGCCATTAATAATTTTGAGCGTTTAACCCTTCCGAATAAATGCTTAGTTTTAGGTGATATGTTTGAGTTAGGAGACCTTGCAGTTCAAGATCACTATGAGATAATTCGATACATTGATAAAAGGGATTACAATAAAATTATATTGGTAGGGGATATTTTTTCAGGATTAGAAGTTAATGCTGAAATTTTGCAATTTAAAAATGTTGATTTGTTACAAAAGTGGTTGAACAAAAACCCCATTAAAGAGTCAAACATACTGATTAAAGGATCGAGAGGAAATCAATTGGAAAGAATTGTTGAATATTTGTAAATATAGATGGTATGGGAAACAAAATTATGGACCCGATAGTAGGGAAGTTGATGGGATTAAGATATAAATCTCATCCATGGCATGGAGTAGAAATTGGAAAAGAAGCGCCCGAAGTATTGACTTGTTATATAGAAATGGTACCAACAGATACAGTTAAATACGAAGTTGATAAGATAAGTGGATATTTGAAATTAGATAGGCCCCAAAAATATTCGAACGTGGTGCCTGCCTTGTATGGCTTTATTCCCCAAACTTTTAGCGGAGAACGTGTGGCTGAATTCTGTGCAGAAAAAACCGGGTATGAAAAAATATTAGGCGATAAAGATCCTATCGATATTTGTATTTTAACAGAGAAAGAAATTACTCACGGCGATATTTTGGTCAGAGCAAGACCCATAGGAGGTTTTAGAATGATTGACGGTGACGAGGCTGATGATAAAATCATTGCCGTATTAAATAACGATGCTGTTTATGGCGATTATAAAGATATTACCGATTGCCCGGAATTGATACTCGATCGGTTAAAACATTATTTCCTTACTTATAAAGATTTACCCGGCAATAAAGCAAATACCGAAATTACACATACCTATGGTATTGATGAAGCACATGAGGTGATTAAACGATCGATGGATGATTACCATGAAAAGTTTAATAATCTTGAAAATATGCTATCTATTTAACTTTTTTAGTTGAGAAAAAGATCTTTTTTTAAGCAAAAAATATTTCCAAACAATGCTTCCGGAAAATATTTCGGGGTGATTTTTAACTAAAACTGTGGGTTGTAAATTTTTCCGTTTTTTCTTAAGATTTTTAAGTGACTTGTAAAAATGTATATGCGCTTTAAAAACAGCATTAAATTCAGGGAAAGAAAATTTAAGAAGAAAAATTATTGCAGAAAGGCCATCTAAAATTAATCTCGTAATTAAAATTGGTAATAATTTTCTTTTTGGCAGGTTTTTATAGAGCAGAAATAAATTGTTCCTGTAGTTAAGGTAAAGTTTAAAGGGGCTATTACTTGGCAATGTACCACCTCCAACATGAAAAACTTCCGAATCAGGCTGAACAAATACTTTATACCCGGCATTTTTAAATCTCCAGCATAGGTCTATTTCTTCCATATGTGCAAAGAAATCGTTGTCCAAACCACTAAATTTTTGGAATAATTTTGCACGGACAACCATGCAAGCTCCGGTTGCCCAAAAACACTCATAAATATCGTTGTATTGTCCGTTATCTTTTTCTATCGTGTCGAGCATACGCCCGCGGCAAAAGGGGTAGCCGTATTTATCGATAAAGCCTCCTGATGCTCCGGCATATTCGAAATATTCTTTATTATGATAAGCTTTTATCTTTGGCTGGCAAGCAGCTATCTGGTGGTTTGAATCCATCAGCTCAATTAACGGGTTTAGCCAGTTTTTGGTTACTTCAATATCCGAATTAATTAAAACATAATATTCTGCTTCAATCTGTTCTAATGCTTTATTGTAACCACCTGTAAACCCATAATTCTTATCAAAAATAATTTGCCTGATATGTGGATAGTTTTGATTCAGAAAATTGATTGAATCATCACTCGAATGATTATCAGCAATTATAATTTCGGTTTCGGGAGAGTTAGTATACTTTATTAATGCAGGTAAAAACTGCTCTAAATACTTTTTACCGTTCCAGTTTAGAATAACAACTGCTGTTTTTAACATTTAAAAGGGTTTTAATGAATAGGCATTTCAGGATCTCTTTTGTGTTTCCAACGTTTATGCGACCATAGCCAGTATTCGGGTTTCTCTTTAATATAATTTTCGAGTAATCTTAAGTGCGTTTCAGAAATCTCATTTTCTTTGCAATTGGTAGTATCTTCGAAAAGTAGCGTGGGCTTTAATAAATATTTGCCGCGCTTAATTTTATCTACATGTGTGTACACTACGGCAGCATTTAATTTCTTCGCAATTTTTTCAGGGCCCATAAATATTGGTGTTTCCTGATTTAAAAACATTGTCCAGTAATTACCGCTATTTAACGGAGGCCTTTGATCGGCGATTAAGCCTAAAATGGTTAACTGGTTGTTATTGTTATATTCAAGCACTGTTCGGTAAGCGTCTTTCATGGTTACTGGCACTTCGCCTAACTTGGCACGCATTTTATAAAATTCCTTATCAAAAAATTTATTGTTAAGCGGTTTGTAAACGCATAGTGTTAAATGTGGCGAAAAGAAAGGAAGCGTAATAAAAATCTCCCAGTTACCATAATGGGCAGTAATACCCACAATACTTCTGCCTTTGTTATATAAATCAACGATTAACTCATGATCTTCAAACTCAACCATTTTGCGTATTCGCTCCGGTTTCATCTTTATTAAAGCAATATTTTCCACAAAAATATCGCTTAAGTGGTGAAAAAATTTTTTCTGTATTTTTTTAATCTCTTTTTCTGATTTCTCGGGGAAGGAGTTTTTTAAATTTTTATAAACTACTTTTTTCCTGTAGCCCACAACATAATAAAGAAATATAAAAATGATATCGGCAATACCATATAAAATAAAATTTGGAGCTCTGCTTAAAAGCCAACTTAATGCTTTAAATAAATTTACACCAATTCTTTGCACAGTTTAGTATAATTATTTGTTCATATATTGTTTTACAAGAACAAGGAAGTCATCGTAAACTTCATTATTAGCAGCTACAATTTCCTGTCCGAAAATGTAATTGTTTTTACCCTTAAAATCGGAAACTTTGCCTCCTGCTTGTTTTACGATAAATGATCCGGCAGCAACATCCCAT
>JAWLEM010000293.1:0-3213 GCA_041686115.1 Bacteroidales bacterium
CGCAAATTAATCCACCGAGGCCACTTCCTATTATAACAACATCGTATTTAGGCATTACTATTTTTTCTAATTACATAAATTATATTGGATGTTAATTTAGATTGATCTATAACTTCAACATCCATTTGGTGTTTTTTAAACATTTTAAATATATCATCAGAAGATAAAAAATATAAGGATTTAGTTTTATCTGCTGTTTTATTGAAACCTAAGATTTTGGTCGAAAATATTTCTGTCCATTTTGTTCCTTTATGCCTTTCTTTAAGCTTTGTATTTGCGTCCCTGATAATAATCATTCCATTATCATTTAAACTGTTGATACAATGCTCAACGATTTTTTCCTGTTTTTGTTCAGGAATATAATGCAATACATCGCTTAGTATAAAAACATCGGCGGGTTTAAATTCAAATTGTGTAACATCGGCACATTCGAATTGTATATTTTTATTTTTTAAGTTGCAGTTATTTGCTACCGAGATTTTTTCGCCATCATAATCAATTCCAGTAATTTGCCTGTTTCCCGAAACGAAATTTAGCATGTAGGATAAAAATCCATATCCACATCCAATATCATATATAGTAGCGTCTCTTGGTATGAGCGAATTAAACAGTTCGTAATTATTTTCCAGTTTTAATTTAACTCTTAAATACCATTCCAATACAGGCCCTTTGTAAATATAGTTTTTAATCAGCTTATCGCGATAATATTTCGGGGTTTCAATTTCCTGCCTCATTTCATTGTAAACTTTACGGAAATAACGGCCAATTTTTTTTGCTCTTTCAGAATAATTATCGCCAAACTCTTTATTTTCAGGTGTTATTCGGTCTAAATATTTAGCAGTAACTATTCCTTTTTTTACCAGCAAATCATCACCTTTGGTCATGCAATAGCCTGTTCCGTGTAAAACAATAGGCAGGATATCGAGCTTTAATTTTTCTGCAATATAAAAGGCTCCTTTATGAAATCGTCTCATTTTAAAATTTACAGACCGTGTACCTTCAGGGTAAACTAAAATGGAGAATCCATCGTCGACTTTTGCCTGTAATTTGGGCAATATTTTTTCGTAACCTTCAGATATCGGATAAAAATCGGCCATCTGCACCAATTTACCATAGATTTTACTTTTTTGTACCCAGTCGTTGGTTAGAATGATAACTTTTGGACTTAACGTCATATTGTAAATCAAATCGATATGCGACTGATGATTACAAATAATAACAGCAGGCTTCTTTAGTTTCTCCTTATGGGGGTTAATGATGTGCTTTTTGATATTAAACATGGTATACAAAAGGGTGGAAGCAGAGAAAACTATGGAATAATTATAAATCAGTTTAATTTTTTTGTTTCTGAGATGCAAAATTTTAAAAAGGATGAATCCTACCAGAGTTGAGAAAAATGAACCCAGAATAAAAATAGCCCATGCAAAAAACGAAGCAATGCTGTCGAGAAGCGAATAAGCAACTTTTCCTTTTTTCTTCCGGTTTAAAATAATGAGCTTAAACAGTGCCGGCTCAATAGTATAGGAAATAATAATTACCGATAAAATTCCAATAATGGACAGTAAAGCCATAGATTTAAGCGCCGGGTGCTTGGCGAATATCAGCACACCAATTCCGGTAATGGTAGTAATTGCTGATAAAAGAATTGATGTTTTATAGGATGGCAGATTTTTAACTCCATATTTATATTCCTGCAACAATCCGCGCATAATAAAAATACTGTAATCGATACCCAGTCCGAAAATAAAAGTGGAAATGATGATATTAAATATGGTGAATTTTATTCCGAAAATTCCCATAATACCCAATGTCCAAACCCATGATAACGCCATGGGGATAAAGGTGAGTAAAGCCAGTTCTATTCGTCCAAACGATAACAAAAGGATGAGAAAAACAACAGCAAGCGATATTTTTACCAATAAATTAAAATCATCTTTCAGTACCCGAATTAAATTATCGGTCATGAATTTTTTATCGAATACAATCATTTCATTATTTTCAGCAAAAGATTCATAAATGGCTGGTTTATTTTCTTCGTCGGCTTTTAAAATACTCACAATAGTTGTTATATCATCACTTTCGGTGATGTACTCGTCTAAAAACAGCTCCCGCAATTCAGCTAATTCATTTTGTTTAACCGGTTCAAAATCCTTTTCCAGCAGATTGAAAAAAGAGATGAACGATTCTGGTTTAAATTTATATTGATTTCCTGTATGAACTAAATCCTGCTTTACCTTCGTCATTTTTTCAGGAGTCCAGTATTCTTTCCAACGATTGATTCTTGCTTTTTGCAGTGAATCGGAAATTAAGATCTTGCTTACCGTTGTGTACTGTGATACTAAACCTTTTTGTTTTAGTTTTTCCAATTCAGGAATGGCATTTTCGGTGTTTTGTAGGGCGTCTTGTAAGTTATCACCTGTACTGATTACATAGACAGATTTTTCGGTAACATTGGCAATTTTATTCAGATTATTTTCGGCTTGTTTTAGTTCATCTGATAAGTAGTTCATTGTATCCATATCGCCTTCGAACGTTGTTTTTCCCGACCAGAAAAATGCAATGATGGTAAAAACAATAATGCCTGTAATCAGGATTTTATTTTTTTCGTATGGATAAGAAGTGATTTTTTCTATCCATGATTTTTGTTGATTTTGCAATGCCTTTTCATGATCTTTAGCCTTTAAAAAATGGGGGAGTACAATAAGCGAAAACAGTGCAGCAACAATAACACTGATGGCAGCAAATAACCCTAAATCCTGTAAAGCATGGGAGCTTACAAATAATAAACAAAGAAATGCCGAAGCGGTAGTAATACAGCTCATTAATACGGGAGTGGCAATATCTTTCATTACTTGTTTAACATTTCCTACGCTGCGAAAATGAGTGAATAAGTGCAAGGCATAATCAACAGTAATACCCAAAAGAACAGAACCGATCCCGAGCGAAATGGCTGATATTTTTCCTTTGATCAGGAATAAAACAGCCAATGCCAGGCTTCCACCAAAAACTGCCGGTAAAAACAGGATTAAGAAAATACTTTTTTTCCTGAAAAAGATACTCATAAACACCAGTAGTACTATAATGGCAATGGTAATGGTAATAGAAATGTCTTTCTTTATTCGTTGTGCGTTTCCAACAGCAACAGCAGCCGCACCGTAATACTGCGCTTGAATTTCCCGGTTAAATAATTGTTCAAGGCTGTCAATTGTTTGA
>JAWLEM010000294.1:0-3212 GCA_041686115.1 Bacteroidales bacterium
CTCAAGGATATAGCCTAATGCAGCAATCGACCGGTCAATCGCTATAAGTCCTATTTTTGCCGATCCGTTGTTATCATACATATAGTATTCATCATCTTCGTCCTCTTCATCCCATTCATGCTTTAAAAAAGCACGATGTATTTTGGCAGAAATAAAAAAACTGTACCACCTAACAACTTCAATAGCATCCTTTATTGCTAACAACTTATTTTCGTCAACTAACATCATTTTTTGAGCAGTCTGCTGCAAATCTTCATCATGATTTTTTAACCATTCAGAAATATCAAAACCATATTTTTTAGATTGTTCTGTAGCATCATTTTTCACCCACTCAACTTCATAATCTTCATCTTTAATATCATCTAAATCAACACCTAAATCATCCAAATCTTGCTGGATCATTTCAAAAGTTACCTCAAAAATAATCTTAAGATCATCCCAGAATTTTTCATTTTTTGAATCATTTTCTTCCTGATCTTCGCCAAATCCTTCGGACAGTGCATAACTACCGCAACGGCTGGTAAAAGGGCATCGCTCACACCAGCGGTCGCAATAATTATGTACTCCGGGTATCAAATCTTTTCTTTCTCCCAGTTCTTTTAGTCGTTTTCGGTATTCTTCTTTTTTGTTCATATTGAGCAAATTAAAAGTTTTAAACTTCAAACTTACAAATTTTATAAATTTTCCCTTTAATTTGTTTTGGCGAATTTTTAAACCTATTAAATCATTTGGCGTCAATTAATCATGACCATAAATTACTTATATGAAAACAATTAACTTCTTTTTTGCTTTTTTATTGCTGGTAGCCTGTAATAAAGAAAATGATTTACAAACCATAAAAATTAACAAAAACCCTTCAAGTATTGAATTTATTAATGCCTATCGAAAAGCAGGTTTAGCAATACAAGACACCAATTTTAATGGATTTTTAAATGCTGCCAAAACCATTTATGACTTTGCTCCATCTAACCCGGATATAAAAATGTTATACACCAGTGCATTAATAAAAAACGGAAAAGAAAAAGAAGCTCTCCATGAATTAAATGAATTAGCACAGTTTCCATATCCTGTGATATATAATAAACTGGACCAGGATTATCGATCTGATTTTAAATCATTAGATGATTATGAAAGCCTTGTTTATAGATCAAAACAATATTCAAACCCTGTTAATAATAGTACAGTGGCTTATACGCTGGGCGAAAAAGGGATCATTCCTGAAGGTGTTGCTTTTGATGAAGTTTTGCATACCCTTTATATAAGCTCAATATATAAACGTAAAATTATTGCCATTGATTCATCAGGAATAATAACTGATTTTATTCCTTCGGGTTTTGAAAAAATTCAGGGTGTTATTGGCATGGAAGTTGACCCCGAAAGAAGGCACCTTTGGGCTTGTTCCGGATGGACCGGGATGAAAAAACCGGATAAACCCATGGATGAATACGCCGGTATTTATAAATTCGATCTGGAAACCGGAGAATTAATCAAAAAATATCTTTTAAAAGATACCGTTGATAGATTCATCAATGATGTAACCATCCATTCCAACGGAACTGCTTTTATTACCGAATCGCTAAAAGGAAAAGTTTATATGATACAACCCCAAACAGACAGCCTAGAGTTATTTATTGATTCGGATCATTACTACTTTGCCAACGGAATAACACTTTCCGATAATGAAAAGTATCTTTTCGTAGCTCATTACTCAGGCATCGACAGGGTTGATCTATCCTGTTTAAAAATCGAACAACTTAAAACCCCTGAAAACCTAACCTTAAGTGCAATAGACGGATTGGCTTTTTATAACAACTCCTTAATTGCTCATCAATCAGGTTTGGGAGGGGTTTACCGTTACCATTTAAACGAATCGATGGATAGTGTAATAACAAGCTCTATTATTGAAAGCCAAAATCCATACTTCGAAATCCCCACAACAGGCGAAATTGCAGGCAATGATTACTTTTTTATTGCCAATGCACAACTTAGACGATTTAATGAGCAGGGAGTAATTTTCCCGGACGAAAAACAGGATAGTGTTTATATTCTAAAATCAAAATTAGAGCATAAGAAAAACTTAGTGTTTAAATAATTAATAAAAAGGCTTTACAAGCATATTACCAAAAAAGGGATTACATAACCTGCAATCCCTTTTTTGTAAAACCAAAGATTAAATCAAGCTTCTACTTTAACAGGCTCCAGTTTAAAAGCAACAACCTCGGTAATGTATTTATCGTCGCCATTTTTATCGGTATATTGGCGATGATTCAATTTACCCGAAACAGATACCAATTCGCCCTTTTTCAAGAAGCTCAAATCTTCATCCTTTTTATTTTTCCAGTAAACCACATTATGCCAGGTGGTATTGTTCACCCACTCATCTTTTTTGTTTTTGTAACTTTCGTTAGTAGCAATACTCATACTAACAAGTGTGCGTCCGCTTTCAAATGTTTTCTCTTCGGCATCGCGACCTAAAAATCCCTGAATTTCTACTTTGTTCATTGTTTTTTCCATGACTTAAAAATTTTAATGGTTTAACAAAAAATTACTGATACAAAGTAAAGGCACTGTTCATAAACGATTCGGTTATTAAATGGGTATAGTCGTTTAATATTCGTTTGTTGTCGTTTGTAATTGTTTATTAATATTTTTATATTTGATAATGAGACCCAAAAAACATCAAATTTATGACAGAAAATATTACCCGAAAATGTCCTGAATGTGGCGAAAAAATTATAGGCCGTGCAGATAAAAAATTTTGTTCAGACCAATGCCGAAACACCTACAACAATCGGTTAAACAGCGATGCAAGCAATACAGTTCGAAATGTTAACAATATTTTGCGAAAAAACCGGCGCATTTTAATTGATTTAAATAAACAGTCGGGTAAAACCATTGTAAATAAAGAGACTTTGCTTACCAGCGGTTTTAATTTTACCTACATCACCCACACCTATACCACCAAAAAAGGCGATGTTTACCATTTTTGTTACGAGCAGGGCTACCTTTATTTACCCGATAAAGAACTTTATTTGCTGGTGGAGAATAAAGATAATATAGGCTAAAGCCCGGTGAAGATTGAAGATTAAAACTTTCCATTTTTGCGGTTTAAACATTTTGTGCTATTTTTAGATGAGTGAACCGGCAATGTCTGCTTATTGACCTATTTAGGGTTATAGTAAGGACAAAATGAAGGTAGATAAAGAGAGTTA
>JAWLEM010000295.1:0-3206 GCA_041686115.1 Bacteroidales bacterium
TCAATTAAAATATCAATTGTTTTATGAAAATTAGTGAGATAACTTCTTACCTTGAATCTTTTGCTCCATTGGCTTTACAGGAAGATTATGACAATGCAGGTTTAATTATTGGAAATCCTGGCCAGGATATCAATGGTGCACTTATTACATTGGATGTTACCGATGAAGTTATTGATGAAGCAATTAATAAAAACTTAAATTTGATTATTGCCCACCATCCGGTTATTTTCTCAGGGCTAAAAAAAATTACAGGAAAAAATTATATTGAACGGATAATTATAAAAGCCATTAAAAACGACATTGCCATTTACGCTGCACATACAAATCTTGATAATATTTTAGGCGGTGTAAACAGTAAAATTGCTCAAAAGCTTAATCTTAAAAACACACGAATTCTTTCGCCATTAAAAAATCATTTATTGAAACTGGTGTATTTTGTGCCTGTAGATCAGGCAGAACAAACACGCAAAGCCATTTTTGAAGCGGGTGCCGGGCACATTGGCAATTATGATATGTGTAGCTATAATTTGGAAGGCAAAGGTACATTTAGGGCAGGAGAAGATACCAACCCGTTTGTTGGGAGTAAAGACGAGTTGCATTTCGAAGATGAATTAAGGATTGAAGCCATTTTTCCTAAACCTATTAAAAATGCTGTGGTTAAAGCATTAATTGATGCCCATCCTTACGAAGAGGTGGCTTACGATATTTATTCTTTAGATAATGAATTTGACCGAGCAGGTATTGGAATTATTGGTGAGTTAGAAAAAGAAATCCCTGAAATGGAATTTCTGAAAATAGTGAAAACTGCTTTTGGTTCCCAATGCATCAGGCATACTAAATTATTAAAGAAACCCATAAAAAAAGTTGCTGTATGCGGGGGTAGTGGAAGTTTTTTATTAAAAAATGCAATTAATCAGAATGCAGATATTTTTATTTCGGCTGATTTTAAGTATCATCAGTTTTTCGATGCTGAAGATAAGATTATTATTGCCGATATTGGACATTTTGAATCGGAACAAGTTACAAAAGAGCTTTTTTATGAATTACTTATCAAAAAATTCCCTAAATTTGCAATTCATTTGACAGAAGTAAATTCAAATCCGATAAATTATTTATAAATATGGCTAAAGTAAAGGAAACTAAAGATCTAACTGTTGAGGAGAAATTGAAAGCATTGTTTGAGCTTCAGGTTGTAGATTCAAAAATTGATGATATAAAAAGATTACGTGGAGAGCTTCCTCTCGAAGTTCAGGATTTGGAAGATGAAATCGAAGGATTACAAACTCGTATTCAGAATTTTGATGAAGAGGTTGATAAACTTGACACATCAATCTCGAGTAAAAAGAATGAAATAAAAGAAGCTGAAGCGTTAATAAAGAAGTATACCGAGCAACAAAATAATGTTCGAAATAACCGTGAATTTGAGTCTTTAGCAAAAGAAATTGAGTATCAGAAACTTGAAATTGAGCTTTGTGAAAAAAGAATCAAAGAATTTACCGCAAAAATTGAAGATAAAAATGTGGTTATAAAAGAGTCGAAGGAAATTCTTGAAGATCGGGTTAGTGACCTGGAAGATAAAAAGCAAGAACTTAATTCAATTGTTTCGGAAACACAAAAAGAAGAAGAAGATTTAGATAATAAGTCGTTAGAGATTCAGAAATTGATCGAAGACCGGTTATTAAATGCATACAAAAAGATCAGGGCGAATGCACGTAACGGCCTGGCTGTAGTATCTGTTCAGCGTGATGCTTGTGGCGGATGTTTTAATAAAATACCTCCACAAAGACAATTGGATGTCCGCTCAAGAAAAAAGATTATTGTTTGCGAATATTGCGGACGAATATTAGTTGATCCCGATCTGGAAGAAGAATTTAAATAACATAGAGCGTTATTCAAAACAAAAAAGGTACCCGAATCGGTACCTTTTTTGTTTTATATCATGTAGTAGTTTTTACCAGCTTCCTCCGGCGCCGCCGCCGCCAAAACTTCCGCCTCCGAAGCCGCCAAAGCCGCCGCCGCCAAAGCTTCCTGATCCTGAAGAGAAATTACCAAAGCTGCCTCCATGGCTTCTGCCCGATGAACTTAGCATTCCCAGAGCAATCCAGAATGGAATATTGTGTCCGACAGCATAATGCCGTGCCCTTCTTGCGCGCCCCAGGATTGAAAAAATAATAATAATCAAAAATACAATGATAATTGGTATGGACGAACCACCACTTCCACTGGTTTTTTCTCTGTATTCATCAGATGTAAATTCACCTTTTGTTAAACCAATGATTGTATTTAATGCCTGGTCTAAACCTTTGTAATATTGTCCCTGCCTGAAATTTGGCAATATTTCATTTTCAACAATCCTTTTGGCAATAGCATCGGGCACTGCCCCTTCAACACCATACCCCGTGGCAATAAATACCTGGCCCTTTGTATCTGTTTTAGGTTTTACCAGCAACAGAATACCATTGTTTTTACCTTTTTGTCCAACACCCCATCTTTCGCCCAGTTCATATGCATAAGATGCCGGATCGTAACCATGCAAATCGGGTACAATAGCTACTGCAATTTGTGTTGAAGTTTCGTTGCTAAAATTTACCAACTTTTGCTCTAATGCATTTTGCTCACTTGGGTTTAAAAAGTTGGCATAATCGTTTACTATTCGACCTGTTTTTTCAGGAAATTCCTGAGCATAAACCTGCAAGCTGATAAACGCAAGCAGAATAAGTAATATTTTCTTTTGTATGTTTTGCATAATTAATTCTTTTTTCCAAACGAAATATCGTCTGACAATTCATTAATATCATCTTTTTGATAAGGAAAATGCTCTTTGAGTGCATTCCCTGCCATTTTAATCCCCTGGCTTAACCCGGCAGCATAATCTTCATTCTTAAAGTGGCTGATTACCGTTTCTTTAATCTCATCCCAAAAATTGTCGGGTGTTACAGCGTTTATTCCTGCATCACCCAAAATGGCAAATTTCCGGTCTTTAATGGAAAGATAAAATAAAACTCCATTTCTTAATTCTGTTTTATGCATGGCCAGTTTCTCGAACATAAAAGCTGCACGGTCAAGAACATCTTCTTTACAATCCATTTCGATATGCACTCTTATTTCTCCCGATGTATTTAATTCTGCCTCTTTAATAGCATCGGTTATCTGCTTTTTTTGCTCTGTACTAAAAAATTCTGATGCTTTCATCTATTTATAATTTC
>JAWLEM010000296.1:0-3197 GCA_041686115.1 Bacteroidales bacterium
CTTTGATTATCCAGGCCATATCCCGAAAGGCGGTAATTGGTATATCCTATCACCAGAATTAATGCAATGATATATAGCCAGTGGAATTTTTCAATGTTTTTCCGATTTTTAAAAAGCTGGGTAGCCAGAAAATACATTGGAATTACAAACCACAAACGAGATAAAAAAAACTTAAACGACACCATCGGCATGGTGCTGGTTAAGCTGGTAAGGAAAATCCAGAATAAATTGATATAAATGGCAATGGATAATGGGTGAACCAAAAATTTTTTATTAAAATATCCATCGAGCAATAGTTTACAAATGAATAAAAATAAAATTCCAATAAGTAAGGGCTCAGTGGGTAAATACAGGTTAACCGGAATGGAAGGGAAAATATCGTCTAATCTTACCGATAAAGGTGTAAAAAATACTACAGCCAGCAAAACTTTATCCAGAGAAATAAAACTTGCAAAAATAAAGAGTAAAATAACCGGCAAAAAAGCGATATAGTAAATATCATGAGCTATAAAAAAAATATTTACAGCAACAAATAACAGTGAAATCGAATAAAATAAAACCTTATTTTTATTCTGTAGCAAGATACCGGTTATTTAAATTTTAATAAATCTTTATACCGCTCGATAAATAACATGAGTAAGACAGCAAACAAAAAAGCTGAAATTGTAGAAACAGCACAGATAACCCATCGAACCGGATAAGATTTTTTCTCAGCCGGATAGGCATTAGTTACCATAAATTTGCGTGGCAATTGCTGATTTGCATTTACCCTGGCTTCGGCTAGTTTTGATTTTAACCGGCTTAGCCGTTTGTTTTCGTTCATCAGCTGTTGGGATAAAGAAGCATACTCCGGGCTGTTAATGTGCCCTTTTTTTAATGCCGATTCAAGCTGCTCAATTTCTGATTGCAGTATTTGGTATTCTTTTTGAACCACCTTAAAAATTTCAACGGCTACATCGTTCTGCATTTTATTTAACATCGAATCTAATAGTGCCGCTATTTCATTGGCAATATCGGCTGCTATTTGCGGGTCGGTATCCATTACTTCAACCTCAACAGCCATGTATTCGGTACGTTTAAAACGGATATTGTCCGAATATTCTTCATGCAGCTTTGTCATCGGGTATTCGCCATCTTTATCAATATGATAATGATTCATCAAATCAAATTGATCGATAATTTTAAAGCGAATATCCTCGGAATACAGCGTTTGGATCAATTGCTCGGTAGCTTCCTCATCGCCAAAATTAAGAATATGGTCATCAGGATCAATAAGTTCGCTGGTAGTTAAAGCATGCGAAGCAGCAACCTGCGTTTTTGGATAAAAAATAACCGACGATTTAAACTTTGGCGTGATTACCAACGAAACAATTACCGATGCTATGGCAGCAATTACCGTAATGGTAATAATTGGCCATTTGTGCTTAAAAATAAAACGAATAATATCCATAGAGTTGAAGTTATATGAATGATTGGCTGTAACCATTAATTTATAATTCTTTGATTTCGATATATTTTTTCCGCCCAAAGGTTAAATAATAAAGATAAACGACAAACAACGGTATTACGACATAAACTAACTCATCAATGGTTTTATCTAAAAATACTTTGATTAGAAAAAAAAGTGCCAATACCACATAAAAAACAGGGAATAACCATCTCCCTAATTTAAACCCCCTAATTTCAACACTTTTTGATCTGTTTTCCGGAATTTCTATTGCTCTATCAGGACTGGAGCACCAATCTATTTTAAATTTTAGTGTGTGTTTTCCCGGTTCGAGTTCCAGTTCTTTTATCGCTCCATTTTCAATAACATCAACTTTTTCACCATCGATATAAACACCGAATTTGCGGCCTCTGTTTTGCCACTCCTTGCGTCGAGATATGATCAGTTTTCCCATCTTATACTGTTCTTATCAAAAAATAGTTTTTCTTTCCTTTTTGGATTAAGATATATTTATCGTTTAATAAACGGCCGGATGTAACAGAAATTTCATCATTCAAGATTTTTTCTTTATTTATGCTTACGCCGCCACCTTTTATCAATCGCCGCAATTCGCCTTTCGACGGAAAAACCTGTGTTTCAACAGCCAGCAAATCCAGCACATTTACACCGGAGTCAATTTTTGAACGTTCAATATCAAACATGGGCACCCCTTCGAATACGGAAAGAAAAGTTTTTTCGTTCAGGGTTTTTAATTCTTCTGTAGTGGCTTTTCCAAATAATATTTTGGATGCAGCCACGGCTGTATTGTAATCCTCTTCGGAATGAACCATTATGGTTACTTCTTTAGCCAGTCGTTGTTGCAATGATCTAAGATGCGGCTCTTCACGATGTTTTTCGATTAACGATTCAATTTCATCTTTCGAAAGCATGGTGAAAATTTTGATGTATTTTTCAGCATCTTCGTCGGAAACATTGAGCCAGAATTGATAAAACTTGTAGGGAGAAGTTAAATCCGGGTCTAACCACACATTGCCTTCTTCGGTTTTACCGAATTTATTCCCGTCGGCTTTAGTAATGAGCGGGCAGGTTAGGGCAAATGCCTCGCCGCCTTCTTTCCGGCGAATGAGTTCTGTTCCTGTAGTGATATTTCCCCATTGGTCTGAGCCTCCCATTTGTAATTTGCAGTTTTTACTTTTGTATAAGTGCCAAAAGTCGGTACCCTGAACCAACTGGTAAGAAAACTCGGTAAACGACATACCTGTTTTTGATTCTTCTCCAATACGTTTTTTTACCGAGTCTTTGGCCATCATATAGTTTACGGTAATATGCTTGCCAATATCACGAATAAATTCAAGAAAAGAATATTCTTTCATCCAATCGTAATTGTTAACCATTTCTGCATTATTTTCTTTATCTGCACTAAAATCGAGCAGTTTTTCCAGCTGCTTTTTTAAGCAATCCTGGTTATAACGAAGTGTTTTTTCGTCCAGTAAATTTCTTTCCTGCGATTTACCTGATGGGTCGCCAATCATTCCGGTGGCACCACCGACTAAAACCAAAGGCTTATGCCCTGCCGCCTGGAAATGTTTTAACATCATTACACCAACCAAATGCCCTATGTGCAATGAGTTAGCTGTAGGATCAATTCCTACATAAGCGGAGGTCATCTCCTTTTTCAACTGCTCTTCTGTTCCGGGCATGACATCGTGCAACATGCCTCTCCATTTTAGTTCCTCAACAAAGTTCATTT
>JAWLEM010000297.1:0-1695 GCA_041686115.1 Bacteroidales bacterium
TAAATATTTACCATCTTTCATCACAGGAAGGTTCCATGCTCCACATGAATTAAATTTTTTCATTACTGCATCCATACTATCGGTAACATCAACAATTTCAGGTGGCGAAATCATTACGTCAGAAACAAACGTGTCGTTATACCGGTCGCGGTCAAACATAATATGGCGAATATTATCCAGCAGGACAATTCCCGCCAGCTCTTTGTTTTGATTTAAAACAGGAAAGATATTTCGTTTTGATTTTGAAACTGCTTTTACCAATTCACCTAAAGACTGATCAACATTAACAGTAATAAAATCTTTTTCGATAACACTATCCAGTTTCATTAAAGTAAGTACCACCTCATCTTTATGATGCGTTAACAACTCTCCCCTTTCTGCCAATCGTTGGCTATACATTGAATGTTTAGCAAATGATAAAATAGTGATATATGCAATTGTAGCGGTAATCATTAAAGGAATAAACAGGCTGTATCCGCCGGTAATTTCGGCAATAAGGAAAATAGCTGTTAAAGGTGCATGCATAACGCCTGCCATTAATCCTGCCATCCCAACCAATGCAAAATTCCCCATGGGTAGTTCTAAAAACCCAAATGAATTGACCAGGCGCGACAGCCAATAACCTGTTACACCACCAACAAAAAGCGTAGGGCCAAATATACCTCCCACGCCTCCACTTCCGGTAGTTATAGCCATGGCTACCACTTTTAGCAGGATGATTAATCCAAAATATGATAAAATCAGCCATTCATTTTTCATAAAAAAAGAAAATATCCTGTCTTTGGGGATGCCGTCAATATTGCCATTTAACAAAGATTGCAAAGTCATTGTACCTTCGCCATATAAAGATGGGAATAAAAATATCAATGCTGCCAGTACAATGCCTCCTACAAATATTTTGCTTGTATTTGTTTTAAATTTTTTTGCATAAGATTCAACGTGCATTGCTGTCCTTGTAAAATAAAAAGATACTAAACCGCACAACAATCCAAGTAAAATATAAAACGGTATATTGTTTAATTCAAAAGGCTGGGTATTAAGAACAGACAGAACAACGCCTTTGCCCATTAAAAGATAAGCTACAGTTGCACCTGTAACCGATGATATTAACAAAGGAACAATCGAGCTTAGGGTAAGGTCGAGCATTAAAACCTCAATAGCAAAAACCAATCCTGCAATTGGAGCTTTAAAAATTCCGCCAATGGCTCCTGCTGTTCCACATGCAAGCAAAAGTGCAACGGATTTAAAATTTAGCCTGAAGTAATGTCCAAGATTAGAACCTATTGAAGCACCTGTTAAAACTACCGGCGCCTCTGCTCCCACCGATCCTCCAAAACCAATGGTTAAGGTACTGGCAATAATAGATGAATAATTATTGTGAGATTTTAACCTTCCGTTATTTTTCGAAAGGGCATATAAAATTCTCGATACTCCATGACTTATATTATCCTTAACAAAATATCTTATAAAAAATACGGTTAATGCAATACCAACCAGTGGAAGAAAAAGATACAAATAATTAAATCCGCTTTGAAAAAACCTGGTTGAAAGAAAAACATGCGTATAATGCACTGTCGATTTTAATAAAACGGCTGCTAATCCGCTTAAAATACCAATTACAAAACTAAGTATAAGAACCAGTTTACGTTCACTTATGTTTTTGTTACGCCAAATAAGAATTTTCCTTGAAAAACG
>JAWLEM010000297.1:1795-3185 GCA_041686115.1 Bacteroidales bacterium
GAAAGAACAACCTTGTCTTTATCATGCGTAAAGAGTTCGCCACGGCGAGCCAATTGGTATGTATATACCGAATATTTTTCAAAAATCCGGGTAGTAGCAAAGGAAATACTTGCTGCGATCATTAAAGGTAAAAAAAGTTCGTATCCACCTGTTGTTTCGGCAATTAAAAATATAGCTGTGAGTGGCGCGTGCAAAACTCCCGCAATTAATCCCCCCATACCTATCAAAGCAAAATTACTAAGCGGCAATTCCTTTATTCCAAAATAAGTAAAAAACTTAGCAAACAATAATCCTGTATTTGCACCAATAAAAAGTGTTGGAGCAAAAATACCCCCTACTCCTCCTGCACCAAAAGTTACTGATGTAGCAATGGCTTTGAAAAAGATAACCAGTAAAAAAAAAATAAAAACAAACAGCATATTATCTCTTAAACCATAAAACAAACTGTTGTTAAATAAATGGCTGTTATCGCCATGCAAACATCCGTTTATGGCATCGTAACCTTCGCCATAAAGCGATGGAAAAAGAAAAATGATCAAACCAAGGATTACTGCACCAATGGTCCACTTTTTTAATCTACTTGTAACATTATCAAACCTGCTTTGTATGAATTTATACATCCGGGTAAAATAAACTGATACAAGGCCAGCCAAAATACCCAGCAAAATATAATATACTAAATGGCTGATTGTAAATTTTTGAATTATGGTAATAGGATACAAAACATCCATCCCAAGAAACAGGTACGAAGTAATTGCTGCCGAAACTGAAGCAAACAATAAAGGCAGTAACGATGCTAAAGTTAAATCGAGCATAAGTACTTCCAACACAAAAACGATAGCCGCAATAGGTGCTTTAAAAATTGCAGACATGGAAGCAGCACCTGCACAAGCTAAAAGCAAGAGCACCTGACGGTAATTAAGCCTGAAGAAACGCCCGATATTTGAACCCCACGCAGCACCGGTAGCCACGGTTGGCCCTTCCAATCCAACTGATCCTCCAAATCCTACCGTAAATGCACTTGTAATAACAGAAGAAAACATATTGTGTGGCTTAATCTTTCCATTATCTTTTGAAATAGCATACAAAGTTGTTGGAATACCATGGCCAACATTCCTTTTTATAATATATTTTGTAAAAATGAGAACCAGAAAAACCCCAATAGCCGGATAAAGCACATAAAGATAATTTTGATATTGAACATCAAAACTTTGGGTAAGTAAACTCTGAATAAAATGAACAGAATTTTTAATAATTACAGCAGCAAAACCGGCGACAATCCCTACCAATATACTCAGAAAAATCATGAACTTCTTATCATCAATTTTCTTTACCCGCCAAATTAAAAATCTTCTTAATAATGATGATTTTACTTTTACTGCCATAAGTT
>JAWLEM010000298.1:0-3172 GCA_041686115.1 Bacteroidales bacterium
GTTAAAACATTTGTTTTGCCTGTACCTGGCCCTGCCAGAACTAAGGCTGGCCCTTCGGTATGAGAAACTGCTTTTGTTTGCTCAGCGTTTAATCCTTGCAATATTCCTTTTTTTTCTGATGTGTTGTAGTATTCATGGGGCTCAGCTGCAACATCGGCGGGCTGGGTTACAGTCTTAAGTTTTTGATATTGGCTTAAATCAAAATTCAGCAGTTTTCGTTTTGGGATTTCAGGCAAGTCGGATATTTCAAATAGCGCCGATTTATTTTCAAAAATTTTTGATTCATCAGGCCGGAAAACTTTAATCTCTCCAAATTCTCCATCAAAACCTTCTTTAATAATGATTTGATTATTTCGCATTCTTTGTATGGCTTCGCTTAAAACATCACCACCAATTGCTTTTACCTGATCAATGGGTAAAAAATGCAGAATATTAAACTCAGAACCTGCTTTTGTTACCAAATGCTCATACCATTTTTTTACTTTTTTGCTGTTTTCTCCAACACCACTAATTTCTCCGAGAATTTCCTTTAATGGGATGATCGAATAAAAAGGTTTTCGGTTAGGGCGATTTTCAATATTTGTTCTGTCAGATAATTCAGCAATACGGTTAACCACACCTACTGTAACTTTTTTGCCACAGGCCGGGCAAATATGATGATGTTTCAGCGTTTCAACAGGACTCCAGCAAATGTTACATTTGCGGTGCCCGTCGTAATGATATTTTCCTTCTTGCGGGAACATATCAAATGTTCCTGCAAACCTGTTGTCGCCAGTTTTTAATGCATCAATAATCGAGAAATAGTTAACATCCGTATCGAAAATATTTGCGTTTCTGCCCAATTTTTCCGGCGAATGGGCATCAGAATTTGAAATAAGAGTGTATTTGTCAAGAAAGCTACACATCCAGTTTAATGCCGGATCTGTTGATAAACCGGTTTCCAGTGCATAAATATGATTCGACAAATCATCAAAACACTCTTCTATTTTATTAAATCCTGATTTTGAACCCAGAGCCGAAAACCAGGGAGTCCAGATATGTGCGGGAATAAAAAGGATATCTTCGGAAATATCAAGGCATATTTCGAGCAGGTATTTGGCATCTAAGCCAAGAATTGGCCGCCCGTCGGAAGTTATGTTAAAATTCATGCTAGCTAATTTGCGCTGCATTTTTTCTGCCACATCAAAATCGGGAGCCAGAATTACATTGTGAATTTTTCGTACTTTTTCGTTTTTCTTATAAATATTGCTTATTTCGGCACTTAACAAAAATCGGGGTGAATTGATCTCATTTTCCGGAATTGGACTTTTGAGTTTGTAATCTTCCTTTAATTTAAATAAACCCGATTCTGCCGGTTCAATTTTTTCTTTTAATTCAGCAGTCCATCCCGGGTGAGAAAAATCTCCTGTACCAATAATCTTGATCCCTTTTAATTTTGCCCAGTAATCCAGATATTCCGGAGTTAATTTTTTGCTGGTTGCCATTGAAAAATGGGAGTGGATATGCAGATCGGCAATAAATTTCATAGCCATTCTTATTTGGTTATAAATTTATTGAAAAGAATGGCTAATAAAAAGAAGAATATATAATTTATTGATATTAAAGAATGAATCTAACTTTTTGGCTTTATTTTGATGTATTGCCCCGCTTTTAGCGATTTCCCACTGGTCATGTTGTTCAATTGTAAGATTTCAGTTTCGGTTACTCCGGGATATTTTTTTGCAATTTCCCAAATGGTATCACCTCTTCCAACTTTGTAATAGATGTAGTTGTCGTTAGTTTTCTGGCTGCTTGTATTTTGGGGTGTAGAAACACTTTTTCCTATTCGCCGTTGCTTTTCTTCAAACGAAAGGTTGTTAATATTTGCATATTTTCCGGCAGAACCTTTGGGCACATATATATTTAATCTTTGGCCAACACGAATCATATTTCCACGGATGTTATTCCAATACCTTATATCAGCAGTACGAACATTATACCATTCTGAAATATAACCCAGGTTATCGCCAGATTTTACGGTATAAACCAATTTGTCGCGGTTCGAAGGAGCAGGGGGTATGTAATAGGAGCGTTGAGGGTTGCGAATATTATTTTCGGCACTAAAAAATACGGAATCTTTGTAATTAAAAATAGAATCCTGCAAATTAATAAATTTTCCGGTTAACTCCATAGGCAAAGTTAAGCCAAAACGTGCGCCTTCGGCAGGAATAATATCTATTTTGTATTGTGGATTTAAATCGCGTAAAGCTTTTAACGGTACATTTAAAACTTCAGATACCTGTTTTAAATGTAAGTTTTCAGCAATCATAATTGTATCTGTTGCTAATGGTATTTCCGGATATTTCGGATTAAGATTATGTTCATGGTAATAGTTCATGGTATAGGTAGCTGCAATATATGCCGGCACATACCCTCGTGTTTCGCGGGGCAGAAAATAGTAAATTTTCCAGAAATCCCGGCTGCCACCTGTTCTTCTTATTGCTTTGTTTACGTTTCCCGGCCCACAGTTATATGCAGCAATTACAAGTGTCCAGTCGTTAAACATGCTGTAAAGGTCTTTCATAAAGAGTGCTGCAGCATGAGCAGCTTTAACAGGATCGCGCCTTTCATCAACATATGAGTTAACCGTTAAGTCATACATTCTGGCTGTTGCATACATAAATTGCCACATACCTGTTGCGCCAACACGCGAAACAGCACGAGGGTTTAATGCAGATTCAATGATGGCCATGTATTTTAATTCGGTGGGCAAACCGTAGCTTTCGAAAATTTCTTCAATTTTTGGGAAATAATAATCTGAAAGGCCAATCATGGCCTCAACGCTTTCGCGGCGTTGCTTGGTGTATACGTGAATGTAATTTCGTACAATTTTATTGTATGAAAGGTCTACAACCGAAGGTATGCTTTGTAACCTGTTGATATAAACCGAATCGGGAAATTCGGGAATAATTGAATCTAAGTTTTCATAGTTCGAAGAATAGTCTGTTTTAATTGCCCTTTGTAAATACCATAAACTTAAAAGGCTATCTAAGTTATTGTCAAAATTAGAGTGAATTTCCAGCGTTACGTTAAGACTGTCCTTATCTCTGTTTGTATTTTCAGAGAAAATATTAGTAATCAATAGCTGCGATAATATAATGGATAAAAGCGTAATTTTATTTAACATAATTGA
>JAWLEM010000299.1:0-3152 GCA_041686115.1 Bacteroidales bacterium
GTTTTTAAAAAACTTTTTTCATAAAAAGCTAAATCTTTAATATAATGTTTGCTTCGTTGGCTTCCGGTTGTTCCGCTGCTATAAAATATCATTTCGCTATCGCCGGCTCCGGTTAAAATTTGGTGTGTTTTAAAAAATTCAATGGGTAAAAACGGAATGTTTTGATATGAATGGATTGAAGAGATGTTCACACCCAAATGAAAAAGATACTCTTTGTAAACCAGATTATTTTCTGCCTGGTAGTTGAAAATTTTTATCGCAAAATCATTGAATTGATTTTCATTTTCGATTGTAAATATTTCTTCCGGATGAAAAGAGTACATTTTTAATATTTAATCAACAATAAAAAGCACAAATTTAATTAATTGTTCATCAGAATAAAAGCGCCCCAGTAAAATGGAGCTGGATAATCTTCTTTGATCTCCATCTGAGCTTTATTAAAAGCATAAATTTTGTCATTGCTTTCGAGCAAATACTGATAAAATTTAGTCATCAATTTTTGGGTAACCTCATCGCTTACCTGCCAAAGGCTCATCATAATAGTTTTTGAGCCTGCTATTTGAAATGCCCGTTGCAACCCGTACACTCCTTCTCCATTAACAATTTCGCCTAATCCCGTTTCGCAAGCGCTTAACACAATTAATTCGGTGTTGGTAAGGTTTAGCAACATGGCTTCGTAAGCATTTAAAATTCCATCGTCTGACGATTGATTTTCCGGATTGCCAATTTGTTGTATGGTATTATCGGCACCGGTAAACATCAAGCCAGAACGCAGCAATGGATTTTCTTTGGCTTTTTCGGGGTCAATACCAAAGATTTTTTCATCGGTTTTTTTAACATCCGGCAGAAAAAATCCATGGGTGGCAATATGCAAAACAGGGGGCTGGCTTACAGATTTTAGATTTTGCTCTGATGCTTCATCAGAAAAATAGGTTTTTGTTGTCCAGTTTTTGTGTTTTAATATTTGATTGATTTTTTCTACTTCTTCTTTAGTCCCAGGCAATTCAGCCAAAGGCATTTCTGTTACTTGATCCCAATCTAAATCTTTAGCATAATTGGGATTGCCAAATAATATGGCTTGTTTATTAAGAAATCCTTGTTGTGAAGTTGAGTGCTTTTTAACTTTTTCGAGCTCTTTGGTATTGGGCACATACACAATGTTTGTTTTATCCATTAAAAACTCACCCAGAGAATCTTGTAATGTATTCAGGTTAATTTGATTATACACCCCGTCAAGCGAAACGTACAAGGTTGATGTAGATCCTGTCATCTGGTTTACAGGTGCCCAAAAAATGTGGTGAAAAGCATTGGTTTTAGCAGCCCTTTGCATGGTTCGCTGATATTCTCTCACATATTTTTCTTCCAGTTCTTTCCCGTTTTTTAAGACAACCAGGGCAGGAATAGTTTGGTCTTTTTTAAGCACAAGCGCACCATAGAAAACAGAAGTGTCGTGTTTTAAATATCGATATCCGGGAATACGGATTACTTCAACCGCTGCTTCTTGTTCTTTCAATAAATCTGCAATTTCATTACAACTCATGGATTGGGGTATTAAACCCTCGGCAAAATCTGCCGACAATTTTGACAATTCTTTTTCTTTATTATTGGTAGCCATTTCTACCGAGTCGACATTTACTTTCTCTTTTTTTAGTTCATCTTCCGATAGGGTATACAAACGAGCCAGGTATTTTTTTGAATCGACCCAGTTATTGTATGTAGTAATTAAATTTTTGTCGCCGCTATTTAAAATCTGATGTTTTATTTTATTGGTTGAGCTCAATAATAATCCTTTGGTACGAATATGGTAATTGTACATATCGGCAGCAAGAGCGGGTTTTTTGTTTATCACATCGGTAACAAAAGCATAATACCGCAAAAATTTAGGATGAACCTTTGCCCAAAAAGCTGCTTTTTCTTTTTCGCTCATAGGAGGGAAATAGTTATTAATCTGGTACAAATATTCGTCCATAACCTGTTTATAGTATTCAGCCGCTTTTTCTACATCATTTTTTTGCCAGTATAGCACCGCCAAATTATCCCGGGTAAGTGTATAATCCGGATGATGCTCGCTTAAAATCTGTTCCTGGATTTCTTTGCTTTCAAATAAAAATTGTTCTGCTTTTACCAGCTCATTGATATATTGATAATAAACAGCCAGCTCATAAGTAGCTTTGGCATACAAAGCATTTTGGGTTCCAAATTTTCTTTTATAAATATCGCGTGCCAGGGTTAAATAATCTTCCACTTTATCCAAATTTCCTTTTTGCTGATACAATGCAGCTAAATTTCTTAGCAGCGATGCATAATCGGGATGCTTATGCCCTATTCGTTTCTCCTGTAATGCTAAAGCCTGCAAATAAATTTCTTCAGCCTTGTCAAGGTCGCCCATTAGCTGGTATAGTAAAGCAAGGTTAACGTACAGCCGGATATAATTCGGTGATTTTTCTTTTAAATTATTATCCGCTATAGCGATTGCTTTATTCAACAAACTTTCAGCCTGCTCGTATCTGCCTATCGTTTGAAAAAGCATGGCTTCGTTGTTTAAAACAATGGCATAAGGGTTACTATTTTCACCATTTGCTTTTTTTATCAATGCATGGGCTTTTTTGAATAACTCTTCCGATTCGTTGTATTTACCCATATCTTTATAAAGTACCGCAAGGTTATTTAGTGATGCACCATAGCCCACATCATCTTTTAAATGATTCTTTCTTATTTCGAGGGCTTTTAGGGTATATTCTTCGGCTTTACTGTACCTTCCGGTGCTATGATAAACCAATCCCAGGTTACTTATGGTTAGTGCAGCACCTTTAGTTCTGGAAAGGTTTTTATCTTCATAAATAGCCAGTGCGGCATTAAAGGCTAATTCAGCAGACCGGAAACGATTTCCGGCATATAACATTTCTCCTGCATCATTAAAGCTTTCCGCTTGTTCTCTGGCTGATTTTTCAGAAAAGCTTTTCCCTTTTAAAACATCAAGTAGTATTTTTTGGTAACGCATATACCGCTCTTCGTTTTCGTAAAGCCCTGAGTTATCGCTAAACGAAACGGCATAATTATAATCAATCGCTTCGTACTCTTTTTTTGAGTCCTCAAGGTGGTTAATCAGCTCATCTTTTAAAACATGAACAACCTCCTCTTCGTCGACTATT
>JAWLEM010000300.1:0-3147 GCA_041686115.1 Bacteroidales bacterium
TCGTATGCTGTAAGTTTTATTCTTCAGGATGAAAATAAAACGCTAACAGATAAGCAAATTGATAAAATAATGAATAACTTTATTAAGGTTTTTGAAAAAGGCCTGGGAGCACAAATTCGATAATTAATTTTTTTTTTTATTATGAAAAGAATAACCAAAAGAGACATTATTGCATTTTTACTTGGTATCCTTTTTACTTTTCTGCTCGATGTTATTTTAGATTGGGATGCACATGTTAAAGCATTTAAAAAAGGATGGCATGATGGACAAAAAAAAGCATCCATAGAACATTTAAACGAATAGGATTATGTCTAAAATTGAACTTATTCAGGATGACATCACCCAATTAAATGTTGATGCCATTGTAAATGCTGCCAACAAATCGCTGTTGGGCGGAGGTGGTGTTGATGGAGCAATTCACAGGGCTGCCGGAGACGAATTACTCGAAGAGTGTAAAACTTTAAATGGCTGCGAAACCGGAGAAGCGAAAATAACCAAAGGATATCAATTGCCAGCAAAATATGTTATCCATACGGTTGGCCCGGTTTGGTATGGTGGTAATAATAAAGAAACCGAATTGCTGGCCAATTGCTACAAAAACAGTTTAAAGCTTGCCCTGGAAAATGATGTAAAATCCATAGCTTTTCCTAACATTAGCACCGGAGTTTACCGTTTCCCAAAAGATATGGCAGCAGAAATTGCTATTCGGACGGTAACTGAATTTCTGGAACAAAATAAAAAAATTGATAAAGTATATTTTGTTTGTTTTGATCAGGAAAACTATACCATTTATAATCATAAACTTTAATGAATTATTCTTTATAAAGTAGCATCTGATTAAGCATTGCTTTTGATGATGCTATAATCTTGTAAAAGATTTCATATGATAAAAGAAACACAGAAAAAAGTAAAAAACTTCCTTTCGCTGGTTAAATTTAGTCATACGGTTTTTGCAATGCCGTTTGCATTTATAGGTTATTTCCTGGCACTTTATCAAACCCAATCGACATTTGAATGGAAACTTTTAGGGCTTGTTGTGCTTTGTATGATTTTTGCAAGGAATGCAGCCATGGCTTTTAATCGTTTTGTCGATCGCGAAATTGATCATAAAAACCCGCGAACTGCCATAAGAGAAATTCCGGCAGGTATTGTTAAAGCCAAATCGGCATTAATATTTGTAATTATTAACTCGATATTATTTATTGCAACAACATACTTTATTAACCAAATAACTTTTTCCCTTTCACCCGTGGCGTTACTTATAGTTCTTGGATACAGTATTACCAAAAAATTTACTGCCCTTTGTCATCTAATCCTGGGGCTGGGATTGTCACTGGCACCGATTGGGGCATATTTAGCTGTAACAGGAGAATTTAATCTGCTACCCATTTTATATTCATTAGTTGTATTGCTATGGGTTAGCGGTTTCGATATTATTTATGCCTTACAGGATTTAGACTTTGATAAAGAAGAGCAACTAAAATCTTTTCCTGTATTTTTTGGGCGAAAAGGCGCTTTAAATGCTTCTGTCCTACTGCACCTTCTATCTGCAGCAATTGTTATTTTGGCAGGATTTTATGCCGGATTTGGATTGATGTACTGGCTGGGGTCGATTATTTTTATTGCACTACTGGTATATCAACATACATTGGTAAAACCTAATGATTTAAGCAAAGTTAACATTGCATTCTTTACAACCAACGGAATTGCAAGTATCATTTTTGCAGTTTTTACCATTACCGAATTAATTTTTGGTATCTGGCTTATCTGATCCATACAACGACAAATTGACACAATACACTCATCTTTAGTGTATTGGCATAAATTTTGCATATTATTCTTTAGGAGTAATCAAATTTTTAAAATCTAAAAATAATATCTTTTACAATGGCAGCAAAAGAATTATTTTTTAAACCAACCCACTCAATTCTGGGTGGATACTATATTCCGGTAAGGAATGACTGGAATTATCATATCAGAAGAAGACACCTTACCGATAAAGAAAAAGAAATTTATGAGAAGGATTTTGGCGAAGAAATTATAACTGATAATCAATATTTTGAATGGTGGAAAAAAATTCATTCTATTCAATAAAAAAGAAAGGAGGTTATTATGAAACGTAAAAAAATTATCATCATAACAGCTACTCTTTTAGTTATTGGGTCGGTTATTGGTTTTTCGATCAATTCAATCAAATCTGATACAGATAACAATAACGTGCCCCAAGAAGATACATTGAAAACTAATCCGAAAGTTGATATTAAAGTGAATAAAGAATATGACGATAATGGAAACATTATCAGGTATGACTCAACCTACTCGTATATTTACACTTACCCCGACGGTAATACAAAAACATTAAATGTAGACAGCTTATTTAAAAGTTTTCAACCCTATTTTTTTGACCGTAGTTTTGAAATTATGCGCGATCCCTTCAGAAGTTTTTTCGACCAGGATACCTTTTATGAAAAACACTTTTTTGACCATGATTATTTTATGCAACAGTTTGAACGAGAAAAATTTCACTTTGACAGGATGATCAAACAAATGGACTCGCTC
The DNA here is from genome assembly GCA_041686115.1 of Bacteroidales bacterium. GTDB lineage: Bacteria > Bacteroidota > Bacteroidia > Bacteroidales > UBA12077 > UBA12077. The sequence continues at coordinate 2,560 of JAWLEM010000300.1, forward strand.
AGAAACGAGTTTTTAAAACAAACCTACCCTGATATCCAACAGAATAAAAATAAACAGGAGAAAAAAAGCTCAGAAAAAACGTATGAGATATAACTCTCTAAAATCTTTAAACAGGGCAAGAATAATAAAATGCCCTGTTTTGTTTATAATAATTGAAAAGTTTCTTTTATTTTTTTTAGATAATTCGCAAATGAAACTATATTTGCATAGTTTTTAATCAATTAAAACTTTCAATTAAAGGATAAAATATAACCAATAATCATTTTTTCCTATCATTTGATGTTAAATAATGGAAGAAAGTTTAATTTTGATTTGGTAATTTGAAGTTAATTATATTAGCTTTGATATAAAAAGCAGAAAATTGCTCAAAAAAATAAAATAAAATGAAGAGAATTTTTTTATTACTTTTTTGTCTGTTTATTTTAAAAAGCTCTTTTGCACTTGAACCACTTACCGCAAAATCTAATGTAAAAGATTTTTCAAATTCAGAACTTGAAACCCAAATCCAGGTCAATGGGAACTATCAGCAATTTAAAACGCAATTTATAAATTTAGAAACCAAAGAATATCATAATCTTGCCAGCTTAA
>JAWLEM010000301.1:0-3146 GCA_041686115.1 Bacteroidales bacterium
AAAGGCATTTTTTTGGTTACATTTTATTTGTTTGCCTAAAATTAGGTATTTCTTATCAATAGAAGAAATTTTAAATTAGGATGTATTTACTAACTGATGATTATATTTCTTTTTGGCTATTTCAGATTTAAAAATTGCTTTATTATTATCGTATTTTTTACATTTTTCTGACATTTATTTTTTTCACATTATTGTCGTCACATTTTTGATTGTGCATAATATTGAAATGTGTACTTTTATTTTTTATAAATCATTCGTAATTAATGATTTCAATTGGGTTTATTCTTGTAGATTTTATCACATTAATTATAATGGCCAAATAGACTACGATAATTGCAATAAGGGTTCCTAATAGTAAATGCCATATTGTATTGTTGATTTGGTATTTAAAATTTTGTAACCATATAGATAGTAAGTATTTTACAATTGGAATCGAAATAAACGATGCAATTATAATAGCCAAAAGAAAATCTCTTGTAAAAAGATTAAAAATATTTTTTTTATTAGCTCCAAACACTTTCATTATTCCTATATGTTTTTGCTTTTGTTTTAGCGTATAGAGAGATGTAGCATACAATCCGACAATTGAAAGCATTATGGTAATAAAAAAGAAAAGGTTAACAAGAGCAGACAGTTTTTTTTCTTTAGTATAGAACCTGTCAATAATATGATCGAAATATTCAAAGTGAAAAACTGATGAAGGTGAAAGCTCCATCCATTTGTTATTTAGAAAGTTAATAACCTCCTTGCCGTTTTTCGGATTATATCTCACTAAATATTCATAACATAACAATGGATTTAATTCAATTACACATGGCATAATTTCCTCTCGGGTTGAATGAAAAAAGAAATTGTCGGTTACCCCGATTATTTCTTTGTTTTGTTTTTGTCCATACCAATCAAGCCATATATTACTTCCAATAGGATCATCAATCGAAAAATAATCAATAAAAGCTTTATTAACAATTACTTTGTTGGTAAAGTTAAATTCGTTTTCATCTGTAAAAGACCTCCCCTCCAAAATTGGAATTTCCATTGTTGAACAGAAATTATAATCAACTGCTGTATAGTTTACTCTTGTGCTTTCTTCATATTTGGAGTTACAATAAGCTTGCAGTATTAATTCTTCATCAGAGCCTGGGCTTACTGCTGCTCCTGAAACAGATACTATTCCCGGATGTCTTTTTATCTCATCCAAATAATTCTGATAATTCAACTCCTGAAATTCATCATCTTCAATATATATTTTAAGTAAATTGTCTTTTGAGAAACCAAGCTCAATGTTTTTAGAAAAATTTATTTGCCTGAATGTATTAATACTAATATTTGCTAAACCTATAAAGATGATCAGCTCGAGTATCATTAACTGGTAATGAATGCTTATCTTTCTTTGTTTTCCATGTATCATTTTTTGATTGCCAATAAGATCTTTGATATGAATTCTGTTTATATTCAATGAGATGAAGAATCCTGTAATTAAACCTGTAATAATTGTTACTAATACTGAGTATATATAAAAAATACGATTTTGTTTTAAAAATAAACTTAAATCAGTATTTAGGTAATTAGAAATTACGGGTAACAATAAATTTAAAATAATGTAAGCAAATGGCAAAGCAATACAACTTAAGATTACAGATTCTAAAATAATTTGATCTCGCAATTTTGATTTTTGAGCTCCATGAATTCGTCTTACACCATACTCCTTCGATCTTTTGACTGATTGTGCAATAGAAAGTATAATAAAATTTATTATACCGATAACCAAAATAAGAGTCCCTATTCCTATTGCAGCATAAACTAACTGTTTGTTCCCATGTTTCACGCCTGCAATTTCTCCTGATTCAAAATACAAATCAGATAATCTCTGCAGTTTTACAGAGTAATTAAAATTTCTTCCTAAAGATTCTTTTATAATATGAGTTAACCTATCTTCAAATATACTTATGTCTGTTTCAAAAGGTATATAAATGTATGTTTGAAAAGATTTTAAAAACCACGAATCCATAACAAATTGTTTGTCAAAGGTTGAAATAAGGTTATTTAGTTTAATTGAACTATGACAAATAATATTTGGTGTAAAGGATGAATTGACAGGAAAATCTTTAAAAACACTTTTAATAGTTAATGGATAATCTTCTTCTCCAATCCTTAAGGTTACTAATTCTCCAATGGGATAGTTATCTGCAAACACTTTTTTAGCAAACGATTCACTAATAAAAATAGAACCAGGGTCTATTGAAATATTCTTTTGATTCCCATCTTTTATTTTTATAGTAAACATTTCAAGCAACTCTGGTGAAACTGACATTACATCTTTAACTGTAATTATATTTCCTTCTTTATCAATTAATTTTGAGTCGTTTATAAATCCTGTTTGTGCAGTTGAAACTGTTTTTTCAAGATTTATTGCGAATAAATTATAGAGTAAAGCAGGTGTACCTGCTATCATTTTATTCTGTTTATTATCTTTTAGAATAACTCTAAAGATTTTTTCATGATTTAAATGTATTTTATTAAAACTTAATTCATTCATACTATATAGCAAAACAATTAAGATACATGCAAGACCAATTGATATACCAATTATCCCTGTTAAATAAGTAATTAGATTATTTCTAATTTGTGCAATAAATGTTTTAATAAAATGATTTTTCATAACGTTGGGTTATTAAATTAGAACGCCATTATTTAATTGAAGAAAAAGAATAGTGTTTTAAATAATTCTTCATTTTTTGAATTATTATGTTTTATTTCTACATGCTTGAACTAAAATTTATATTAAAAATAAAAACAAATCCTCGTATTCACAAAACCTGCAATCGTCTGGCACGCGTTATAAACGCGCGCAAGCAGAGTATTTACTAACTTCTGGCATGCGTTCCAACTTTTCTCATGAGCTTGCGAATAAACGCGCTCAAGCAGTTACTTTATTCTTTTTCCAGTATATTAAACCTCCTATGCATAAAATCTAAAAATTCTTTTAATCTGCGGTGTGCAATTTGTAATGTAACCTGATCATTATCATTGAAAAGAATTACTTTTCGGTCGCTTATACTAACTCTATTAATATACGCTACATTTATAATCCATGAATTATGTATCCTGAAAAAATCTTCTCCGGGTAGTTTTTCTTCAATCAGGTT
>JAWLEM010000302.1:0-3119 GCA_041686115.1 Bacteroidales bacterium
TATTATTAACCGATGCAGATTGTAAACCAGAAAGTGAACAATGGGTTAATAAAATGCAATCCAAATTTACTGATCAAAAAGAGTTGGTACTTGGTTATGGCGGTTATGAATCGAAAAAAGGAGTTTTAAATAACCTGATACGGTTCGACACCTTATTTATTGCATTACAATATTTCACTTTTGCTTTAGCAGGAAAACCTTACATGGGTGTAGGAAGAAACCTGGCCTACAGAAAAGAACTCTTTTTTAAAAATAAGGGATTTGCAGGCCATCATCACCTGGAATCGGGCGATGACGACTTGTTTGTAAACCAGGTTTCCAATAAAAAAAACACAGCAGTAGCAATTTCGCCTGAATCGGTTACCTGGTCAGAGCCAGAATCAAGATTTAAAGCTTGGTTCAAACAAAAAAAACGACATACAACAACAGGAAAGTTATATCGCGCTCAAACCAAATGGAGGTTGTTTTTGGAAATAACGAGTAGGTTTTTTTACCATATTTTATTTGTTTTGTCTTTAATTTTATTTCAGGAGTTATATCTTTACATACTGGCATTATTTACTTTTAGGACAATTTTGCAGCTAATTATTTTTAAAGTTACTATGAAACGGCTGAAAGAAAAAAATTTATTATTACCTTCGCTTCTTTATGAGATCATTATGCCATATTTAGGTATTGCTTTTGTAGTAGCCAATATTTTTACAACAAAGAACAATTCATGGAGATAAATCCGAATCTATCTGAAAAAGCAAAACACGATTACAAGCTTGTAAGACTTGCTGTAAAAGGTGATGAAAAAGCTTATGCTGAACTTTTGGGTAGGTATAAAGATGCTATTTATTATATGCTGCTGAAAATGGTTAATAATAAAAGTGATGCTGAAGACTTAACCATAGAGGCATTTGGCAAAGCTTTTAAAAACCTGGCACAATACACACCCAATTATGCATTTTCAACCTGGCTGTTTAAAATTGCTACCAATAATTGTATCGACTTTATAAGAAAGAAAAAAGCCAATCTGATTTCACTGGATCACACATCTGACGACCAGGAAAGTATGAGTGCACCTTTACAATCCGACTCACCAGATCCTGAAGAAGATATGATAAAAAGCCAAAGAATGGCTCTAACACGATCGGTTGTGGGTAAACTAAAACCCAGGTACAAAACGCTGGTCGAACTCAGGTATTTTAAGGAATATTCATACGAAGAAATTGCAAATGAACTTAACCTACCCATTGGCACCGTTAAAGCTCAGCTATTCAGAGCCAGGGAGTTGCTTTATAATATTTTAAAAAGCAGCAATCCAAATATCAAATAAATCGTTCGATGGAAATTATTCATAAATACTTTCCTGATTTAACAGATGAGCAAATAACCCAATTCGAGGCATTACAGCAATTATATGAAGAATGGAACAGCAAAATTAATGTGATATCAAGAAAAGATATTGATTATTTATATGAACGGCATATTTTACATTCGTTAGCTATTGCAAAAATTATTGAATTTAAACCCGGCACTCAAATCCTGGATATTGGAACAGGAGGCGGATTCCCTGGAATACCTTTGGCTATTCTATTTCCTGACAGCAATTTCCACCTGGTAGATTCGATTGCAAAAAAAATCAAAGTAGTTAATGCTATAGCCCAGGCCATAAATTTAAAAAATACTCGAGCCGAACAAATCAGAGCCGAAAAATTAAAAACAAAATACGATTTTGTAATTAGCAGGGCAGTTACATCATTACCTGTATTTTTTAATTGGGTGAAAAATAAAATCATCACCCACTCAAAAAACGAATTACAAAATGGAATCATTTATTTAAAAGGTGGCGATTTAAACCAAGAAATTAAAAAATTTAAACCCGTAATAAAAATCTTTAGTATTGATCAGCATTTTGATGAACCCTTTTTTGAGACAAAAAAAATTGTATACCTTCCAATTAAATATTAGATTTCTTTTTGCAAGAAAGAAAAAAACATTACTTTTGCAGTTCCAAAATAAAATAGTAAAAACAATCAATAAAATATTTTGAGATGAAAAGAACATTTCAACCATCGAACAGGAAGAGAAAAAATAAGCATGGGTTCAGAACAAAAATGGCCTCTGCAAACGGAAGAAAGGTATTAGCATCAAGAAGAGCAAAGGGTAGGAAAAAACTATCTGTATCTGACGAGTATAATTCCAGAAAATAAATTTATCTCTTATCATACAATAAAAGTAAAGGTAATTAATATTTTACCTTTACTTTTTTATTTAATACAATCTCAAATACCCACAAATCATCAGCTCAATAATTCTGACAACTTAAATGCATTAATCATTGCATAAACAACTACATCATTATTTTGTTACATTTTACTATGAACACAAATAAAAAGCTAATTTTACGCCAAATATAAATTTAGAGCTTTGATCGATTTTATTAAAACATCGGAAAACATTCCTGATAACCAAAAAAAGATTATATCAAAAATATCTTCAGGAGAAAGAATTTCTATTCAAGAAGGAATTGAACTTTTTAATTTTGATTTGGGAATTCTGGGAATACTTGCTGATTTTATTAATCAGAAAAAGAATAACAACAGCGTATTTTTTAACAAAAATATACATATAGAACCTACAAATATCTGCATTTACGATTGTAAATTTTGTTCCTATCATAGAAAAATAAATCAGGAAGGAAGTTGGGAGTATTCTATCGATGATATTTTAAAAAAAATAGAGCCCTATAAAGATTCCGATATTACAGAAATACATATTGTTGGAGGTGTGCATCCCCATAGAGATCTTTACTATTATGGTAAGATGATACAGGAGATAAAGAAAATTATTCCGCGGATTCATATTAAAGCATTTACTGCAGTTGAGTTAGATTTTATGATTAAAAAAGCTCATTTAACGCTCGATGAAGGACTCAAAAAACTGAAAGAATTTGGTTTAGATAGTATTCCGGGTGGTGGTGCCGAAATTTTCAATCCGGAGATACGTAAACAAGTTTGCCATGAAAAATCCACTGCAGCACAATGGTTAACCATTCATGAAACAGCCCACCAGGCAGGACTCCCATCTAATGCAACAATGCTTTATGGCCATTTAGAAAATTATAACCACAG
>JAWLEM010000303.1:0-3115 GCA_041686115.1 Bacteroidales bacterium
TACTTATCCGGTTTAGAAATAGCGATTATAACAATATTTCTAAAATCAAAGAAATATGGGAATCCAGTACAGGAAATGAACCTTTTGACTATCTGTTTCTAGACGATCAGTATAAAGAAATTTATAAATCAGAAATACAATTTGGACGGTTAGTTCTGGCTTTAACCATTCTCGCTATTTTTATTGCCAGTTTAGGTATATTAGGATTAACCACTTTATCTACTGAGTTACGCACAAAAGAAATTGGAATAAGAAAAGTTCTAGGCGCAAAATCAGGCTCAATTTTAAAGCTAATCATATTTCAATACTCTAAATGGGTTTTAATAGCCAATATTTTAGCCTGGCCGGTAGCTTATTATTTATTAAAAGAATGGTTGCAACAATTTGTTTATCGAACAGATATTACATTATCTATTTTTATCATATCTGGATTAATTGCATACATTATTGCCATTACTACAATTGCTTACCGTGCATTGAGAGTGAGTAATATTAACCCGGTAAATACATTACGTTACGAATAAAAAAATATAAGATCATGTTTAAAAATTATATACAAACAGCAATAAGAGTAATTATTCGAAATAAAGTTTTTTCGTTAATCAATATTTTTGGATTAGCTATTGGGTTAACAAGTGTTATTATCATATTTTTATTCATTAAATACGAGTTAAGTTTTGATAAACATCACTCTAATTATGAACAAATATACCGGGTAGTAAAAGAAGATTTAAAAAATGATCATGAAAATTACGAAGCAGCTGTTCCTGTTCCATTTAGCTCTGAGTTAAAAGATAAATTAACGGGACATAATCATGTAACACAAATCTATTATCATTACGAAGAATTATTGAGAGTTGGTGATGAAAAGTATCTAGAACAAGGTATGTTTTTTGTCGATACCAATTATACCAAAGTATTTGACTTGGAGTTTATCAGTGGTTCACCTGATGATTTGAAACATCCGAATAATCTTTTTTTGACTGAAAAAATTGCCAGGAAATATTTTGGTAGTGTTGAGCAGGCTTTAGGCAAAACAGTAAGGGTTAAAGATTCTATCTTGTTGCAGGTAAAAGGAGTTGTTGAAAATCCACCGCGAACTTCACATATTCCTTACACAATGGTATTGTCATGGAGTACTTTGTCCGATGCTTTTTTTCAGTTTAAATACGATAGTTGGGGTTCGGTAATATCTGGTTTCGGTACTTATTTAACGTTAAAAAGAAGTGCTGATCCGGTTTCGGTTGGTAATAAGGTACACAAAATAGCTGAACAAGCATCCAATGAAGAAAATGAGGACTATTTTGGGAAATATTATTTGCAACCATTAAAAGAAATTCACTTTGATGAGCGATTCGAAACTTATTCTGGATCATATATAACAAGTAAACGGTTTATCTGGATTTTTACCAGTGTTGCATTGTTTATTCTTATTATTGCTTTCATTAATTTTACAAACCTATCGCTGGTACAAACCATAAAGAGAACCAAGGAGGTTGGTGTTCGAAAAGTTTTAGGTGCAGGCCGCGGCAGGCTTATTAAGCAATTTTTGGGCGAAACATTTATAATATTGCTAATTGCCGAGATTATAGCTGTTATATTAACTGAAGTGGTTTTGGTGCAAATTAATGAGATTCTTGGAAATAATATAGAGCTTAAATTATATGGAGATGTTTCGCTCATCACATTTTTAATATTGGTTTTAATATCGTTAACTGTTTTATCTGGAATATATCCGGCAATGGCTTTATCAAAATATAATCCGATAAAAGCCTTGCGATTTAACATGATGTCGAATCGTAAAAAATCACCTTCCTTATTTAGTTTTCTGGTTATCTTCCAGTTTTTTGTTTCGCAGGTTTTAATAATTGCAGCCATCATTATTTCTTTACAAATCAATTATTTTAAGAATAAAGACCTGGGATTTGATAAGGACAATATTTTTATGTTGTACATACCTGAAAACCAAAATCACAGAGCTACTGTTTTAGTGGATCGTTTAAAACAAATTCCGGAAATTAAACAGGTTTCTTTAGGTATTGGAGCTCCTATATCTGATGCAAATATTAATTCAAATTTTATTATAGAAGGAGATGATAATGATTATTATGCCAATGTTAAAACAGTTGATACTGCTTACAATAAATTATATGGATTAAAATTACTGGCCGGAAAATGGTATTCAAGAACAAGCGAAAAGGATACATCTTTTAATATTGTAGTAAATAAATCTTTGACCCGTAAAATTGGATTAACCAATCCCAATGAAGCTATTGATATATATTTGAAAATGTTTGGCTCTAATCATGCAAGGATTGTAGGAGTTGTTGACGATTTTCATTTATATTCACTACAACATCAGATATCGCCCGTTGTTTTTATGCCTTATGAGCAGCTTTACAGACAGCTAAGTATAAAGACCAATGAAGTAGATTTTGCTACACTCAAACCAAAACTGGAAAAAGTGTGGAATGATATATTTCCAGAATATCTTTTTAACCATGAAATACTGGAAGATAAAATACAGGAGCGATATTCTGCAGAGCAACGCACATCCGATATTATTAAAATATTTACTTTTATTGCAATTGTTATTGCTTGTTTAGGCCTTTTCGGTTTAGTATCCTTTATGCTGGTACAACGAACAAAAGAAATAGGCATTAGAAAAGCATTAGGGGCAACCGTACCATCTTTAATTCTTTTGGTTTCTAAACGATTTTTAAAACTAGTTATTATTTCCTGTATTTTGGCATGGCCGGTAGCATATTATTTAATGAATAACTGGCTTAAAGATTATGCATTTAAAATTAATATTCAGTTCTGGGTATTTCTTGTTGCAGGACTTTTATTAATCCTGATAACATTTGTTACAATTTTTCATCAGGCATATAAAGTTTCTAAAACCAATCCGGTTGATGTGCTTAAGTATGAGTAATTTGAAATGCCGAAATGATCAAAATTTTCAATTTTGTAATCATTTCGAGCATCCTCGAAAAACAAGCAAATTAAAAATTTGTGTTTTTCGGGACTTGAAACCATGCCTTCGGCAGGTAAACCTGAAACCTGCTCGTCCGGCAGGCGAGTTTGAAATCTGAAATCTGAAACCTGAAACCTG
>JAWLEM010000304.1:0-3089 GCA_041686115.1 Bacteroidales bacterium
TAATTTTAGCAATGATCACAGTGCTTTCAATTTTAGCGCTTAACAACCGAAAATCTTTTGCACACTGCGAAATACCATGCGGGATTTATGAAGACACTATTCGTATAGAACTTATAAAAGAGCATATTACTACCATTGAAAAATCAATGAATATGATTATTGAGCTTTCGAAAGAAGAAGTTATCAATTATAACCAACTTGTCAGATGGATAACCAATAAAGAGGAGCATGCAGTAAAACTTCAGGATATTGTTAGTCAATATTTCTTGCATCAGCGCATAAAACCAGTAAACCCGGAAAATGAAATGTATGAAAAATACATCGAAAGGTTAACCTTACTGCATGAGTTGTTGGTTTATTCAATGAAAGCTAAGCAAACCACTGATCTTTCTTACATTGATAAGCTCAATAAAACCATTGATGCATTTGAAAAATCGTATTTCCATACGCATAAACATTAAAAGCAGTTAAAAAATTATGGTAATCCTTTTTTGTACCAGTCTTTACCCATAAATTAGTTGTAGGTAATACAATTGTTAAGTACTCGCTGACAGAAAACTGCTTATATCAAAAAAAAACTTAACTTTGCCTTAGTATGAAAGTGATTAGTGAAAATATTGACCAAATAATTCAACTTTGTGAAATAAATAAAGTCAGTTCTCTATTTGCTTTTGGATCAGTACTTAATGATAAGTTTAATTCAGAAAGCGACATCGATTTAGTTGTTGAAATAGATGAAAGTGATCCTATTTCATATTCAGATAAATATTTTAATCTGAAGTTTCAGCTTGAAGAATTATTTAAGCGAAAAATAGACCTTCTAGAGCAGAAAGCTATTAAAAATAGGTTTTTAAAAAGTGAAATTGATCAAACCAAGGTTCAAATTTATGGAAAAGGAAATAAAAACCTGGCTTGAAGACATTAGACAATCTATAGATGAGATCGAAGAGTTTTTGCCATAGAAACGACACTTTTTTGAATTTCAGAAAGATCTTAAGACTAGAAAGGCTATTGAAAGAAATATAGAAATAATTGGTGAAGCAGTTTATCGAATACTTAAAATAAATCCTGAAATTCAAATAACAAATGCGAGAAAGATAGTTGATACAAGAAATCGAATCATTCACGGTTACAATTCAATTTCAGTTGATATTATTTGGGCAATAGCAATTCAGGATTTAAAAAAATTGAGAGTAGAGATTATTAAACTACTTGATGAATAAATTGTACAAGCTACAATCGAGCAGACAGCCGGTAGAAAATTAATCTACCGGAAAGCCTTTCGTATACTTACGTTAAAGCATCAGCATAGGCTTTACCTGCCAATTTGCACAATCTAATAAGGATTCGCATTCATTTGTTTGGCTACTTCCAGTGATGCCAGATACAACCGTAAACTGTTTCTCAACCATCCGTCAAGTTCAACGAGTTTAGCATGTATCGATCTTTGGACATTACAATCATGTGCTTGCTTATCCAAAATCTATAGACTCATATCACGTTCCTGCAACTAAATATCCTAATCATTAAATATTTTCAATTGCTGTTTTCATTTTTTCAGCAACTTCTTTTGCTAACTTATCAAGTTCTTTGTTATCAAGCATTTTCATTAACATAGCCGGATTAGAAGATACTACTTCAACTTTATTTTCGCCAAGTTGCTTAACAATTACTTTACAAGGCAAAAATACACCAATATTTGAATCTGCCTGTAGTGATTTATAAGCAAATCCAGGATTACAGACACCCAAAATTTTATATGGCTTCATATTTACATTATCCAGTTTTTCTTTCAATGCCTGGTCCATATCAATCTCAGTAATTACTCCAAAGCCAACTTTTTTAAACTCAGCAATCACTTTTTCAGTTACTGATTCAAAATCACCGGTTATGGTTTTACTAAAAAACATTTCATTACACTCTTCCTGTGCTTTAATTCCAGACCAAATCACAGATAATAAGATCGATAAAAAAATAATTCTTATTGTTTTCATAGCTTAAATATTTTGATTTATTTTAATCGTTGAACAACATATCCGTATTTATGTTCAACAATTAAATTACTAAAAATCAACATACATGTCAAATTATTATTTAGCCAGCATTTATGATTTTATACTTTATCCGTTTTTAAATAAAACCAGGCAAAAAACAGCAAAAATAATCAACCAGTTAAATCCGGAATCATTAATTGATATCTGCTGTGGAACAGGGAATCAACTCAAATATTTAAATCATACAAAAATCAAATTAACCGGAATTGATAACTCAGCAGAAATGTTGAAAGCTGCAAAAAATTTAAATTGTTACAACCAGGATGCCCGGGAAATTCAATTTCCCGACAAAGAATTTGAAATGGCACTTATACAGCTTGCTTTACACGAAAAAAGTTTTGATGACCAGAAAAAAATTATTGAAGAAATTTATAGAATTTTAAAAATGAAAGGATACCTGGTTATTATGGATTATGATATTGGGAATCAGACTTCAAAATCAGCAAAATATATCATAAATATAATTGAATACCTTGCCGGGAAAGAGCATTATGGCTACTTTAAAGAATATCATAAAAATAATGGTGTAACTAAACTAATTAATACTAATCATTTTAAGTTAATCAAAAAAACAGCCTTTGCGGGAAAAGCAATGTCACTAATGATTTTTCAAAAACAATAACTTGTAATTACCATTGGCAAAATTATTGTATTTTAGTATTTGATAAAAATTGCAAAATATTATCACATTAATTCATATTTTTACATCATAACCAAAGACTTGAGCTATGAGAAAAATTCTTATTCTATTCGTTTCGGCTTGCCTGTTTTTTTCATGTAATGATGATGAATCGAGCAATGCAGAAATTGTAGGTTTTTCAATTACAAATTTTTCGAACGAAGCACTAGTATTAAAAAATATTGAAATTAATTCAGAACTGAATAAAGTATACATTTTTTTGGATAACGACCTAACGTTGCATTCTTTTCCAATTGAATTAACCGGTGATATTCAATTATCATCAGGAGCAAAAACAAACTCAGTTACTAACGGCGAATTAAATTTTTCATCTCCTGATGAAGTAAAGCACATCA
>JAWLEM010000305.1:0-3078 GCA_041686115.1 Bacteroidales bacterium
CCAATGCTCCATCCGGTAAATCCATCAACCTGGTCAATCTGCTGATTAAAATATCCGGCTGATATTTCGGGAAAATATCTCGACCGCTCAATATTCAGTTTAACATGTTCTATTTGGTACAGATTTTCGTAATAATCCAGAATTACAGAGCTGCTAAATCGTTGATTTGGATCTGTTCCCGCTGGTAATTTATAAATCACCAAAGTATCCGACTCGGGTAAAAAATTACCATCAATATTCATCATTTGTTTTAACTTGTTTTCGGCTATTACCAATTGCTCGGTAATTTTTAACAGCTCGTTTTTTGTTGTTGCATACTCGGTTTCTGCCATGGTTTGCTCAAGCAGGTTCGACTCGCCCAACTCGTACTTAAGCTGTGCAATCCGAACAAATTCTTTGTAAAGATTTACTTGTTTTTGTTTTATTTTATGCTGATTGATTAACAAGATCCACTTATACCAGGCAATTTTTGTTTCTGCACTAATATTTTTCCTCACAATATCCAACTCCTTTTCCGAAAGCTCAATACTTTCGTTCACTAGCTGCCCTGTTTGAAAGTGCGTAAGCAGTGAACCAAAATTCTGATTAATTTCAAATGACTGATCAATTAATACAGAATTCATTTGCCCTTTTTGATAAGAAAATTCCAATGGTTGAAAATTTAATATTCCCTGCTTTTGTTTTTTGGCAGAAAGGGTTGAAAGCTGTGCATTTTTTACTTCAGGATTGTTTTCTATAGCCAGTTCTACTGCCTGATTGATCGTAATTTTTTGGGGTTGATCATCATCTTGTGCATAACTATTTACCGGCCCTGCAAACAAGAACAACAGTATTATGGCACCTGCTCTTTTGGCTGTTAACCCGGAATTAAAATTCGTTTTCCTATTAAAATAATAAAACAGTATGGGTAATAAAATCATGGTTAACATGGTTGATGTAACCAGTCCTCCAATAACCACTGTGGCAAGCGGGCGTTGAACTTCAGCACCTGCCGATGTTGAAATGGCCATAGGCAGAAATCCTACAGCTGTAGAAACTGCCGTTAAAAGCACCGGCCTTAATCGCTCTCTGGTTGCTTTTAATATAAGTTCGCGCATGTCTGTCATTCCTTGTTCTTTAAGTTCTTTCAGGTATTCAATCAATATAATTCCATTGAGCACGGCAACACCAAACAGAGCAATAAAACCGATTCCAGCCGATACGCTAAAGGGCATTCCCCGTATCCAAAGTAAAAGTACACCTCCCACAGCCGACAGTGGGACTGCAGTAAAAATCATTACAGCATCTTTAATTGACTTAAAAGCAAAATGCAAAAAGATAAAAATAAGCAGCAATGAAATCGGTACGGCTAATTGCAATCGTTTCGAAGCATTTTCAAGGTTTTCAAACTGCCCGCCATAGTTGATGTAATAGCCGGCATCAAGATCTATATTGCCTTCAATCCGGCTTCTGATATCAGTAATAACCGATTCCAGGTCACTATTTCGCACATTTACACTAACAGCAACCATTCTGTGGGCGTTCTCTCTTGAAATTTTTGCCGGCCCGTAGGTATAATTGATATCTGCAAACTCTTCCAATGCAATTTGTTTATCTCCCGGAACATTAATTCCCAGCTGCCTGATATTTTCAATATCATTTCTGTATTCACTTTGAAGTCTAACCACCAGGTCGAATCGTCTTTCTCCTTCGAAAACATTCCCGGCCATTAAGCCGCCAAATGCAGCTGAAAGTTGACGGTTTATATCTTCGATATTTATTCCGTAGGTGGCAATTTTGGAACGGTTATATTTTATCCTGATCTGGGGTAGACCTGCCGTTTTTTCTAAAATGATATCTGCAGCACCCGGAACACCATCAATCATTGTTTTTATTTCATTGGCTTTTTTGTTAAGGTAATTCAGGTCTTCTCCAAATATTTTTATGGCAATATCAGCTCGAACTCCGGTAATTAATTCGTTAAACCGCATTTCTATGGGTTGGGTAAATTCATAATCCACGCCGGGAATAACCATTAATGCTTCCTTAAATTGATCTGCCAGGTCCTCTTTGGTTTTTGCCGATTTCCATGTGCTTTTAGGGTTTAGTTTAATGATCATATCTATCTCTTCCATAGACATGGGGTCGGTAGGTACTTCTGCTGCACCAATACGGCAAACAATTTGATCAACTTCAGGAAATTGATTAAGAAGTATCTTTTCCATCTCGGTTGTCAGTTCAATGGTTTTGGTTAGCGATGTTCCTGTTTTTAGTACCGGTTGAATGACAAAATCACCTTCGTCGAGTGTAGGTACAAATTCTCCGCCCATTCGCGAAAAAACTACTCCTGTAAGAATTAAAGATGCCGCCGCCAAACCGATGATTAGCAATTTATGATCATAGGCAAATTTTATTACAGGAGTATAAGAACGGTGAGCCATTTTCATAATCCATTTGGCAATACTTTTTTTGTTTTCCTTTTCGGGTTTTAAAAACAAGGCTGCAGCAACGGGCACCCAGGTAAGTCCAAGAATCATCGCTCCAATTATGGCAAAACCAAAAGTGAGCGCCATGGGTTTAAACATTTTACCCTCTACTCCGGTTAATGTAAGCACAGGAATTAAAACCACAAGGATTATAATTTGTCCGAAAATTGCCGAGTTGATCATTTTTGATGCTCCCTCGAATGATATTTTATCTTTCAGACGTTGCTTTTGTTTTCCATGGGCAAGCTCATAATCGGCCTTTTTCGATGTTACCTTCAATGCAATAAATTCGACAATAATTACTGCTCCGTCTATAATTATACCAAAATCAAGAGCTCCAAGACTCATCAGGTTAGCATCAATACCCAAAAGATACATTAACGAAATGGTAAAAAACAGCGAAAGAGGAATAATAGAAGAGATAATAAGCGCCGATCGCAAATTTCCCAAAATTAAAATGATCGATATCATTACAATTAAACTTCCCAGCAACAGATTTTCTGCTATTGTTGCAGTTGTTTTGCCGATTAATTCGCTACGTTCAACCACAGGATTAATATATACTCCTTCGGGCAAACTTTTCTGGACTTCAGCAACTCTTTCTTTTACGGCA
>JAWLEM010000306.1:0-3073 GCA_041686115.1 Bacteroidales bacterium
GAATTTCATGAAACAGCTGAAATATGGAAAAACCAGGGAATTACACCCGATAAGCATTTAGCTTTTTATTGCGGTACCGGCTGGCGCGGAAGCGAAGCCTGGTTCAATGCATGGCTCATGGGATGGTCTAAAGTTTCGGTTTACGACGGTGGATGGTTCGAGTGGAGCAACAATCCTGAAAATACATACGAAACAGGAGTTCCTGTAAACCAGGAAGTAGAAATAAACAAATAGGATTCATTAACTACTTTAAAAATCTTTTCATGGAACAACTCACGAAATTAAGCACCTTCGCTCAGGATACCTTAAAGGGTTTATCTGCAAATCAAAAATTTCTGTTGCCCAAATATTTTTATGATGACAATGGGAGCCGGATTTTTCAGGATATCATGCAAATGCCCGAGTATTACCTTACCGATTGTGAATTTGAGATATTCACACAGTATAAATCAGAAATGAAAGATCTGTTTGTGAACGGAAATGCTCCTTTTGAATTGGTTGAGTTGGGATCGGGTGACGGATTAAAAACGAAAATTCTGCTTAGTCACTTTGTTGAACATCAAGTCGATTTTAAATATGTGGCGGTAGATATCAGCCGGCAGGCCAATAAAAATCTGAACAAAAAATTAAAGTCTGAGCTGCCGGCATTAAAGACTGAATTCAAAACCGGCGATTATTTTAAAATGATGAATGAGTTGAATCATGACTCCTATAATAACAAGGTATTTTTATTTCTGGGTTCAAATATTGGAAATTTTTTGGAAGATGAGCGCCACCAGTTCTTGAACCAGTTATCGGATTTAATCCAACCAAATGATAAATTGCTCATCGGTTTCGACCTTAAAAAACCAGAGGGTATTATTCTCAAAGCGTATGACGATCCGCATGGACACACCCGCGCTTTTAACCTGAACCATCTGGTACGCATTAATAAGGAGTTAGATGCGGATTTTGATATTGAATCATTCCGGCATGTTGCCCGGTACAATGAGCAAACAGGAGAAACTAAAAGTTTTCTGATATCAACTAAAGAGCAATCTGTTTATATCGGAGCACTGGAAAAGAACATTCATTTTCAAAAAGACGAAGCTATTTACATGGAGTTGTCACAAAAATTTGATTTGGATACCATCCAGGTTCTTGCCCAAAAATATGGATTTAAAATAGAAAAGAATTTTACAGATCGTTGTAATTATTTTGTTGATTCACTTTGGATAAAAGAATAAAACAGCTATTAGAATTCAATGGTTAGGCACTTCTGGAAATCATAACTGACGTTAACTTGATTTAATTTGATAAAAATATGTTATTTACATCGTACATAGAACTCAGTAAAAGCGCCCTGAATAATAATATTAGCTATTTGAAAGGGAAGATTAGCAAAAAAGTGAAATACTCCATGGTTATTAAAGCCAATGCTTACGGACATGGCATTGAGGATTTATTGCCAATGATTGAAGCTTGTGGTGTTGACCACTTCTCTGTTTTTAGTGTTGAAGAAGCACGCCGGGCGCTGAAAGTGAAACAGGAATTTTGCCATATCATGATTATGGGTTTTATCGACGACGATTACCTGGAATGGGCTATTGAAAATGAGATATCATTTTTTGTGTTTACACCTGAAAGACTTGATGCCGTATGCAATGTAAGTAAAACAACAAGCAAGCCTGCCCGCGTACACATTGAGCTCGAAACAGGAATGCACCGTACAGGTTTTTGCGAAGATCAACTCCCACAAGTCATTGAAAAATTAAAAAACAATGAAGGAAATATAATACTCGAAGGCGTGTGCTCGCATATGGCCGGCGCTGAAAATATGGCTAATTTTGAAAGGATTAACAAACAGATAAATACATTTAACAGGTTGGTTAAGTTTATAAAATCTGAAGGATTAAAACCCGGATACCGTCATATTGCTTGTTCTGCCGGATTACTTAATTTTCCGGATTCCTATTTTGATTTGGTGCGGATTGGTATTTCCAACTATGGCTTCTGGCCCGGGAATGAAACTAAAATGCTACACTTTAAAAACGGGAAAATACCGGAAGACCCTTTAAAGCAGGTTCTATCGTGGAAAAGTAAGGTAATGAGTGTTAATAAGGTAAAGGAAGACGAATATGTTAGCTATGGTACAAGTTTTCTTACCAACAGGGATAGTAAAATTGCTACCGTTCCGGTTGGGTACGGTTATGGATTTAGCCGGAATTTAAGCAACCTGGGGCATGTTTTAATCAACGGAAAAAGAGTGCCTGTGGTAGGTCCTGTTAATATGAACATGATGGTTGTGGATGTGACCGATTTGCCCAATGTTCAGGTAAATGACGAAGTTGTACTTATCGGCAAACAGGGAGATAAAATGATTTCCATTAGCTCGTTCAGCGATATGAATAACAGCATGAATTATGAGTTATTAACACGATTGCCCTCAAGGATTCCGCGTTATATTGTCGATTAATAATTAAAAACAAATCATGAAGATTCTAACAACATCAGTTGTAACCTGCCCAAACTGTGGACATCAAAAATCGGAAGAAATGCCGGTTGAGGCCTGCCAGTTTTTTTATGAATGCGAAAACTGGAAAACCGCTTTAAAACCGTTGGAAGGAGATTACCTTCGGTGAGCTCCACTTCGTTCCGGTTGTTGCGTTTACTGTTCTTATGGAACAGTTCAATGCCCATCGAAGCAAAATCAGGAATAATTAAAAGCATAAAATAGAAACATAATGGAAACAAAAAACTTAACCATCAGTCTTATTTATGGATCGGTACGAACCGAACGCCAGGGTATAAAAGCCGCCAAATATCTTGAAAAGAAACTTCAGGAAAGAAATTTTAATGTGCATTTTATTGATCCGATAGAATACAATCTTCCATTTCTCGATAAAATGTATAAAGAATATGAGCAGGGAAAATCTCCCGAAAATATGGAGAAATTGGCTCAGAAATTTAACGATTCGGATGGTTTTTTAATCGTAACCGGAGAATACAATCATAGTATTCCACCAGCCCTTAAAAATTTATTGGATCATTTTCAATCAGAATATTTTTTTAAACCATCGGCTATTGCTTCCTA
>JAWLEM010000307.1:0-3071 GCA_041686115.1 Bacteroidales bacterium
TTATGGCTCTAAATTAACATCGCCAGTTTATATTCGGGGAATAGGATCTCGTATTAATGCTCCATCCGTTGGTTTGTATGTCGACCAGGTTCCGTATTTTGAAAAAGCTGCATTTAATTTTGATTTTTTTGATATTGAACGGGTTGAAGTGCTGCGAGGGCCACAGGGAACATTATATGGAAGAAATACAATGGGCGGAATCGTAAATATCCAAACAAAATCGCCATTTGAGCATCATGGAACGGACTTAAAAATTTCTGCAGGAACATATAATGCCTATCAAATCAACGCAAATCATTATAATGATATCAATCAAAAACTGGGTTATTCTATATCTGCCAATTATATCAATAATGCAGGGTATTATCATAATGATTTTTTGAATAATATGGCAGATGATTTAAATTCTTTGGGATTGCGCAATAAACTCATTTGGAAAATAAGTGAAAAAGCAACATTGAAAAATATCGCTTCTTTTGAATCGAGTAAGCAGTGTGGTTATCCTTATGCTCAGTACGATAGCCTGCAAGCCAAAAGTTTGCCTGTAAATTATAACCAATCCAGTAGTTATAACCGCGATATGTTTTCCAATGCAATGATTTTTGAATATACCGGATCAAAAGTTGATGTTGTATCAACCACTTCGTACCAGTTACTGGATGATTTGCAAAAAATTGACCAGGATTTTACAGCCGATTCTATGCTTTTTGCCAATCAGGATCAGGTTCAGAATTTGTTATCACAAGAAATTATTGTCCGCTCATCCAATCAATCAAAATACAAATGGCTTTTTGGTGGCTATGGTTTTATGCAATTATTCGATAAAAGGGTTGATGTGGATATCTACTCTGCAAATATGAAAGTGATAAAACAGTATGATCACACTATCTATGGCGGAGCAATTTTTCATCAATCCACAATTCATGATTTATTGATTGAAAATTTATCGGTAACTGCGGGATTACGGCTTGACTTTGAAAATGATACCGAGGACTATCTCTACGACAGGAGCATTGGTGGTAATTTTTCCAATATAGAAGATACTTCCGGTACGCTGGAATCTTTTGTTGTGCTTCCTAAAGTTGCTTTCAATTATAAAACAGCAAATGGTAATATTTATGCTACGGTAGCCAAGGGTTATAAAACCGGTGGGTTTAATTCAACTTTCGATGATAACCGCCCGCAAGACCGCACTTTTGACCCTGAATATAGCTGGAGTTACGAAGTAGGCCTTAAAACAGCTTTGCTGAATAAACAAATTTATGCCGATATGGCTTTGTTTTATATCGATTGGGAAAATCAGCAGATTTACCAGACCAATCCCAGCGGTTACGGCTCAAGGCTAACCAATGCCGGCGAAACAGTGAGTAAAGGAATGGAGTTATCATTACAAGCAGTTCCAATATGCGGATACAATCTTTCCGTGGGTTATGGATACACACACGCAACATTTATAAAATATGTGGTAAATGAACAAACCAATTATAATGGCAGTTTTTTGCCCTATATTCCGCGTAATACCCTTTCTGCCCAACTGAATAAAGCCTGGTATTTAAAAGATTTTCAATGGCTTGATGAAATCAGGTTGAATCTGCTTTACAAAGGATTGGGTAAAATTTACTGGAACGAAGAGAATACCGCTTCCCAGTCTTTTTACAGCGTAATCAATGCAAAATTGTCGTTTGTTAAAAATAATATTCAGTTCGATTTGTGGGGCCGCAATTTGCTGAATAACGATTATCATGCTTTTTATTTTACAGTTTATGATAATGATTTTGTGCAAACAGGAAGACCTGTAAACTTTGGTATTGACTTAAAAATAAAATTTTAGATGCAGGAAAAAAGCTGGCAAAAGTTTTCGGTGCTTTTTAGTTTATACATTGCACAATCCATTCCGATGAGTTTCTTTTCAACGGTTGTGCCAGTAATTATGCGGCAGGAAAATTATTCGCTCGAATCCATCGGGTTGTTACAGTTGGTAAAATTGCCATGGATATTTAAATTTTTATGGGCTCCGTTGGTAGACCAACGTACACGCTCAACCCGTGACCTTAGAAAATGGATTATTTTGTCTGAGCTTTTTTATGGACTGGTTATATTATCCATTGGGTTATTCAGCCTTAAGACCGATTTTACCCTGATTATTATACTTATGGTTGTAGCCTTTATTGCATCAGCCACACAAGATATTGCTACTGATGCCTATGCAATTCTGATCCTTAAACACAAAGAACGGAGCATGGGCAACAGCATGCAATCGGCTGGTAGTTTTATTGGATCGCTGGCTGGTACAGGCGTTTTACTAATTGTATATTTTTATTTGGGATGGACTGTTTTATTAATGCTGTTGGCTGCATTTACCATTTTTGCACTGGTTCCGGTTTTTATTTATAAAAGGAAAAATCCTGTAGTTAAAAATCATCAAGTAATGGTTTCTTTGCGAGATGTTGTTTCTTTTTTTAAGGTAACAACAATGAAAAAACGGTTGTTGGTTTTGCTTACCTATTATGCAGGAATTATTGGAATTTTAGCCATGCTTAAACCTTATCTGGTAGATTTGGGTTACTCTGTTAAAGAAATCGGATTTATGTCTGGGATTGTAGGAACATCTGTAGCTGCTGGATTTTCTTTTTTAGCCGGTTATATCATTAAGCTGATTGGCCGAAAAACCAGTATGTTTATATTTTTGGGTATCAATATATTGGTGGCTGTTTATTTCAGGTACATATCGTTTGATGAGCCTTCATTAATGGCCATTTATGCTGGAATATGCATGTTGTGGGGCGCTTATGGGTTATCGTCAGTTGTTATTTATACCACATCTATGGATGTGGTGCGTAAAGGACGCGAAGGAACCGATTTTACCCTGCAAATTGTTTTAACACACCTTAGCGGTTTAATTGTAGCTGTTTTAAGCGGCCGTATTGGCGACAGGTTAGGTTATACGGGACTGTTTAGCGTTGAAATTATTATAGGCATATTTGCCTTATTGATGTTGATTATTTATCAAAAAAATAAAAAATGAATATCTCAAAAAAGTTAATCGATAAATATAATATACCGGTACCAAG
>JAWLEM010000308.1:0-3060 GCA_041686115.1 Bacteroidales bacterium
AAAAAAAGGGGGTAGCAACGAGTATTTGAAAAAAGGATTGGTTATTTTTCAATTTTCGATTGCCATATTTCTTATTATCTCATTATTAATTATGAATCTTCAGATGAGATATGTAAAAAGTAAAGATTTAGGATTTGATAAAGAAAAAATACTGGTTATTGATAATCTTCGTCCAGGTTTGTATGATGATCTAAATGTTGTTAAGTCGGAATTGGAAAATTTACCTGGAGTTATCTCTGCATCCGGATCGGAAAGTATTCCAACCAATAATAATATGGTACAAAACGCCTACAAAAGTGGCGATGATCCTAATAATTCTATTGTAATGAATGAAATGGCTGTTCAGGATGATTTCATAGAAACTTTTGGGCTAAATGTTATCGAAGGCAGGAGTTTTGATTCTAAGTTCAGAACCGATACATTTTCCTTTATTATTAACGAAACAGCGGTTAAGAAACTTGGATTGGAAAATCCTATTGGCGAAAAAATATTTGTTTGGAAAGTTGAGGGAGAAATCGTGGGTGTTATTAAAGATTTTCATTTCCGGTCTTTCCATCAGGAAATTGAGCCTTTGGTAATTTCAAAATATCGCGAGTATATATCATTTATATCTGTAAAACTTACCGGTAAAAATTTGAATCAAACCATTTCTGATATTGAAAATGTTATTAATCAGTATAATAATGGATATGAATTTCGGTATTATTTTATGAACGATAGGTTTAATAATCTTTACCAGGAGGAACAGCGAAGCAATAAGCTAAACTTATTTGGTTCAGTATTGGCCATTATTATTGCTATGCTTGGCATATTTGCTTTAACATCTTATACCGTAATAAAAAGAACGAAAGAAATTGGAATACGAAAAGTTGTTGGAACTCCGATAAGCCGAATTTTATTAATGTTGTTAACCGATATCTCAAAATGGGTATTATTGGCTAATATCATTGCCTGGCCTTTGGCTTATTATTTTATGAATAACTGGTTAAATAATTTTGCCTATAAAATTGATATTAAAATATGGATGTTTATTACCGGATCATTAATTGCTTTTATCATTGCTATAATAACGGTAATTGCACTTGCATATAAAGCTGCAACAGCAAATCCTGCTGAAGCATTACGTAACGAATAAAAATATTAAAATAATTAAATATACATTGTCATGTTTAAAAATTTTATAAGAACTGCATGGAGAAATATTTTAAGAGAAAGAGGTTTTACCTTAATCAATATTGCAGGACTATCTATTGGTATTGCTTCATGTATTTTAATCATGCTTTTTGTACAAGATGAATTAAGTTACGACCGTTTTCATAAAGATTCTGAAAATATATATCGTGTATATATCGATGGGCAATTTGGAAACAATGTCGTTAAAAGTCCCTTCACATCTAATGTTATGGCCGGTACAATGCAGGAAGAACTTGCAGATGTTGAAATAGCTACCAGATTTCAAAAGGTAAACAGGAGGTTTGTTAAATATGAAGATAAATCATTTATTGAAAAGCAATTTTTTTATGGCGATGAGAATTTTTTCAAACTATTTTCTTTTAACCTGGTTAAAGGCAATGCCGATGATATTCTTGACAAACCCAATACTATTGTAATAACAGAATCTACTGCAAAAAAATATTTTGGCGATATTGACCCAATGGGGAAAATGTTGTTGATTGAAGGTAAAACACCTTTTCAGGTTACCGGAGTTTGCGAAGATGTGCCTGGAAATTCGCACTTTCACTTTGATTTTGTAGCATCCATTTCATCAACTTCTACCAGTAAAGTTACTTACTGGGTGCAAAATAATGTGTTTACTTATTTTAAGTTAAAACCAAATACCAATTTAGATCAGTTTCGAGCCAGTTTAAACGAGTTTGTTATTAAATATGTAGGCCCGGAGGTTGTTCAATTTATGGGAATTGATTTGGAAGAATTCCTTCAATCAGGAAGTACTTATGGTTTTAAAATTCAACCCCTTGAAGATATCTATTTAAAATCTGATTTACAGGATGAAATAGAGCCTACAGGTAGTTTGGCAACCGTATATTATTTTATGATTATAGCCATATTTATATTGATCATTGCCTGTATTAATTTTATGAATCTTGCTACAGCTAAATATTCCAACAGGGCTAAAGAGGTGGGGATAAGAAAAGTTGTTGGTTCGGCACGAATTCAGTTAATTCAACAATTTTTTATTGAATCAATCATGTTATCGGGTATTGCCCTGTTATTTGCTATAGCCCTGGTAGAATTATTTTTACCGGTTTTTAACCAAATTACACTCAAAGATCTTAACATACATTATTTTTCATCGTGGTGGATTATTCCGGCTTATCTTACTTTTGCAGTTTTAGTTGGTGTTTTGGCAGGATCTTATCCATCGTTTATCCTTTCGGCTTTTAAACCCATTAAAGTATTAAAAGGGAATTTGAACTTAGGGTTTAACAGTACAAGGTTAAGAAGCATACTGGTTATTTTTCAATTTATTATCACCATTGTATTGTTTGTTAGTACGATTGTTATTTATACTCAGATCAATTATTTAAACAATAAAAATTTAGGATTTTCAAAAGATCAGGTTTTGGTTATTAACCGGGCTTATGATTTGGGCACAGACTATAAAGCATTTAAAAATGAGTTGTTGCAAAACCCTAACATTAAGCATGTTTCAACTTCATCGGCTGTTCCTGGGCGTCCATTCGACGGAAGCACTATGCAGCTCGAAGGTGCTCCAAAAGAAGATATTGTTCCCTTTGCCATCTATTACGCCGATTATGATTTTATGAATACAATGGATTTAACGATCGATCAGGGAAGATTCTTTTCTAAAGATTATCCTTCCGATTCTATGAGTGTTGTAATTAATGAAGTTGCAGCAAAACGGTTAGGTGATGAAAATCCGGTTGGGAAAAGGCTTTTAGCTCCCGGAATACTTCGAGAACAACCATATTTGCCAATAGTTGGTGTATTAAAAGATTTTAATTATGAGTCGCTGCACAAAGAAATAAGGCCTATTTGTATTTTGTTGGAAGCTGATAAGGCAAACGTTTTTTTATC
>JAWLEM010000309.1:0-3034 GCA_041686115.1 Bacteroidales bacterium
AATATAAGATTCGGCTCCTTTTTGACGTCCACTTCGCAGTCCATTCGAGCCTTTAAAAACTCCATCACCATCATAACCATTAAAACCATTCACTAAATAGAGCTGATAACGCAATGAAGCGGAATTAATTCTCCCATCAACACCTAAACCTATTTCGCGCCATGTGGTAGGAACAATAACTTTATCAACATTAGGGCGCTCAACACCATTATAAGACGGTGGTTCATGATACTCGTTGATAATACCCATAGGAATTAATAACAAACCACCTTTAACAGACATGTTATTAAATAATTGATAATCTAAATAGGCCTGTTCAATATAAACTTCGGAAACATGCTCAAATTCAATCTCTGTAATAAATTTTGTTTTGTCGTTGAATTTATAACCGGCAAAAAGAATTAAACGGTGTACATCAAGTTTCCCGTTCCGATAAAAATCTTTATCCAGAGGTTGGTTGTAATCTATCTGTCCGTAACCACCAAAATGCAATTTCTTTTGGTTCTCTTCATTAAATATACTTTCGCTTATAGTTTCGGGATCTTTTTCCTTTTGCACATCATTTTCCTGTGCAAAAATCAAGCTAAATAGTACTAAATTGCTTAATAAAAACAGTAATATTTTTTTCATCTGATTTAAATTTTAAATTGTTTGTTAGATTTCGCAACAAAAGTATGGCGGGTAAAAAAAATATACAATACCGTAATTATGGTATTTTGCATCTTTTTATCTTATTTCTCAGATTTGTTTAAAATCAACTAACTCGAAGGTTTTTCACAACTTTTGTTCAACTATTATTTAATATTTCTGCATGTTTTTCATGGAAATCCTCAGAAAAATATTTTTCAGCAGGTTGCCTTAAATTATATTGCGATGCCATAACTTCGCCATATGCGCCGGTGGAATATATTGCTAACAAGTCGCCACGAGTGGTTTCTGGAAGTAAAATACTTTTCCCGAAATAGTCGGAAGTTTCACAAACAGGGCCGGCAATATCATAAAGCATATAATTATTTTCATTAGTAAGATTTACAATTTTATGCTTTGCCTGATATAATGCAGGCCTTAACAGTTCAGTAAATCCTGCATCCACAATAATTGTTTTTCTGTCACCATTCTCTTTAACATAAAGTACACGTGTGATTAGTGCGCCTGACTGGCCAACAATAGCTCTTCCGGGCTCAAAATGAACAATTTGCCCGGTTTTAATCTTCATTTTTTGATGAAAAATATCAAAATACGTTTGAAAATCAGGAATTTGACTTTCAGGCTCTGCGTAATTGATCCCCAAGCCTCCACCCATATTGATGTGTTGGATATACATTTTGTTTTTTGCCAGATCATCCAATACCTGGTTTACTACATAACACAAATCGGAAAAAACCTGCATACGGGTAATTTGTGAACCAATATGAAAATGAACCCCGTCAACTATAAGATTTTGATAATCTTCTTTATGCTGCATAAAATACTCCACATCGCACCAGGAAAGGCCAAATTTATTATCGTGCAATCCGGTAGTGATATGCTGATGGGTATGTGCATCAATATCGGGATTTATACGCAAAGCAATTCGCACCTTTTTATTTAAGCCGCTTGCTAAGTGATTAATTACTTCCAGTTCCTGCAAAGATTCAGCATTAATACAAAAAATATTTTTTTCAATGGCTAACAATATTTCATCATCCGTTTTACCAACACCGGCAAAAACAATCCGGTTCGGATGAAAACCGGTATTAAGTGCCAGAATAATCTCATTACCACTTACACAATCGGCTCCAAAACCTTCTTCGGATATGCTCTTTAGTATTTTGCTATTTGCATTGGCTTTAATGGCATAATGCAATTGAAAATTATACAGGCTTGCTGCACTTTTTATGGCAAAAAGGGTTTTTAGCAGCAAACCTGTATCGTAATAATAGCAAGGTGTTTTTATTTGCAGAAATTGCTGTATCAATTGTTTATTAAACATGATTCTGTTTTAAAAAATCTATTATTAAGTAAGTTCAATGCTTCTGATCTATCCCCTGTATCCACTACCAATGAAAAATTAATTTGACTTGCTCCAAAAGAAATCATACGTATGGGTATTGTTTCAAAACCATCAATAATATTCTGAATAAAAGAATTGCTTTGTTGTTTAAAACCTCCTACAACGCATATTATACTTTGATTTTTTATTGCTTCCACTTCGCCTAGCACAGAAAGTTCTTTCATGATTTTGTCAAGATGTAAACAATTGTCAATTGTCATAGCCACAGATATTTCAGATGTTGTAAGCATATCGACAGGAGTTTGATATTTTTCGAAAATTTCAAAAATTCTTCGTAAAAATCCGTACGCCTGCACCATACGTCCTGACTTTATTTTAATGATTGCAATCTGATCTTTAGCAGCAACAGCCAACAAATTATTTGTTTGTGGAAAATTTGATATGAACGTACCTTCTGCATCTATATTCATAGAATTTTTAATACTGATGGGAATATTGCCCTGTTGTGCCGGTATTATGCTGGCCGGATGTAAAATTTTTGCTCCAAAATACGCCAGTTCGGAAGCTTCATCATACGACAAATGCGGGATTGTATGAGTTTCGTCAACATAACGCGGGTCGTTATTTTGTAATCCATCTATATCGGTCCAAATTTCTACTTTATCAGCATGTAATGCATTCCCGATGATGGTAGCAGTATAATCACTACCCCCGCGTCCTAAATTATCGATACGGTTCTTATGGCTTAAACATACAAAACCATTGGTTACATAGAATTTACAACCTTTATAACCAGTCATACTTTTTAATAACCTATTTTTGATAAACTTATAATCGGGTTCCCCGGCTTTGTTTATTTTTAAAAATTTTGTGGCATCCAGATAACCTACATCAATTCCTGATTCGAGCATATAGAGATAAATGATCATTACTGATAAAACTTCACCCTGAACAATTATTTGCTTCTCGCCTGACTCGGTTATTCGTTTACCATGAAACCGCTTTAGTAAATTGATCGATAACTGAAGCTTTTTTAAGGCT
>JAWLEM010000310.1:0-3011 GCA_041686115.1 Bacteroidales bacterium
AGCAATAACTTTTGATCAGTTTTTACGAGACGAAGATAAACTTTCCCTGTTTGTATCCGGGCAGCTTGTTGACCGTGACTCGTATTACGGAGCTGAATATTCGTTAAAAGATTATGGAACAACACAAGGGTTTACCTATAACCTAGGAACCCAGTATGATGCAAAATTTGAAAAATCAAATCTGATAGCCGGTATTGAATATAGAGGCGAAACACTTTTTGATCAAAAACTCGGATACGCCGATTACGAAAATGCAGAATGGATCGATGGGGATTTGGTAGTGCCCCATACAGATAATACGGTTATTGCCGATCAGGTTTCTACCATTTATGGTTTATTTGCTCAATATGATTATCAGTTAAATAAATTCAACATTTCTTTAGGCGCTCGTTTGGATCGGTACGGTATTGAAAATAAATCCGATAATAGTAATAAATCGGGCAATGCATTAAGCCCCCGTTTAACACTTAAATACGATTTGTTTGATTATTTACAGGCACGGGCAAGTTATTCACAAGGATACCGTGCTCCGCAAATTTTTGATGAAGATCTGCACATTGAAACTTCCGGCTCGAGAAAAGTTCTTCATGTAAACGATCCGGATTTAAAACAGGAAACAAGCCACAGCTATATGTCATCACTTGATTTTAATAAACTGATCGGACTAACCAGTGTAGGACTGTTAATTGAAGGTTTTTATACCCAATTAAATGATGCATTTGCACAGGAATACAGTGAGCCTGATGCAAACGGAGTAGTTACCTATACACGCGTTAATGCCGATGGTGGCGCAAATGTTATGGGGGTAAATATAGAAATGAATATCATTCCGTTAGAAAGCTTTTCTTTTTCAGGAGGTTTTACATTCCAGAAAAGTTCTTACGACAAAGCGCAGGAGTTTGGCGAAACAGAATTTTTCCGAAATCCAAATCAATATGGATATGCAACCATTGACTGGGATTTTATTAAAGGTTTTTGTTTAACTGCTACAGGTAATTACACAGGAACTATGTTGGTTCCCTATTTTGGTCCAGCAATTGCCAATTCTGAGGAGGGTGAGCTGCGTGAATCGGATCCATTTTTCGATATGGGGGCAAAACTTAGTTATCAGTACAGATTAAATGGTGCAAGTATGCAATTATTTGTGGGGATAAAAAATATGTTTAATTCCTATCAGGATGATTTTGATAGTGGAATAGACCGTGATCCAGGATACATTTATGGGCCATCGCTACCACGCACAGTTTATTTTGGAGTTAAAATCGGAAATTTACTGTAATAATAACCAATATCAAAAAAAGCCGGCCGGAGGCAATCTTTAGCCGGCTATTAATCCGTAAGTCAGCAAATGAATTGCTAATAAATAATTGCTTATATTTAATAGTAATTGTGTTTTGATTCGATAATCATCCGCTGGCTATAAGATACCTTAACACTCATATAAGTTATAGCCTTACTCTATTTATTAAAGCTCATTGTAAATAACTTCGATATTTACCGGAAATTGATTTCCCCCGTCTATCATTTTGTACGCTTCGAAATCTATTTTTTCTTTGATCTCGTTAACGGTAAATCCGGCATTTTTTAAGGCTTCAACTCTATAGGTAAGCTTTCTGAAATAATTGGCTTGATCTTTAAAAACTTCTTTATCAGTTATTTCACCATGCCCGGGAACTACTGTTTTAATATTTTCGATATATAAATCATCTACTATATTTATCCAGTTTTCTACATTTGCTCCGTGGTCTGTTATAACATAAGGCACGCTGCCGTTAAAAATTAGATCGCCGGTATGAATTACATTATGATTTGAAAATTTTACTACAATATTATCGTTGGTATGGCCTGGCCCGGGATATTCCAGAAAAATGCGTTCGTTTTTCAGTTTTAATTTATAACTGTCGGTAAAAGTAATATCAGGATAACGTATTTTTACTTTTTTTAAATCTTTAAGATAATTGCTGTACAAGTTATACTGCTGTTTAACCTTTTCTAAATCATCACTGTTTTCCTGACTTTCATTTTCTATTTGGGATTTTAATCCTTCTAAATATTCAGGGATCGTGTTTTCTAAACTATTTTTAAGGCCCGGTTCGGTATAATTTTTCAGGTTATCAACAATATTTTGATGGGCAATTATTTTTATGTCATCCGGAAATTCTGATACTCCGTAAATATGATCCCGGTGTGAGTGCGTATAAATTAAATACTTAATTGGACTGTCGGTTTTTGATTTTATGGCCTGAATAATATTTTGAGCATTGCCGGGGCTGCCACCTGCGTCAACAACTACTACTCCTTTTTTTGTAATTAAAAACACAATATTGCCGCCACCAGAATTTGTAATTGAGTATAAATTGTTTGATAATTCTACAGGTTCCAGATTTTCCTGCGCAAAATTTAAATTGATATGGGAAAAAGAAACCAAAATTGTGAGACAAAGAATTCTTATCATATGATCGGATTTTAATTTTATTAAACAAAAATACAATTCAAAAACGAATAATTATATTCATTTTTTTCAAACTTAATAGTAATTTAAGAAAGTACTCTTATATACTACCCATATTAGAAAATAAAACTAATTATTTGACTAAATTACGCGATCGCAATTTACTTAATTATCAAATAATTAGCTTAATTATATGTTGTAGAATATAAAAATACTGTAAACATTGCAACAATATTTACGTACATTTGTCCTATCAATACGATAGGATAAATAGTATAATAATTAAAAGGATGAAATTAGAAATGAAAAGGATTTTTTTATTGATACTGATCACAAGTTCAGTATTATCAGCAATTGCTCAATCGAAATATTATTTGGATAATAGCAAGAGCAGTTTAATTATTGAAGGAACATCATCAGTTCATGACTGGGAAATGGAGGCTAATGATCTGAAATCAGATATGATGGTTCGCTTTAACGGGCAGAAAATAGAAGAAATTACAGATGCCAGTTTTTCCAGCCCTGCAGATCAGGTTTTAAGTGATAACAGTATAATGAA
>JAWLEM010000311.1:0-2989 GCA_041686115.1 Bacteroidales bacterium
GATGGGAATTATTGTTTGATTTTATTTAAAGCTTCAACCCGGTTTTTAACATCAAGCTTTAAATAAATATTTTTAATGTGGTATTTAATGGTGTTTGTTGAAACAAATATTTTTTCTGCAATATCGGCATTTGACATTCCTTCGTTTACAAAGTATAAAACGTCTGCTTCACGTTCCGATAAATTATTTTTGACTGCTAACTTTTTAATATCTCTTTCTTGTATTTCTTCATTATTCTTATTTTTAGAATCTTTAATTTGCAATAAATACTTTTGAAGTTCCGATTCCATTAAATCCAGTTTCTGAAGACCCTTTTGTCTGAAAACATATGCAACAACAATAATAACAAGTACAGCAAGAATAAGAGAAACAATTAATCGGTTACGTGCAATAAGCTTTTGTTTTTTAGTTTCATTGTCTTTTTGTAAAGATTCAATTTCATTTCTTTTCTTTTCAATATCGTAAAGTATTGTTAAATCAACCAGGTACTGTTGTGTTTTTTCATTTACAATACTATCGCCATAAGCATTTGAAAGCTTAAAGTAATTTAAAGCATTTAAAAACTTTCCTCTATCTTGCTCTAGCTCAGACAACAATTTATAACCTCTCATAATTGCTGACTTATTGCCTATTCTTTTAGCAATTGCAATGGCATCATTTATATATTTAATGGCTGTATCTTTATGGCTTTTCCTGGTATGATACCATCCAATATTTAATTTAGAATTAATTATGTATGTACTATCCCCACATTTATTTGCCATTTCTAAAGCAGGAACAAATAATAAATAAGCCTTATCCATATTATTTTTAAGCATCTCAATAGCACCTAAATCATTATAGCATATGGCCTTACCGTAAATAGAATTCATTTCATTGTTGTATTCCAACGATCTTTCATGATAAATTTTCGCAGAATCGAGTTTTCCAAGTAATCTATAAATTTTTCCAATATTATGATTGCCAATAGCTTTACCAAGCAAACTCCCCAGTTGTTCCTCATAAACCAGAGACTGTTTATAGTATTTTAAGGATAGATCATACTGTTCCAACATTCGGTATAATCCACCAATACCCTCATTTGATATAGCAATACTTTTTAGCATATAATCAGTTGAGATATTGCTTTCTTCTGCTGCCTTAAGCGCTCTTGTATAGTATTCCAGCGCCGTTTTACTTGCCGACTTTCTTCTGTAAATAACCCCCATCATATTTAATGACAAGGCTTTTAAATAAGCATCATCGGAAAGTAAAGCATATTCATAAGCTTTTTTATAATAATAAATAGCAGATAAGTAATCGCTCTCTATCTGCTTGCTATTCCCTAACATACTGTAGGCAAAAGAGAGTGCTTTATAATTGTGGGTGCTTTCACTTACATCTTTAAATATCCAAATTTTAACAGAATCTTTTAATATCTCTTTTATGAATTTATCAGGATCATATATATTGATTGAATAAGTCTCAGTTCTTGTAAATAAAGAATCTAACCAGGATTTATTTTCATGATCAGATCTGAATTTATTGTCGATTTGAATTTCTTTATTTTGTGCACCTTTCGTTACAACCCCTTCTGGAGTATCATTGCTATTTTTATTTGAGTTATTACACGAGAAAATAAAAAGTGGAAGAATGAGTACTTGTAAAAAAATATAATTTCTTTTCATTTTCTGATCTTTTTCCAACTAACGTCAATTTTTAAATATTGATATTCAGCATTTAGACAAAATCAACAACTTGTAGTTTAAGATCAAATTTAGCAATGTTTTTTAAATTCGTGAAATGAATTTCATTTATTGTAATTTTTATTAAAGAAAATTAAGCCGAACCATAGGCAAGCTGGACTTTTCCCTGTCTGCTTTTTTTCAATCTCAACTCTAATTTTCGCAACCAGACGACCAAAATGGCTAAAATAATACGTGGCCATATAAGCCAGTGAATAGTAATTCCCAGGGCTAAAAACAATAATGGGTCTTCAATCTGCGAATGGGATATCACTGCATGATGATTTAACAAATCTGCATCTTTTCGAATCATCTTATTTTTATCCAGCTGATCCAAAACTACAGCAGCTCCATACGCTAATCCTATCGTATTTACAACGATTAATGAAACCGAAGTACTTTCGGGCAAACCCAGGATACGCATTAACGGCCTCATGATACGGGATATCCATGCGATAATTCCAAACTCCTCTAGGATATTCTGAAAAATAAACAAAATGCTTACCAGGCTTATGATCTTTAATCCCAGAAAAAACATATCTACCACCCAGTTTTTAAGAACAATTGGAAAACTTTGGCTGCTAGCAGTAATCTCATCTTGAACGAACACCTCCCCTTGTGGTAAAATTGCATTGAGAAATAATCCCGCAACAAGACTAAAAATAACCCGGATGGTTAGCATCCGAAAAACACTGGAACCCGACTTTTTAATAATGGCCGATTCAATAATAAAACCGTGAGCTATCAGACTCATTATTGCTAATATAGTAGCTTCGCGAACAGGTATTGCCAGGGTAGAAATAACCGCGATAACAGAATAAATATTAGTAAGCATGCTGGTAATTAGGACAAACGCCGACTCGGCAGGCAAACCTAATAAATTAAAGAACGGCTGTAAACCACTGGAAATTTGTGCTAACCAGCCTGTGTAATTCAAAACCAAAACCAAAAAAGTTACCGGTATGGTAATTTTCAAAAGCCAGATAGTCGTTTTAGCAGCTTTTGGCAAGGCAGGTTTAATACATTTTAAAATTCGATTGAATAATTGCTGTAAGTTCATCTCTACATCTATAAGGCCGAAAATATAGATTTTTAGACCAACTTCTTTCGTTTAAGTTTAATTATTCGTACCGCAAACTTTCCACAGGATTTTTTCGGGCGGCTTTTATACTATACCAGCTAATGGTGATCAAAGTAAAGAAAAGGGCAAGTAAACCGGCAAAAATAAACATCCACCATGCAATATTCGTTTGATAAGCAAAATT
>JAWLEM010000312.1:0-2987 GCA_041686115.1 Bacteroidales bacterium
ATTCATTAAGAATTTAATAAAATAAGATATGTCAGTATTAGTATTTACAGAAAATTGGGATGGGAAATTTAAGAAGTTATCCTTCGAATTGGTTTCCTACGCAAGTAAAGTTGCAGAAATGCTAAATACCCAAACCGTAGCATTATCAATTGGTGATGTACAGGAAGATGAATTGAAGAAATTAAGCAATTATGGCGCTGATAAGATAGTTGCTGTAAACAACGATCAATTAAACGTATTGGATAATCAGGCTTACGCTTCTGTTATTGCACAAGTTTCCGAAAAAGAAGATGCTAAAGTATTGATTATAGCTCATAACAATATGGGTAAAGCCCTGGCTCCCCGGTTATCAGTTAAATTAAAGGCAGGGCTAGGATCTGCAGTAACAAAATTACCAACAAGCATTGAACCTTTTACCATTTATAAAAAAGTATTCTCGGGTAAAGCTTTTTCTAATGTTGTGCTTAAGTCAGATGTTAAGATTTTAACCATGGCACAAAATTCGTTTGAGTTAATTGAGAATGCTAAAGATGCATCAATTGAACAATTTGACCCGCAAATTGGAGAGATAAAAACAAAAGTTAAGGATGTTCAAAAACAAACAGGACAGTTGCTATTAACCGATGCTGAAATTGTTGTTTCTGGTGGCCGCGGGATGAAGTCGCCAGATAACTGGGCTCCAATAGAAGAGCTTGCAGGCCTGCTTAATGCTGCTACTGCATGTTCACGGCCTGTATCCGACGAAGGATGGCGCCCGCACGAAGAACATACCGGACAAACAGGAAAAATTATTGCTCCTAATCTTTACTTTGCTATTGGCATTTCAGGTGCCATTCAGCATTTAGCTGGAATTAGTGCATCGAAATGTATTGTTGCCATTAATAACGATAAAGATGCTCCAATTTTTGAAGCTGCTGATTACGGTATTGTTGGTGATGCTCAGAAAGTATTGCCGGAATTGATAAAAGCAGTTAAAGAACTTTAATTAAAGGAATTAAAAAATATGAGTATAGCACAAAGACAAAAGCCTGTAATAAAGATCTTTTGTCTTTGTGCTTTTTATATAGATCTTAGAATCTGATTTGATTAATAAAAGCTGCCATCAATAATAAAAATTTGTTTTATACCGATTAATTTTTATTTTGGCATCTTATTTTAAAAATTGATATACTAATAAACTTAAAAGAACTATGATTAGTAGTATTATTTTTGTTTTATTGCTGGTAGCAGCAGTGGCATTTTTTTCATGGAATATTAAAAAGATATCAAGGAATATCAAACTTGGAAAAGATGTTGAAATAAAAGATAACAGAAAAAAAAGATGGTGGCTGGTACTTAAAGTTGCTATTGGGCAATCAAAAATGTTTGGGTTCCCGATTGCTGCTATTTTTCATATTTTTGTTTATGCAGGGTTTATCCTGGTTAATATTGAAATGATCGAAATATTTATTGATGGTATTGCCGGAACACACCGTGCACTATCATTTACAGGCGGATTTTATCCTGTAATTGTTGGCTTTTTTGAGTTTTTTGCGCTCCTGGTTATTTTTGGTTGTTTAATATTCCTAATCCGTAGGAACATTTTAAAGACCGATCGTTTTTGGAAACCTGAAATGAAAGGTTGGCCTCGATTAGACGGAAACATCATTCTTATTACAGAGGTTGTTTTAATGTCTTCGATATTTTTTATGAATGCTTCTGATGCAATTTTACAAACAAGAGGCGTTGAACACTACGATAAAGTTGGGTCATTTTTCTTTAGCTCGGCTTTAATCCCGGTGCTTAGTAATTTACCTTCTGACACTTTAATTTTTATTGAACGGCTTTGTTGGTGGTTACATATAGTGGGTGTATTTCTATTTTTAAACTATATCCCTTATTCAAAACATTTTCATGTGTTTTTATCGTTTGTAAATGTATTTTATTCTAAACTCGATCCTACTGGTAAAATTGCAAATATGCCTTCTATAACCAAAGAGGTGAAAAGCATGCTATCAGGCGAAGAGCCACCCGTAGAAGAGGGAGAAGAAGAAGTTGCTTTTGGTGCACATGATGTAAGACAACTTACCTGGAAACATTTAATGGACTCATATACATGCACCGAGTGTGGACGTTGTACCAGTGTTTGCCCGGCAAATATTACAGGGAAAAAATTATCTCCACGAAAACTGGTGATGGATGTTCGCGACAGACTCGAACTGTTGGGTAAAAATATCGATAAAAACGGAATGGATTATACAGATGATAAATCATTGTTCGATTATATTACAGCTGAAGAGATTTGGGCATGCACAACTTGTAATGCCTGTACAGTTGCTTGCCCGGTTAATATCGATCAGGTATCGCTGATTTTGGAACTACGGCGTTATATTGTAATGGAGCAGGCAGCATCTCCTGGCGAACTGAATGTGATTTTTAACAATATCGAAAATAATGGAGCACCATGGCAATTCTCTCAAGATGATAGAATGCTTTGGGCCGAAGAGCTTTATATTAATGAAAAATAGTTTTAAAGTTCAATGAACAAAAAACATTAAATTCATAACTCAAAACTTGAAACTAAGATATCATGTCAGAAAATAAACAAAAAATAGAAGTCCCTGTAATGGCAGACCTTTTTGCTAAAGGCGAAAAACCAGAATATTTGTTTTGGGTAGGTAGCGCAGGAGCATTCGACGATAGATATAAAAAAGTTACCCGTTCATTCATAAAAATTTTAACTCATCTAAATATTAGTTACGCAGTTTTAGGTGTTGAAGAATCATCATCGGGCGATATTGCACGCCGGGCAGGGAACGAAATGCTATTTCAAATGCAGGCCATGATGAACATAGAATTATTAAATTCTTATGAAGTAAAAAAAATAATAACCTGCGATCCGCATGCTTTTAATACTTTTAAAAATGAATATCCCGACTATGGTGGTAATTATGAAGTTATTCATCATACACAGTTCTTACACCAACTCATTAACGAAGGTAAATTAT
>JAWLEM010000313.1:0-2962 GCA_041686115.1 Bacteroidales bacterium
AAAAAGCCGGAGAAAAAATCCCCCGGCCTTCCGAAACCTAAATTACAATTAAACATTTGTCATTATCGCCAGTTCGACGATTGACAAAACAACTAAACAAAACGCTTCTCAACTTCGTCCCAATTAATTACATTCCAAAAAGCATCTATATATTCCGGCCTTTTGTTTTGATATTTTAAATAATAGGCATGCTCCCAAACATCGAGCCCTAATATTGGAGTTCCTTTTACTTCGCTGATATCCATTAAAGGGTTATCCTGGTTTGGAGTGGATGTAACAACTAATTTTCCGTTCTGATTAACTAACCAAGCCCAACCTGAACCAAATCGTGTGGCCGCAGCTTTATTAAATTCTTCTTTAAATTGATCGAATGAACCAAAATCCTTTTTAATGGCATCCATTACTTTTCCTTTAGGCTCTCCGCCTCCATCAGGTGACATGATTTCCCAAAACAGTTTGTGGTTATAAAATCCACCACCATTGTTTCTTACGCCAATCGGATGCTTCGAAATTTCTTTTAGGATATCTTCAATCGATTTGTTCTCTATCGGTGTACCCTTTATAGCATCATTTAATTTATTGGTATAACCACCATGATGCTTTGTGTGGTGTATTTCCATAGTCCGTGCATCAATATAAGGTTCTAACGCATCGTAACTGTATGATAATTTTGGTAATTCAAAAGACATAATTTTATATTTTTTAATGGTTTAACATTTGTTTATTTAGAATCATTCTAAATCATTTAACTTTATAACAAAAGAAAATAGGTATTGTTTACTATTTTTTAAAAAATTATTTTCGTGCTTTACAATACCACATGAACAAAAGAATTTTAAATATTGCCATCCCTAACATTATAAGTAATATCACTATTCCATTACTTGGGATTGTGGATTTATCATTGGTGGGGCATTTAGAATCTAAAGTTTACATTGGTGCAATAGCCATTGGGAGCATGATCTTCAATTTTATTTACTGGGGTTTTAGTTTTCTCAGAATGGGAACCAGCGGTTTTACGGCTCAATCATTTGGCAAAAAAAACATCAGGGAAAGCTTTCATATATTATATCGGGCACTTTTTGTCGGATTGGTTGGAGCCTTGGTTTTACTTCTTTTTCAGAAACCCATCGACTGGCTTAGCTTTACCGTTATAAATGGAAGCAAAGAAGTTGAGCATTTTGCCCGCGAATATTTTTATATCAGGATTTGGGCTGCTCCGGCAACCATTGCTGTTTATTCAATTTCAGGGTGGTTTATCGGAATGCAGAATGCAAAAATACCAATGGCCATTGCCATTACCATAAACCTTTTAAATATTGCTTTTAATGTTACTTTCATTAAATTTTTTGGAATGAAATCTGACGGAGTTGCATTAGGTACTGTGTTTGCCCAGTATTCCGGATTAATCGTTGCATTATTATTCCTGCTAAATCATAAGAAACGGCTTAGGTTATATTTTAATTTTAAGGAGATTATCCAAATCGACCGGCTAAAAATATTTTTCCATGTAAATAAAGATATTTTTATCCGTACCATGAGCCTGGTTTTTGCTTTATCCTTTTTTACAGCCAAGTCGGCTAAATATGGCGATACACTGCTGGCTGTTAACACCCTTTTACTCCAGTTTTTTACCATTTATGCTTATATTGTTGATGGATTTGCATATGCCGGAGAAGCTTTAGCCGGAAAATATTTTGGAGCAAAAGATAAAGTTAAATTAATTAGGGTTTCGAAGTTACTATTTTACTGGGGATTATTAATGGCCGGGATTTTTACTCTTGTATATTATTTTGGAGATAATATCCTTTTAAAAATATTTACCGATAATGTAGAGATAATAAATAATATTCAACCCTACCTGTTTTGGATCTACCTAATTCCATTATTAACATTCGGGGCATTTATCTGGGATGGTATTTTTATTGGTGTAACAGCATCGTCGAGTATGCGCAATGCCATGCTTATTTCTACATTTTTAATTTTTGTACCGGCTTATTTTATTCTTCATCACCTTTTTCAGAATCATGGATTATGGGCTGCATTTATGTTATTTATGATTGCCAGGATTGTTACACTTAGCTTATATGCTCCAAAAAAGATTTATCAAAGAATTTGAATCATTTCTTGAACTTTTTCTTATTCATTTTGTATCAAAAACAAAAATAGAAAGATGAAAATTACAAAAGACATAACCATTGAAGAATTAATTGAAGAAGTACCTCAATCGGTAAAATATTTAATGAACCAGGGCATTAAATGCATTGCATGTGGAGAACCAATTTGGGGAACACTGGAAGAAGCTGCCAAAGAAAAAGAATTTTCGGATGATGAGATCGAACAATTTGTAAAAGAATTGCAACATTATGCCGACCATCCCGAAGATGATGTTAAAAACCCCGAGAAAAAAATCACACCAGGCGAACTCAATTTGTAGTTTTTTCATTTTACTACACTTTCCGTTATTTTAAAAATACATCGTGTACCTAAAAAAAATTATTTATTGCTTCTAACCAGCTTGCTTACTAACAGGGCAAAAAGGAGCACAGTATCATAATTTACAAAAACACCCAACAAGCTATAATATTAGGGAATTTCTTTTTTTGATAAGGATCGAAATTAAGTCACTGCACCAAAAAAACTATTCTTTTTATTTAACATCCAAATCCCGCAAAATCCTTCATTTATAGCAACTTGATATAGCATAATACTTTTAATTAATTTTAAATTAAAGTAATAATAATATAGCTAATCCAAAAATATAATCATTGAGTGATATTTTTGCCCTTACCTAAATTAAAATATAAAAAATGCTCAACAAGCTACAGTACAGAATATTAACAACATTACTTTCTTTCATTCTTATCATCATCTTAACTTTAATCGTTCATATTTTTTATTTAAGGCACAGGAACAATCTGGAACTCATACACCATAAAATACAATCAATTAATAACCAAAT
>JAWLEM010000314.1:0-2960 GCA_041686115.1 Bacteroidales bacterium
AGCGTTGTTACTAAATCAGCTTTTGATAAAGCTGCAACAAGTGTAGAGAAAGATGCATCAGCAGCAGCAATTTCAACAATATTTTCCAGCTGATCGTCCATTACATCATTAATCACGTCATCATCATCGTCATTACACGATGTAAAAATCAATCCTGCTATTAATGCAATAGCTGTGATTGATAAAAATTTTTTACCGATTGTTTTCATAATATTAAATTTTAGTTTGTAATAATATTTAATAAAAGCCAAACAACCGATTAGTAAAAATGTTTAATATATTATAAAATAAATTAAACATACATATTACTTTATAAATAAATTATATATTTAATTATTTGATATACAATTTATTTGATTATAATCTTCTAAATTATGTTTATTTTGATTGTTTTATATATTTGATTATAATATAAACACTTATTTGTCTGCTAAGAAAATAATATCCATAAAAGTAAACTAATTCAATAGTAAATTTACGTCATCCATTAGCATCTTTTGAATGCATATTTAAGATTAATAATAAAATGACAGAATATTGTGGGAAGATACTAAATTCTGGCATGATTCGAATGAAACATTAACCTGCAAATAACTCTGGCTTTAAGTAGCGTACATGAATATTTATTTCAAGGATTCTGGTTGATATTTGTCTGAAGTTATTCTTTTACCCAAATATTGTGCTTTAAGGAAACTAAAATTTTATTTAAGTTTATCTTTAAAAACTTCTTTAACCTTTTCTATTTTGGGAGTAATTACAAAGTTACAGTAAGGCTGTGCTTTATTGTTTTCATAATATTCCTGGTGATCATTTTCTGCTTTGTAGAAAATTTCAAATGGGGTTATTTCGGTTACAATGGGTTTAGTAAAAACCTTTGCTTCATCGAGTTTTTTCTTATAGGTCTCTGCCAGTTCTTTTTGTTTAT
The DNA here is from genome assembly GCA_041686115.1 of Bacteroidales bacterium. Lineage (GTDB taxonomy): Bacteria > Bacteroidota > Bacteroidia > Bacteroidales > UBA12077 > UBA12077. The sequence continues at coordinate 926 of JAWLEM010000314.1, forward strand.
CGTTATGATAAAATATTACCGACCGGTATTGCGTTCCTACATCTGCCCCCTGTCGGTTTAAAGTTGTGGGGTCATGTGTTTTCCAAAAGATCTCCAATAATTCATCATAAGATATGATATCCGGATTAAATGTAACCTGTATAACCTCGGCATGGCCTGTGTTTCCGGTACAAACTTCTTTGTAGGTTGGATTTTTAACTTTTCCTCCGGAATATCCGGAAACTGCCGATTCTACTCCTTTAACTTTATCAAAAATTGCTTCGGTACACCAAAAACATCCCGATCCAAATGTTGCTAACTCCATTTTTGTATGGTTTTGTGAATAAATTTCATGGCTTATAAAAACCATGATTAGAATACTTATTATTAACTTTACAAGTCGCATCTTATAAGTTTTTAATATAACATAGAACACTTGCTGAATGTTTAAATTTTTTAATTAAATAGAATGAATTTCAGAGACCAGTTATTAGCAGAGCCTTCCAAGAAAAATACCGAATATATAGCAGCTGTAGTAGGTAAGGACAAAAAATTATTTAAACAGCTAATGGAGTTAATTTATACTAACGAGCCCTGGGTTTCAGGCCGTGCAGCCTGGGTTATTGAAACCATCTGGCTCAAATACCCTCAGTTTATTGATCCCTATATTAATCAAATGATTGATTTTCTTCCAAATGCAAAATATAACAACCAACGCAGGCATTTTACCAAAATATTATCTACACTTAATTTAAATGAATTAGACGACGAGCATCTTGGAATTTTAATCGATTGCTGTTTTACATGGCTCGAAGATCCCAAATATCCAACCGCTGTTAAAATGTTCTCTATGCAAATCCTACAAAATTTTGTACAAATAGAACCTGACATTACCTCAGAGCTAATTGCATTAATTGAAAATCAGATGGAAGATGCAACGCCGGGTTTTAAAAATCGCGGTAAAAAAACTTTACAAGAGCTTTACAGGCTTGTAGTTTAAAATAGAAACTTGCTATGGAGTAATAACAAATATACATATCTAAATATATTGTTTTTATAAAATTTATTTACTAATTTTGCACTCGTTAATTTTAAAATAGCATAAAAAAATGAAAAGAAATATTGTTGTTAATGAGAATTTTTGCCCGCAAAATCATCCGTGCCCGTCAACCGGGATTTGTCCTGTAGGAGCAATTACACAAAAAAGCCCGTTTAGCGCTCCCGAAATTAATTATAGTAAGTGTACCGGATGCGGAATCTGTTTGCGTTCATGTATGGCATTTCAATGTACTAATTGTTAAAAAAGCCGGAACCCGGCTTTTTTTACTTCGGTTCCCAAAAACAACGCTTAGGAGAAACAATTTCTTCTTTTTCTTTTAACTCTTTCATGGCTTGATCAACTTCTTTTTTATCCAAGCCTGCTAATTCAGCTATTTCTCCAGCTTTTAAGGCTTTACCTGCCTTCTTCATTGCTTCCAGTACTTTTTGTGTGGTTTCCATATCATGTACTTTATTTGAATATTTTTTACAATAATACGAATATTCATTTTTAATTTGAAATTGTAGAAAACCATTTATTAACTTTGTTTTTAATATGAAAAAGCTACGAATAAGCGGGAAAGAAATGCGTAGAATTGGCTACCAGTCTGAAATATTAATTAGCCTGGCCAAAAATATCGTTTACAAATATTACAAAAGAACGCCCAAAGCTGAAGTTCTTAAATTACTCGAAGACATTATTCAAAGTCCTGAAAATTATAAAAATCATGAGCACTTTAGCCAGCTGGCAACTCAATTAATACAAGCTCCAAAACAAGAACCGGAAGAGGTTCAAATAAACCCTGATCCTTTGCCTTACAAAATTTATGGCCAAAACGAGATTGACGAAGATGCAATAAAACAAATGGATGTAGCCATGCAACTCCCTATTACCGTAAAAGGAGCATTAATGGCCGATGCACATGTGGGATATGGATTACCTATTGGTGGTGTATTAGCAGCTAAAAATGCAGTAATTCCTTATGGTGTAGGTATGGATATTGGTTGCCGAATGTGC
>JAWLEM010000315.1:0-2949 GCA_041686115.1 Bacteroidales bacterium
CACACTTGTGCTTTTGTTCGTTTTTGAAGCACTCAATCGTTCGTTTTTGAAGCAAGATTTTTTTAATTTCGATAATAAACTGTACTTTTATCAAAAAATTAAATAATATGCCTCAAGAGAAAATTGATTGTTCTCTCCTTATTATCGATGATGATATTGATGTGCTCACATCAGCTGAACTTTTTTTGGAAGAAAATTTTAAAACAGTAATCACTGCTTCGGATCCTAAAAACATTATTCCTATTATAAAAAAGCAGGATATCGATATTGTTCTTTTGGATATGAATTTTCGAAAAGGGCAAATGGACGGGCATGAAGGAATTTTTTGGATGGATAAAATTAAAGAGTTAAATCCCGAGATCACCGTAATTCTAATGACCGCTTTTGGCGATATAGAACTTGCGGTAAACGGCATTAAAAAAGGTGCTTTCGACTTTGTATTAAAACCATGGAAAAATGCCCGGTTACTTGCCACTTTGATATCAGCTTCAAGATACAAGCAAAGTCAGAAAGAATCCATAAAATTTAAAGAACAATCGAATAAGCTAAGGCAGGACATAGATAAAAATTTCTCTGAAATGATTGGCGAATCTCCGGCCATCATCCAATTAAAAGAAACATTAAAAAAAGTAGCCAAAACCGATGCTAATGTTTTATTGCTTGGAGAGAACGGAACTGGCAAAGAATTGGCTGCTCGTGAATTACACAGATTATCGCCCAGAAAAGAAGAAGCATTTATTGCGGTTGACATGGGTGCTATTACCGAAACATTATTCGAAAGTGAAATATTTGGCCATACCAAAGGTGCTTTTACCGACGCAAAAACCGATAAACCAGGGCGTTTCGAAATTGCCGATAAAGGAACCATCTTTTTGGATGAAATCGGAAATCTTTCATACAGCCTGCAAGCCAAACTATTAACAGTAATACAAAACCGTAAGGTTGCTCGTGTAGGCTCCACCAAAGAAATACCTGTAGATGTCCGATTAATTTGTGCTACCAATATGCCGCTAAAGAAAATGATCAATGAAGGAAGTTTCAGGCAGGATTTATTTTATCGTATTAACACATTTGAAATTAATATCCCTCCTTTAAGAGACAGGAAAGATGATATACCTGTTTTGGCAGAATATTTTTTGAACGACTTTAAACAAAAATACAACAAGCCGGAATTGAAATTTCATCCCAAATCGATAATGCATCTTAAAAATTACCAATGGCCTGGAAATATTCGTGAGCTTAAGAATATTATCGAAAGGCTGGTTGTTTTATCGGATGGAAAACAATTAGCAATTGACCAAAGTCTTTTTTCATCATACGAAACGAATACAGAAAATATTAAAAACAACCTTAATCTCGAAGAAAACGAAAAACATATCATATTAAAAGCGCTTGAAAAGCACAAAGGCAATATTACAAAAGCTGCTAAAGAACTTGGAATTCAGCGCAATGCATTATACCGTAGATTAGAAAAATATGGTTTATAAAAGATTTTCAATACTTGTTATCATCAGAATTGTATTTATGCTTTTAAATATGGTTCTGATTTCCAACATCATATTAAATCCTAACCGGTTATTTACAACCATTGTTCTTGGTTTAATTTTAATTGGGCAAATAGCTGAGCTGTTGCACTATGTAAATAAAACCAACCGTACATTAAGTAATTTTTTAGATGCCATAAAAGATAAAGATTTTTCGGTTAGCCAGAATATCGAAATTGTCGACAAATCATTCAGTCAGCTTAACCAATCGTTTAAAAATATTTCACGCGCTATTTTCGATTCTAAAATTGAAAAAGAAGCACAGTATCATCTTTTAAACATGATTATTGGCAAAGTAGATACCGGAATAATTCTACTGGATAAAAACCAAAAAATGAACCTAATCAATGATGCAGCAAAATCATTTTTAAAACAGCCCCATTATCGAACGCTTGCCGATCTTAAAATCGAAAACCCTGATTTATACCATTTCATTAATAACGAAAAAAAGGCTGTAAAAAAAGTTATCGAAACCTCTAAACGGCAACTGCTGGTTTTTATCAATACTATTAAATTGTTAGGTGAACATTTTACACTTATTACTTTTAATGACATTAAAGAAGAGATGGAGATAAAAGAAGTACAATCGTGGCAAAAGTTATTGCGTACGTTAAGCCACGAAATCATGAACTCTGTAACACCCATTTCATCATTATCAGAAACCAGCTTGTTACAAATACAGCATGAATCAGGAAAATTGAAGGATTTGTCAGAGATTAATAGTAAATCCCTTGAAAAAGTTCAAAAAGCTTTAAATACAATTGAAAAACGCAGTTCAAATCTATATCATTTTGTAGATGATTTCAGAAAACTGGCAAAAATTCCATTACCACAAAAAAGTAAAATTTTAGTGAAAGAGCTGGTCGAAACTGTGGTACAATTAATGAAACCCGAGCTCACAAAAAGTAACATTACATTTAGAAGTTCCATCTATCCTAATGATCTTGAAATATATGCCGATGTCAGCCAAATTGAACAGGTACTGATCAATTTAGTTTTAAATGCCAAAGATGCAGTTCAAAAGACTAAAAATCCAGAAATCCAGATAAACAGTAAAAAATCCGGAGATAAAATTTCCATTGAAGTTGTCGACAATGGTGACGGAATACCTAACGAGCAAATGGATAAAATATTTATTCCTTTTTTTACAACCAAAGAAAAAGGCTCAGGTATTGGTTTGAGCCTTTCGCGACAAATAATGCAATTACACGGTGGAAATATAATTGTAAAATCGGAACCCGAAAAAGGAACCTTTTTTACCTTATGCTTTTAATCCGCTAAAGAAATAAACTTACTAAAATCAGGCTCTCCATGCAGGTTCATTAAAATCATCACATTTTCAGAGCCATCTTCAACCAACATTAATAATTCCGATTTTCGCTTATTTTTCTGATTAACAACCATC
>JAWLEM010000316.1:0-2935 GCA_041686115.1 Bacteroidales bacterium
GGCAAAAAGCCGGTAATAATTTTTGTTATAGAGTGTTTTGAATTCCCAAACCTCACCCGATAGTTTTTTAAATAATTCTTTGTCAACTATCACCCTTGCCTTGTAAATATTATATAAAATTTTCTCTCTCGACTTGTCATCAAGGCTGTCTAAAAACTTTTCTACTTCTTCAAGAAATTCAACATTAAATTTTGGTCTCACAATTCAAAGGTTTATTACAAAGATAAATGTTTCTTTATTAGGAAACAATAATTTGGTGCATATTTTTTCGAAAACTTGGTGGCAACGTTTGGCGGTATGGCCAGTAAGGGGTTGCGGGCGAATCACCTATCAAGTTACACTGAAAGTTGAAGCGGGCTACAAACCCACGCAAACCACTGAAACCCTTATTGGCTATACCGCGTGTTGTGTGGTCGTGCTTTTTTAGTCAAAGTTAATCTCGTTTTTCCAATTAAAACTCACTGCATCTTCAGCCCATTCTGGCCAGTGCTTAAACCACTCCGGTACATCGCATTTTTTTACTCTTTCCATTGGGAAATATGGTTTTATATCGAGAATAGGACTGCCTGGTTCTGCATCAATAAAAGGAGTATATATAATCCCTTTTTCAATATCAATTTTCTCTACTTTAATAGTACTAATCATAATTGGATTAGGTCTGGCCGGGGCACGAGTACTAAATATTCCTATTTTATCCGGTGCTTTTTTAAATAGTTTTTCTGTAACCAGTGTTTCCCTGTTTTGCAGTCCATCAGTAAAATGCGCCCACCAAATTATCTGTAAATGACTAAAACCCTCAATTTGGGTCAATCCTGACAAATACTTATTTTCCAGCATAATAGCAGTTTTATCATTTATTCGTTTAACTTGTCCGATAGCATTTATTTGTAATTTTTTACTCATAATTAACACTTTATTAAATGATTAAACTTTTTGTCTTTTGAACCAAATAGCCATTAATATGAACGATGCCGGAGCTCCAATAACCCAAATCATACTTGTGATAATAAAAATTAGTTCAGAAATATCAATCATGCTATAACCGATTTGCCCAATAGCAGAGATAATCTGTACCATAAGCAAGCCTTTAATCCATTTTTCAAGTTTACCATTATCAAAGATGAAGCTTGCGAAAAACATTGAGATGGCCATATAAACATAAGAATTTGCTAATGCATTATATATGGAATGTGTATTATCCGGAATAAACATTTCTATACCATTTATTTCACCTGCTGCCAAACTTTGTCTAACAGAAACTGCTTGAATATTATAATTAATGCTGGCCATAACTGCATAAACAATTCCAATTGATAATGCAATTAAACTCCATAACTTTTTATCTTCAGGCAAAACTCTATGTGTGCATGCAAGCATAATTAAATAGGTTAACGCTAAAAGTAGAGAAGGATAAATTAACGTTAATCGCGAGATGTTAAATGCCTCTGCATATTCTTTTAAATTTTTCCATTCTGGTACTGCTTGAAATACATCCTGCATGTTAAATGTTATAAACCATATTATTGCAAAGATTGAAGATAAAATAGCAGTCCATATTCCAAGATTGATTTCTTTTTTCTTCATTTTAATCGTAATTTAAGATTTATATAATTAAGCAATTACCTTTTCACTTTCAATGATTTTCTTAATGTTTCTAATAAATCTGGCCGCAGGTGCGCCGTCGATAATATCATGGTCGAAACTAAATGTTAAACATAAATGTTGTCTTTTCTCAACTTCATTATTCTGTTCAACAAGCCTATCAACTATACCTCCGATTGTAATGTTTAATGTATGCGTTGCAACTGGTATACCCCATCCAGCACCACTTCCAATCATGTTTGCTGATGTAACCATTATTGTCCCAGCTTTCTTTTTCATTAATTTTGGTGATTTATCTAGAAACCTAAAAACCAATTGCCTTATAAATGAAGGTATAGCCAAAAAAAGATTTATTGAGCGAAATACTTCTGCTTCTGATACATTTTTTTCCTTTTCAGTTTTAATTTCTTCTGATATCTCAGAGATTGTTTTGCGATTTGCTCCTCGAACTATCATGGCGACAACTTCACTTTTATTGTCTATTTTTCTTTCGATTGTAATGCTTACGTCAACATCTTCGAATAGAATCAGTTGATTTTTATTATTTCTGTAAGCATGCATTATTTTATTTTCATCTACTGCTTTTGATACACAGTAAATAATATAGCCTGTGAATGAAATATTATTTTTCGTTTCCTTTTTAATTTTCCGAATATTTCTTCTGGCATTTGAAATATCAACCTCAATTATACTATGAATCATATTTTTCCGCTTGGCTGCTTTCAGTACACCAATAGTAGCTCTTCGAATCTTTGGGTAAGTTATCTTTTTGTATTTTTCGCTAGGTTTAAACATTTCGATATTTATGACTTTTGTTTCAATTTAATTAGTGCCGTTCGGTCATTTTTGCATGCCACACAACGGTCTGCAGCTAAGAAACGTGGGGCTTTTGGGCACTCATCTGCCGGCCGGTAACAACAGTAGACCGGTAAACTATCCCTGCGGTAACCACTATCCGCCCCATGTTTTTTTAGCTGCTGTTATGGCGCGTTGATCAAAGGTTTATTTAATCATTATATGTTTATTTTGTTTCAGTAATCTTTTTTCCTAAACTGAGGATTTGCCCCTATTTTAGAATCGACTACCATCGTAAAGAAACTCTTGCCGAGGTTGTCCGGTATTGGTATTTGACAATCGTAAGCTCAAATTGCGGCATGTTGTTTTTTTGTGTTGTGTTTTAGAGAGTTATTTCAATTTTAACAATGTGCCATAACGGATAGCGGTATGCGCAGTAGGGTTTCGAAGCCACTTCCTTATCAAGATGCAGAAAGGCTGAAACGAGCCACAGACGCTGAATTACGCTGTAACCCCCGTATTGCGTATGACCGCATGT
>JAWLEM010000317.1:0-2932 GCA_041686115.1 Bacteroidales bacterium
TTATTAATCCTGCTAATGGCTGATAATTCAAACTCATTAAGCAAATCATCCATGATATTGATATCAAACTTTGGATAAAAGACAGCATTAATTTTTATATATTTCTCGATCGTAATTGATGGGAATTCAAACTCTTCGGGGATATAAAATATATCCTGCAAAAAATACGGATTGCGTTTTTTGGGCTCGAAATCGTTCACCAGGCACTGCCCCGATTTTGGAAACAATAACCCGGCAATAAGTTTTAGCATGGTGGTTTTGCCGGCACCATTGTGCCCCAAAATACCATAAACTTTGCCTTCATTTAAATCAACATTTAAATTACGAAAAAGCTTTTTGTTTCTCTTATAACTAAACTCAAGTTGTTCAATATTTATCATCTTGTTTACAATATTAGTGTATTACATTACTAACACACTGCAAATGTAAATATTCTTTTTAGAAAAGCAAGAAGAATATTAAAAATTTTTGAAATAATAATTCTGACTAAAGTTGGTGTAGAATATAATTGTAAATGATATCATGCTGATAAATTCGTTATAATAATGGTGTTAATCACGAAATAATTAATATTTTCGTAACCAATTGAAAAACATAAGGAGTTGAAAAAAGGATTGGTCATAAAATCAACAGGTAGCTGGTACATTTTAAAAGATCAGCAAACGGGAGAGATTGTTTCCTGCACAATACGAGGGAAGCTGCGTATTAAAGGAATAAAAAGTACAAATCCCGTTGCTGTTGGCGATCATGTGGCATATAACCTGCAGGAAAAAACAGATACCGGAATAATACACCAGGTACTCGACAGAAAAAATTATATCGTAAGAAAATCGACCAACCTTTCGAAGCAAACCCACATTTTAGCGGCAAATATCGATCAGTCTGTTTTAATGGTAACCCTGGTTGATCCGGTAACTTATCCAATTTTTATCGACCGGTTTTTAATTACAGCAGAAGCATATGAAATTCCTGCCAAGCTCATTTTTAATAAAACAGACCTTTATAAACAAAAAGAGAAACAACAACTTGAAGAATATATAAATGCCTATCAATTAGCTGGCTACGAATGCATTAAAACATCAGTTGCTGAGAAAACAAATATTGCCCAGGTAAAAGAATTATTAAAAAACAAAGTAAGCCTTATTGCCGGAAACTCAGGGGTTGGAAAATCATCATTAATTAATTTAATCGACCCGCATCTAAACCTAAAAACAGAAAAAATTTCATCATACCATAAGTCTGGTAAACACACCACAACCTTTGCCGAAATGTTTGAATTATCAATTGGCGGATATATTATCGACACACCCGGAATACGCGGCTTTGGATTATATGATATTAAAAAAGATGAATTATTTCATTATTTTCCGGAAATTTTTAAAGCATCTGAACACTGCAAGTTTTATAATTGTACTCATATTCACGAACCGGGTTGCGCAGTAAAAGAAGCTGTCAATAAAGGCGAAATACATCCCATGCGATATAACAACTACCTTAACATCCTTTTAGATGAAGATACAAAACATCGTTTATAAACATAAATATTCCATTTAAATTCAATTCGTACCCTTTCATCATAATTCTTTTAAACATGCCAATATTTTTTATTAACTTGTACATTTAATTAAACCAGAGTTTTCGCATTTTTTTATGAAAAAAAATATTTGCCTTCTTTTTTTAGTGTTTGTAGTTCTCTTCAACTCTTGTAATAATAAACAAGAGGATGATTTAAATTTGAAACACCTGGATCAGATCTCAAAAAACATTAATCAAGAATTAAAGCATATTTCTAATGATCTTGAAAACCTTACCTTCTCTCTTAGATACAAAATCCCGTTTGACCAGCCTGTTGAATGGGATCAAAAAATATATCACAAAAACAAAAACCTGTTTTATTATTCATCATTTAGCGAAAATGCATCAGCAATTTATCTGCCCGGAAATATTAAGTTAAACACGGATATAAAAAAAATAATTGTAAACAGCCAAAATCTCGATTCAATATTCTTAAATTTTATCAAAGAGCATGTTTTTGTAAACCAGATATATTTTATTGATACCAACTCATTTTTACGAATTTATCCTTATATTGATATAGCTAAATATTTTACCAAACCGATAAACCTTAAAAATTTTCTCCCCTACCAAAAGGTGAGTCATAAGCCATTGCTCGAAAACAAATCATACTGGATTAACTCACCTTACGCCGATCCTTATGGCAGAGGTTGGATTATCTCATGTGTAGAACCGGTTTATTATCGCGATGAATTTATTGGAATATTATCGGCAGATATTACTTTAAAAACTCTTTTAAGTGAATATTTTTCATCTGCTTCGCAAATATTACTATTAACGGATCAAAAAGGTAATGTTATTTGTACAACAAGATTGGGCTGCAAATTGTTAGGTATTCCGCAGCACAGAGAGTTTATATATTCTAAACCGGTTACCGAAAACATACTGATATATAATTACCCGTCACTTTCGGATCATCAGAACAAGAACGTAAGAAATGCCATGGATAAATTATTGTCAGATAAAAATATTGCAGATTTTACTTTAGATGGTAAAAAATATACCATCTATAAATCTATCATGAAGGAAACAAATTGGTTATTGTTAAAAATTATAAATTGATTTAAGGGTTTTTAATTATGAAAAAATTCTATTATTTAATTTCAGTAGTTATAATAATTATAATTGGTGTAAATGCATATTATAGCTATCATATTTATAAGCAGCAGTTAAATTTTCATACCAGCATGTTGCTTAACCAAACAGAAATTTGTGGCTGGGAGATAGAGCAATCGGGTTATGAATTCGAAAATGAAATCAATTACATTGTTTTCTCATCGGATTTGGCACATTTTTTTGATGATCAGGAAAACATCGACATGAAGATTAAAAAACTTGAACTCTTCTATTTTAAATA
>JAWLEM010000318.1:0-2922 GCA_041686115.1 Bacteroidales bacterium
TCCCATTAGCCGTGACATAAAAGGCTCTGCATACTTAGGTGATTTAATGGTTACTGCTTACTCTCAATTTAGCCGTAACAGAACTTTTGGAAATATGATCGGTAAAGGATATTCGGTAAAATCGGCTCAACTGGAAATGAATATGATTGCAGAGGGTTATTATGCTGTAAAATCTGTTACAGAAATAAATAAAAAATATCTGGTTAACATGCCCATTACCGATGCCGTTTATAATATTTTGTATGAAAAAATTTCACCCGCAATTGAGATAAAACTACTTACTGAAAATTTACGGTAAAAAACTTTTGTCATGAGAAATATTCAAATCGACTTAAAAAATGTTTTGCCATTTATTAAACCCGATGAGTTTAATAAGTATAACACCCTGGTTAAAGAAAAATCGCAGATGCTAAGCGAAAAAACCGGAAAAGGAAATGACTTTCTAGGATGGCTAAACCTTCCGGCTCAAATTTCTGAGCAGGAAGTTAAAGACATCAAAAAAACTGCCCAAATTTTACAAAGCAAATCGGATGTAATAGTTGTAATTGGAATAGGCGGCTCGTACCTGGGAGCAAAAGCGGTTATAGAAGCCCTTTCAGGACATTTTAAGCAAAATTTAAATGAGCCGCAAATTATTTTTGCCGGGCATAATTTATCGGAAGACTATTTACACGAACTAAATCAATACCTGGAGGATAAATCATTTTCGATAATTGTCATTTCAAAATCGGGAACCACCACGGAGCCAGCTATTGCATTCAGAATTTTACGAAAAGCACTGGAAGAAAAAGTCGGTAAACAAGAAACGCAAAAAAGAATAGTTGCTATTACCGATGCTGAAAAAGGAGCGCTAAAAACTCTGGCAAATCAGGAAAATTACAAAACATTTGTAATTGCCGACGATATTGGAGGCCGTTATTCGGTTTTAACCCCAGTAGGATTATTGCCAATTGCCTGTGCAGGTTTTGATATTGACCAGCTCATTTTGGGGGCAAAAAAAATGCTAAAAATTAGTCAGTTAGATTCTTTTATTGAGAATCCGGTTTATCAATATGCAGCCATTCGCCATTTACTCTACAATAAAAACAAAACAGTAGAAATACTTGCTAATTATGATTTTCGGTTAAATTTTATTGCAGAATGGTGGAAACAGCTATTTGGCGAGAGCGAAGGTAAGGAGCATAAAGGAATTTTTCCTGCAAGTGTTAGTTTTACTACAGATCTCCATTCAATGGGACAATATATTCAGGACGGGCAGAGAAACATTTTCGAAACTGTTTTATCGATTGAAGAAACTAAATATAGCATAAAAATACCTTCTGATCAGGAAAATTTTGATAAATTAAATTACCTGGCAGGAAAACCGGTAGACTATATCAATAAAATGGCAGAAAATGGAACTACACTAGCTCATATTGACGGTGGTGTGCCAAATATCAGAATAAGTATCCCAAAGCTTAATGAATTTTACATTGGACAATTATTGTATCTTTTCGAAAAATCGTGTGCTATAAGCGGATATTTACTGGGTATTAATCCTTTTGACCAGCCCGGGGTAGAAGCTTACAAAAAAAATATGTTTGCTTTACTTGAAAAACCGGGGTTTGAAAAGGAAACAGAAAAAATTAAGAAAAGACTTAATAGTTGATTTATCCAATCTGAGCTATTGAAAAACTTATTTTTTCTAATGCAAGGTAGCTAGCATTCATAAACGATACTTTGTTCGTTCATGAACAATGCATATTACAAAAGAAAAAGAAATCAATTAGTTATTAATTCTAACATCTATTCGTGAAAGTTTATCATTAATGAGCAACATCTTGTTCATATTCTTGAATGAAAAGAAATCCTGATCATCATTAAGGAAGTAATATAATTTTAATGTGTTTTTAAAAACCTTCTGGCTTTTTTTAAGATTGTTCTGTTCGAGAAGAATTTCTCCCTGTTCGTTTAATAATTCAGCCAATTTAGACAGCTGTTGTGATGTTAGGTTATTATTTTGTTTTAATGCATCAATAAAAAATTCTTCTGAAACAGAATAAAGAAAATCAGAATCCAATTGAAAATACTCCAGTAGAGTTTTATCAACTTTCTCCAATGCTTCCCGAAATCGCCCCTTCTTTTTTAATTCTAACAATAAAGAAAGAACCTCCGACACATCGTCTATTAGCTTTAGTACATCATTATTTTCCACAAGCCAGATAAATTTTATTGATTTAAAAACCCCTTGTAAGATGGAATAAAATTTTCAAAGTTGGAATAGTAAATTTAAAAATCTTATGATACAAAATCGAATTTATTCACTATTTTTTGATCAAAGATTTTTTTTTGTTTATGAACCATTTCTTAATCCAATGTAAGCATTATAATAATTAATTTCAAAATGCTTATTTTTACCCGCAATTAAAAATACAAATTATGATTTTATGTTCACTGGAAGTTTTAGATAAGATTCATCTTAATTTTAGCCAGGGTGGATTACTATTTATGAATATAACCCTTGCATTTATAATGTTTGGTGTTGCACTTGAAATTGACATGAATAGTTTTAAAACAATAATTGCCAAACCCAAATCGATTATAGTTGGCGTTATTTCACAATTTTTTCTTTTGCCAGTATTAACTTTTATTCTTGTATTAATTATTAATCCAACACCAGCTGTAGCCTTAGGTATGATTCTGGTAGCAGCATGCCCGGGGGGTAATGTATCTAATTTTATTTCATCTATGGCTAAAGCCAACATTGCTCTATCGGTAAGTATGACTGCAGTAGCAACTTTAGGAGCAATTTTTATGACCCCTATAAATTTTGCATTTTGGGGAGGGTTATATGCCAAGTCGCACCCTCTTTTGCGTCCTATTGAAATTGATCCTTTTCAGATGTTTCAAACTGTATTTATCATATTGGGTTTACCATTAATT
>JAWLEM010000319.1:0-2922 GCA_041686115.1 Bacteroidales bacterium
CAAGGTTGTAGAATAATTCGGCAACTTTGATCGTTTCAATATCTAATTGCTTTAGTGAAGCAATTTGCTTGTAATTATTCACAAAATTAATCAAACCTTTACCACGTTTGGAGATAACATTTAATCCTTCGTATGTTTTTTCTATGATTTCTTCTGAAATCTCCTGCTTTTTGATGATTTCATGTTCATTCTTATGGTATAGTTTTTCCAAAGAGCCGGCCAATGAAGTAATGGGTGTTATGGAATTATTAATTTCATGAGTAAGTACCCGTATCAATTGATGCCACGAAAGCAATTCTTTTTCATTTAATTCGGATTCGATATCCTGAAAGGAAACAATTTTAAGATGATTCCCTTTTTGTTTAAATTCATTTATCCTAACAGCTAAAGGAGTTGCTTTATTTTTGCTTTTTATTAATACCATTTTTTCGGTGCCTGCGCCTGAATGCTGTAATAACTGATAAAACTCCGGATGAATATTTTCGATTGCTTTGATGTTTGAGATTCGGTTGATGTTGAGTAATTCCAGGGCGCTATGATTGATAATGTCTATTTTACCGTTTTCTCCTACCGTAATTATTGCAGTTTGGGTATTTTCAATGACCGTTTTAAAATAGGATTGCTGAATTTCTTTGCGCTCTGTGATGTTAAAAAGCTGGTTTCTGACATGTTCGATATTGTCCTGAAAATCTTTATCGATATTTGAAAAAACTTTATCATGAAAAGCAAATGAAGCATCGTTGGTTTTTAAGGCCGCAAAAAAATCAGCGATATCCCTGTTGAATTTATTGATATACTGTAGAAGAAGAAAAATTTGTAAAATGAGTAAAAATCCTAATCCAAGGATGGTAAATAATTTTTCTTCTTTCAGGATAAAGGGAATAATACTTAAACAGTTAACCAGAATAAGTATAATTCGGAGGATAATTTGGATATAAAATTTTCTACTAAGCACGATTAGATGTTATATTTTTTGATTTTATTGTATAATGTTTGTCGGGTTAATCCCAGTTCTCTGGCTGCTTCTGTCATTTTCCCCTCATTATTTTCTAATGCTCTGACAATAGCTTTTTTTTCTATCTCTTCAAATTTTAAGGGCCAATCTTGTTTTCTGGGTTTTTGTTTTAGCATAAAATCCTCCGGTTCCAGTGAATTGTTGGTAGATAAAATGACGGCCTTTTCGATGGTATGTTTTAATTCACGGATATTGCCCGGCCATTGATATTCTTGTAATGTAGTGATTGCCTGGTTACTGAATTTAACTCCCTGTTTTTCGTATTTTATTGCAAAAGTATTTAAATAATATTCTGCGATTTCTAAAATATCTTCTTTTCGTTTACGTAAAGGCGGAAGTTGAATCTGAACGGTATTAATTCTGTAAAAAAGGTCTTCGCGGAATAATCCTTTTTGAATCAATTCTTCAGGATTTTTATTGGTTGCCGTAATTAACCGGATATCAATTGGAATGGGTTTATTCGCTCCCACAGGAACAATTTCTTGTTTTTGCAAAGCGGTTAAAATTTTTGATTGTAGTGATACGGGCAGGTT
This sequence comes from Bacteroidales bacterium, assembly GCA_041686115.1. GTDB lineage: Bacteria > Bacteroidota > Bacteroidia > Bacteroidales > UBA12077 > UBA12077. Next base: position 1,549 of record JAWLEM010000319.1, read on the forward strand.
GCCAATCTCATCTAAAAATAAGGTACCACCGTTGGCTATTTCAAAACGGCCTGTTTTATCTTCTTTGGCATCGGTAAAGGCTCCTTTTTTATGCCCGAATAATTCGGTTTCAAACAATGATTCCGGTATGCTGCCCATATCAATCGTAATCATGGGTTTTGATTTTCGAGCAGACCTCCGGTGAATTTCTTTGGCTATCAGCTCTTTCCCGGTTCCATTTTCGCCGGTAATTAAAACACTGGCATCGGTAGCAGCAACCTTATCAATAACCGAAAAAATTTCTTTCATTGCAGCCGAAGAGCCGATAATTTTTTCGTTGGGTTTGTTTATTTCACCACTCAGCGATTCATTGTCTTTCGATAGTTTGTCAATTTTTAGTTGTGATTCTCTTATTTTTAAAGCCGATTTAAGGGTATGGATTAATTTCTCATTGTTCCAGGGTTTAATGATAAAATCGGTAGCTCCCTGTTTCATTGCTTTTACAGCCAAATTGACATCGCCATAGGCGGTTATGAAAATTACTGTGGCATTTTTATCGATTTTTAAAATTTCGTTTAACCAGAAAATGCCTTCGTTTCCGGTATTTAAACCCGCCGAAAAATTCATGTCCAGTAAAACAATATCATAGTTTTCTTTTTGATATTGTGAAATGATTAAATTGGGATTTGATAAAGTATCCACCGTATCAAAGTCGTTATCTAATAATATGGATAACGATTTTAAAATATTTTTATCATCATCGGCAATTAAAATTTTACCTTTACTCTTCATTGATGATTGCATATTAAGTGTTCGATAATTGAGTTAAATGTAAAAAATTTTTACATTTTTAAAAAGTATTACAAATGGTTTGTGTTGTAATTGTTTTAAAAACAGATGCTTAAAAAGTTTGGTATATTTTTGGCAAAGGACATACTAAAATCATTAAAAAAGTAAAATTATGTTCAGAAATTTTTTAAAAGTATCCATACGAAATCTGGTTCGAAATAAAACCTATTCATTTATTAATATTCTGGGTTTAGCTATAGGAATGGTTTGTAGCATTTTGATAACCCTGTTTATTGTAGATGAACTTTCTTATGACCGGTATCATGAAAATGCTGAAAACATTTATCGCGTAGGACTTAGCGGTAGTTTTGGCGGAAATGAGATGAAAGCATATGTTACCGGCTCTCCTGCAGGACAAACTTTTGTTGAGCAGATTCCTGAAGTTTTAAAATCTACAAGAGTTGTAAAAGCATCGTTTGCTTCTACCGAAATGGTTGTAAATATTGCTGCAAGACAGTATTTGGAAGAAAATGTGTTTTATGTGGATAGTACTTTTTTTGATATTTTTGATGTTGATTTTGTTAATGGAAATTCTCAAGGGGCTTT
>JAWLEM010000320.1:0-2913 GCA_041686115.1 Bacteroidales bacterium
ATTTTCGCCGGTTTTAGCTGATATTTTTATTCGAACATCTCGATCATCGAGTAAATTATTCAACGACTGGTTAATTTGCTCTTCAACATCCGAGTCGTTTAACCGATCAATTTTATTTACAATAACAATCAGTTTTTTATCGGTAGCGCCAATTTTTTCTTTTACTTTTTTTACTGCCTGCTTAATATCTGAAACCTTTTCAGTAGCATCAACCAACAACAAAACAATGGATGATTTGGATATCCTGTCATAAGTACGTTCAATTCCAATGGTTTCGATGGTATCGGTTGTTTCGCGTATTCCGGCAGTATCAATAAAACGGAACGTTACGCCTTCGATATTGATCACATCTTCGATTACATCGCGTGTAGTACCTGCAATTTCGGAAACAATGGCTTTTTCTTCGTTCAGTATTTTATTCAGCAGGGTTGATTTACCCACATTAGTATGCCCAACAATCGCAACTGGTACACCATTTTTAATTACATTCCCTAAATCGAATGATTTTAAAAGCTTTTGGATTAAATGCTGAATATTATTTAATAAATCATTTAATTGTTTCCGGTCAGCAAATTCAACATCTTCTTCGCTAAAATCCAGTTCCAATTCTAATAATGAAATAAAATGCAGCAAACGATCACGCAACTGGGCTATTTCGCCAGAAAAACCACCACGCATTTGCTGAATAGCCACTTTGTGAGATGTAGCAGATGATGAAGCGATAAGGTCAGCAACCGCCTCTGCCTGCGACAAATCCATCTTGCCATTCATAAAAGCACGCAGGGTAAATTCGCCAGGTTTGGCTAATCTGGCACCATGCTTTGTTAACAGTTGCAAAATTTGTTGCTGAATATAAACAGAACCGTGACAGGATATTTCTACTACATCTTCGCCAGTATAAGATCGCGGAGCTTTAAAAAGGGAAACAACAACTTCGTCAATAATTTTATCGCCATCTTGTAACACTCCAAAATGAATGGTATTAGCCGACTGATCCACCAATTTCTTTTGATTAGGCGAACTAAATACGGTATCGCATAATGCTATAGATTCATTTCCGGTTAATCTTATAATTGCTATTGCTCCATTTCCGGGTGGCGTAGAAATAGCGCAAATTACTGAATTTTCTAACATATTTCCTTTCTATTTCAGATAGAATAATAATACAATTGTTATTTGAGAGCGCTAAGTTTAATAATCAATCAATATTTCCCACTCGCCAGGTTTATCAATTTCAACTTTTACTTTTGCCCTTACAGTTTCTTGTGAAAATCTTGAAGGCACTAAAAACGTTAAAATGCCTTCCCATGGAAAAATAACAGAATGATAGATAAAATACTGTGATTTTGATAAAACTCCACTCGTTGCAACTATATTTATATCCTGTTGATTTGACTTTATCTGGCCATCTCTTTTAAGCTTAACTGTAACTTTGTTGTTAATATCATTAATTTTTCTAACCGATACATTTTGTACATTGTATTGTTCTACAACCCGATATTGCGGAACTTCAATCTCTTTAATAAATTCATCATTCTTCCAAAACCCGGTCAATTCTTCATCATTAGCGGCTCCATACAAAGTCCCCTTTCCGCTTCTCATTCCTGCTTTCCAGTTTCCGGTATAAATATTTCCATTTTTCCAGGTATACGTTCCTGATCCATGCGGCAGCCCCTTTTTAAAACGTCCTTCATAAGTATCAACTCCAACAGCTTTTCCCTTTCCGTGAGCTAATCCATTTTTACAACCTCCTTCATATGATTCTGATATTCGGTGCAAAAGAACTCTACAATCGGCTTCCTTTTTCTGAGCAAATAAATTCAGATTTAAAAGAATTGCTATGATCAAAGTAACCATCTTAAGTGATTCTAATTCATTTGGTTTTTTCATCTATTTAATTTTTTAAATGATTTGAATAGTAAATAGTAAAGATTATAAATTTTGATACCTAAAACAACTTACCAAATGATCGTTTACCATTCCGGCGGCCTGCATAAACGCATAACAAATGGTTGATCCCACAAATTTAAATCCCCGCTTTTTCAAATCTTTACTCATGGCATCCGATGCTATGGATGTTGCCGGAACGTCTTTCATCTCTTCCCATCGATTAAAAATGGTTTTCCCGTTAGTAAACGACCAAATATACCGGTCGAAAGTACCGAACTCTTCCTGCACCTTTAAAAAAGCATTGGCATTGCTGATAGCTGCATTTATTTTTAGTTTATTTCTAATAATCCCTGCATCCTGCAATAGGGTATCAATTTTCTTTTGATCGTACTGGGCTATTTTCTGGTAATCGAAATAATCAAATGCTTTCCTGAAATTTTCGCGCTTAGTTAAAATTGTAGACCAGCTTAAACCAGCCTGGAAAGCATCTAAAATCAGAAACTCGAATAATTTTCGGTCATCATGCACCGGAACACCCCATTCTTTATCGTGGTATTCAATCTCTAAAGGCTTTTTTGCCCAGCCACATCTAATTTTATCCATACATTAGTTCCAATGATGTCCACGCTCCTGAACGGTTTCCAAAAACTTAGATATTGACCGGTCGTAAGTTCTTTCCACATCGTTCGGGAAATAACAGGCCGGTAACTGTCCCATTTCTCTGTGATAAGTGATACAATCGCAACAAACACCTTTTCTATTGCAGGGGTATGAGCAATTACAATTTTCTTTATTCTGATCTTTTTTGCACTCCATAGCTCAAAACTTTTATTCATCTACAAAAGTAAACGAAATAAGCCTTGGGTACAAGAAGTTGAATAAGTTATCAAACATAACCTATCCAAAAACTCCTAATATTGATCCCCCGGCCACAGAAATGGTTTGCCCGGTAACAAATTTAGATAAAGGTGATAATAACCAAACAGCTATTGAAGCTAGATCATCAGGATCGCCCATAAATCC
>JAWLEM010000321.1:0-2902 GCA_041686115.1 Bacteroidales bacterium
CAACGTAGGATTTATTCATTTATCACCGAAACAGCTGAAGTACGATATAAAAAACTGTTAAAACAATATCCTGATATGATACGGGATGTTCCGCTAAAATATATTGCTGATTTTTTAGGAATAAGACTCCAATCGTTAAGCCGTTTACGTAAATCAATAGATTGGGATTAAAGCGTAAATTGGTAAATTAGTAAAATAGTAAAATAGTGAATTCGTAAATTTGTTTATAGGTTTATTGGTTTAAACGTTTATTAGTAAAATGAAGTATTATTACTATCTGCCTACTGCTGCCTGCCATCCGGCAGATCAACTGTTGACTGCCGCTTTCAAATTCTGTATTCAATGTATTCAATCTGTGTTCCTTTACTGCTGTCTACTGCTGCCTGCCGCTTTGATTTCTTATTTGCAAAAAACTAATCAGTGTATTCAATTGATTGAATCTGTGTACTATTAAAAAAAATATTTAACAAATGTTAAATGGTTTTTAAGTTATTTTTTCGGAAATTTGAAAGAAGATACATTTAACCAGATTGATTTATGGAAAGAATTTTTATAAAAAACAGTAAGCAACATTATGATATAATAATTATTGGTGGAGGAATTACAGGAGCTTCAGTAGCTTACGAAGCAGCCAGCCGCGGATTAAAAGTTGCCCTATTCGAAAAAGGCGATTTTGGCGAAGCTACATCTGCTGCTACATCAAAACTTATCCATGGAGGTTTACGTTATTTAAAAAATATGGAATTTGGATTGGTTCGCGAATCACTTACCGAACGGCGCATTCTGGAGAATATAGCACCAAATTTTGTTTATCCCCTGCCTTTTATGGTTCCCACGTACAGCAATTTAAAAAATAACAAGCAGATATTGTTTATTGGTATGTTGCTGTATGATTTTTTATCATTTGATAAAGCATTTACATGGGATAAATCCAAAAAGCTGCCTTTCCATAAAACCATTGGTGCGAAAAAAACAAAAATGTTAGAACCCTGTATAAAGGATAAAAGACTTACCGGTTCAAGCATTTATTACGACTGCCAGAATATTAATCCCGAAAGGTTAACATTGGAGATTTTAAAATCTGCTTTGCATTACGGCGCTGAAGCTGCAAACTATGCTAAAGTAGAATCTTTAATTAAAGATGGTGATGCTATAAAGGGAGTTAATGTAAAAGATTTAATCACTAATACTACACATGAATATACGGCAGACTTAACCATTAATTGTACAGGGCCATGGACTGATATTGTTTTAAATGCCACCATGGATAAACTGGCATCAAATCATCATATTCGCCGGTCCGAAGGAATTCATATCATTACAAAAAAACTTTGTAATAAGCACGCTGTTACCATGATGACAAAATCCGGCCGTCATATTATGTTAATGCCGTGGCGCAATCATTCACTAATTGGAACAACCGATAAAGAATACAAGGGAAATCCTGACGATTACAAAATAACAAAAGAAAGTATCCAGGAATTGATTGATGAAGTAAATGAGAATTATGGTATCAGAAAATTAACATATAGCGATATACAATTTGCTTATGGCGGTTTAAGGCCTTTGGTTGATAATCAGACTGAAGCATCGTATGAATCATCCCGCAAATACGAAATTACAGATCATGCTAAAGAAGGAATGGATGGATTGATAACTGTTGAAGGAGGAAAATATACCACAAGCAGAAATTTGGCATACCATTTAGTGAAAAAAGTAGCTAAAAAGCTTCATAAAAAGGTAGGAAAATCCATTTCGAAAAAGAAATACCTGGTAAACTCGGATATCAAAAATATGGAAAGTTTTATTAAGCAGTTATCTCTCCGATATCCAATGTTTTCTGAAGCAACCATTAATTATGTTGGCAGAAATTATGGATTGCAATGCCATACTATTTTTCGTTTGGCAATGTATGATAATAACTTGTCGCAAGTATTAACCGAAGACGGAGAAATATTAGCAGAAGTGGTGTATGTGATTAAAAAGGAGATGGCCCATACCTTATCAGATATCTTTTTTAGAAGAACGGGAATTGGCACTCTGGGTTATCCTGGCGATGAAACATTCAATAAAGTAGTTGAAACGGCAAAGGATTATCTGAATTGGGATGATAGTAAAACAAAAGAAGAAGTGGAAAAAGTGATGAATATTTTTAGTTTACCCCAATAAGTCATTTATTGTTATTTTCTAAGAATAAATTAACCGTAAAGCAGTTTGAAATTTGAAACCTGAAATCTGAAATCTGAAATTTGAAAAAGATGAACACCTATAGAGACATTTTTAAATGGGGAGATAAACGTGAAACCCAACTGGATGAAGGAACCCTTAAAGTTATTAAGGAAAGGTTTGGTTACACAGATGCTGATTGTAATCAAAAGTATTTATTAGGCGATAATGAAGTCAGCCTTGATAAAGCATGTAATTTAGATATAAAGATTATTGAAAAATTAACCGATATTGTAGGAAGAGATAACATCAAAACGGATGATTTTTCTAGGGCTTCACATGCACATGGAAAGTATTATTCGGAATTATTACAATTACGACAAGGCGAAATTTTGACACCACCTGATGCCGTTCTTTTTCCGCGCAACGAAGATGATATCGTAAAGATCGTAGAATTATGTAATAAGAATAATATTGCAATTACTCCATATGGAGGCCATTCGTCAGTGACTCGCGGAGTTGAAACACCCAAAGGTGGAATAAGCCTGGATTTAACAAAACACTTGAATAAAGTTTTAGAGGTTAATGAAATTAATTCTACTGCTACAGTGCAGTCAGGAATGTATGGGCCTGCATTTGAATCGTATTTGAATAACTACGGCCAAAAGTATTCCTGTGGCCATTTTCCTCAATCGTTTGAGTATTCAACAGTAGGAGGCTGGGTTGCAGCCAAAGG
>JAWLEM010000322.1:0-2891 GCA_041686115.1 Bacteroidales bacterium
CTGAACTGGGCAATATTCGTAAAGAAATTAGCCAAAAGGAAAGTACGGTATCCAAACGATTACATGCTATACTTAAAGAAGCCCAAAGATCGGGAATTGTTGAGCAAGATGTTAGTTTATCGATTCGTGATGGGCGTGCTACCATCCCGGTTGATGCTTCCAATAAACGGAAAATTAAAGGATTGATACTGGATGAGTCGGCTACCGGAAGAACAGCGTACATTGAGCCAACAGAGATTGTTGAGCTGAATAACGATATCCGCGAACTTTACTATGCCGAAAAACGCGAAATTATTAAAATACTTACATCGTTTGCCAACGATTTAAGGCCTTATACCGACGATTTAATTTTGGCATATGATTTTATGGGCACCATCGATTTTATCCGCTCAAAAGCCTTATTGGCCAATAAATTAAATGGTATAAAACCTGTATTTGTCAATCGTACTTATTTGCAGTGGAAACAAGCCATACACCCATTATTATTTTTATCCTTTAAAGATGAAAACAGGAAAGTTGTTCCTTTGGATATTGAATTGAATAACGATAATCAACGGATACTTTTAATTTCGGGCCCTAATGCCGGCGGGAAATCGGTTTGTTTGCAAACCGTAGGGTTACTGCAATATATGTTTCAATGTGGATTGTTGGTCCCCATGCATGAGAATTCTGAGATTGGTATATTTCAGGATCTCTTTATCAATATTGGCGATGACCAGTCTATCGAAAATGATTTGAGCACCTACAGCTCGCATTTGATGAATATGAAATATTTTATCAAATCAGCTAATCAAAATACATTACTGCTAATTGATGAGTTTGGTTCTGGCACAGAGCCCATGCTCGGCGGTGCTATTGCTGAATCTATTTTAGATGCTTTAAACCAAAAAAAAGCCTTTGGTGTAATTACCACCCATTATACCAATCTTAAACATTTTGCATCATCTGCACAGGGTATTGAAAACGGAGCTATGCTTTTCGATACCGATAAAATACAACCTTTATTTAAACTGTCGATGGGCGAACCGGGTAGTTCTTTTGCTTTTGAAATTGCCCGGAAAATAGGGTTGCCCGAAAATATTTTGCAATCAGCCACAGCAAAAATTGGAAAAGATCATATCAATTTTGATAAAAACCTGAAAGATATTATCAGGGATAAACGATATTGGGAATCGAAACGTGAAAGTGTTCGAAAGTCGGAAAAGAAGCTGGAGCAATTGATTGCCAATTATTCGTCAGAGTTGGAAGATGCGGAAAAGTCTCGAAAAGAAATCATAAAAAAGGCTAAGGAAGAAGCACAGCAAATGCTTGCCGATGTGAATAAACGAATCGAAAATACCATTCGGGAAATCCGCGAAAGCCAGGCTGAAAAAGAAAAAACTAAAAAAGCACGTAATCAGTTATCAGACTTTAGGCAGCAGTTAGAGCAAGTAGATGGCGAAGAACAGGATAAAATTCAACGAAAAATAGAAAAGCTGAAGCGCCGAGAAAAAGGGAAAAAAGAGCCAAATCAGCCAGTTAAGGATAAACAAAAACCAGAGAAAAAAACCGATGTTTTCGAGAAGGGAGATAAAGTAAGGATATACGGGCAAGACACAGCCGGCGAAGTGTTAGATATTAACGGGCAAAGTATTATGGTTGCTTTTGGGCATATGATTACAACAGTGGATAAAAAGCGGCTGGAAAAAATTTCGGAAAAGCAATATCAACAAATGGCAGGGACAGTTGAAAAATCAGTTTCATCAAAATGGGATTTTGGCGAAAAGCGGTTGAATTTTAAACCCGAAATTGATGTTCGTGGCAAAAGAGCCGACGAAGCGTTGCAAGCAGTCAGCGATTTTATTGATGAAGCTATTGTTATTAATATGGGAACAGTAAAAATTTTACACGGTAAAGGGGATGGAATTTTACGCCAGCTAATCCGTCAATACCTTGAAACGGTTGATATGGTAAAAAATTTCTACGATGAAAGCGTTCAGTTTGGTGGATCGGGAATTACCATTGTTGAATTTGAATGATCGTTTAATAATATGGAACCATTGAATTGGCTGATAAAAAAAATGATGTTTTAAATGATTCTGATTGAAAGTTTAATTTAATATATTTGTTTTATGATTAATAAAAGGAATATAGTGCTCTCAATGATAAAAAGAAAGGTACTGGAAATAGATTCCGGAGCAAGCATATTTCTTTATGGTTCAAGAGCAAGGGGTGATGAACGAGCTGATTCTGACTGGGATATATTAATTCTAACAGACATGAAAGCTGATATGGAGAAAGAACAAATGTTCAGACATCAGATTTATGATGTTGAGTTAGAACTTGGTGAATCAATATCAATTTTTGTATACAACAGAGACGACTGGAAACTAAAGCATTGGATGACACCATTTTATAACAATATAAAAAACGAAGGGATTACAATTTAAAATGCCTTATACAAAAGAAGAATACATACATTACAGGATTGAAAAAGCAAAAAATACTTTAGATGATGCTAAATTACTGGCAAAAAATAAAAGTTGGAATTCTTCAGTAAACAGACTTTATTATGCTTGTTTTTATGCGGTTTTAGCATTGTTTGCAAAATTTAATATTAACAGCCAAACACATTCTGGCGTAAAATCACAATTCTCATTACACTTTATAAAATCCGGAAAACTTGATAAATCTTTAGGGCTGTTATATAACGATTTATTTGATTTTCGGCAAAAAGGAGATTATGGTGATTTTTTTGAATTTGAAGAAAAGAACGTTCTTAAGTTGATTCCTTTAGTTGAAACATTTCTGGAGAAGATCGAAAATCTTTTAAAAGAATAGTCATAAATGAATACATTTGATTTTTATTGATAACAGTTATCTAAATTTTGTAAATTTGGGTAAACCAAAAC
>JAWLEM010000323.1:0-2881 GCA_041686115.1 Bacteroidales bacterium
AACCGAATCGGAAGTAGTGAATAACCGAAACAGGATTTATTACTATCTTACACCGAAGGGTAACAGTTTTGCCGCTGAGAAAATAAAGGAACTTGAAGAGTTTATTGACACCATGGGTATTTTTCTAAAACCTAATTTAGGTTTAAATTATGGCTGAGTTAACTCAAGAGCAATTACTAACAGTAAATGAGATTGTAAGTAATTCTGATATTACTTATTCTCATCTTCCAGATGATTTAATTGATCATATTTGTTGTGATATTGAATCAGAAATGTCTGTAGGTTTATCATTTAATAAAGCGCTGGAAAGGGTACAGTGTAAGTTTGGTGATTCCGGATTACAAAGAATCCAGGAAGACACTATTTTATTAATCGATCAAAAATACAGATTTATGAAAACAACAATGAAAATTTTTGGAAATGTATCCTTAGCTTTAATTGGGTTGGGAACTATATTCAAGATTCTGCATTGGCCAGGTGCGTCTATTGGCTTAAGTCTTGGATTTCTTTTACTGGGATTAATCTTTTATCCGGCAACTATTTTGGCGAGTTATAGAAAAAGGGGACGAAAAAATCTCTTTTTACATATTTTGGCAATAATAGGCGGGATATTTTTAATGTTTGGAATTTTATTTAAAATTCAACATTGGCCCGGTGCATCTAAACTTTTAGTTAGTGGCTGGGGAATTCTATTATTATTATTTCTTCCGATATGGTTTATTAACTATGCTATGAAGAGTAAAAACAAAAAAGAAACATGGATCTATGCTATTGGTGTAATTGGTGTTATAATATTTGAATTATCAACGCTTTTTAAAATACAACATTGGCCAGGGGCATCCATAATGATTATTATCGGAGCAATACTAATCGTTTCGGTATTTTTACCTTTATATGTAAAAAATATTTATAAAAAGACTGATTTTATTAGTGGGCGGTTTATTTATATCATCATTGGAATTTCTTTCTTTTTAATGTTCGGAACACTTATAAGTATTAATTTCGAAAAGAAGGTTTGGTCGTCTGTATCTTACACCGACTACTATGCTCAAGTTGAAAGGGATTATTTCAGTAAATCCAATCTGGAATATTTTAATGTGAATAATTCCAATCAGTCTTTAAAAGAAATACATCAAAAAACCGAAGAACTAACTACGCTAATAAACAATATCAAACGCGAATTAATTGTAAAATCTCAAAACATCTCTAGTTCTGATGTTGATACATACTTAAATAATATTGATTTAATATCAGACAAAGGAAATTATGCTATTGTAGATCAATTATTTTTTAGCGAAAAAGGCGAGCAATATGCTAAAAAGCTAAAACATGATTTATTAGCTTATAAGAGTGATTTGATTAAAGGTTTAGATCAAAATCAAGATTATACTCAGGAAATAGATCATTTGTTTATGCTTGATGACTCTGATCATGAAATTTTAAAAACCTGGGAGCATAAGGTTTTTAAAGGAAATAGTTTATATACTGCACTCATTACACTTTCGAATATCAATCGAAATATTCATCTTGCCGAGAATTTGGTTGTTAGTTATTATAAAAGCAATCAGGTCAATGTAGAGTAATAGTTTTTTATATAATAAATAAATTTTTGAAAAGATGAAAAAAACAATATATATATCAGGTGTTATAATAGCAAACCTATTGGTAATAGGTTGCATTTTTAAAGTTAATCACTGGCCCGGGGCTGGTGTGGCACTAACCTTATCCTTACTCTTATTATGTTTTTGGTTTTTACCGGTAGCATTGATAAATCATTACAAAGGACAAAAAATTAAAACCGCTAAATGGCTTTATATTGCTGCATTTATAAGTTTTTTTATGGTTTTTATATCAGCGTTATTTAAGATACAACACTGGCATGGAGCTGGATTGTTATTATTGATAGGCGTTCCAATACCATTCTTGCTTTATTTACCTGTATTTATTTTTCACTCGGTTAAAAATAAAGAGCAATCGCCGGTCAATTTTACAGCTATTATCTTAGGTTTAATTTTTATTGCTGTTTTAGGAGTTTTGTTAAGTATAAATGTTAGTAATGATGTATTATTTCATGGCATAGCTCTAACTAAAAGTAATGAAAAGGTGATTGATTATTACCAATTTGTGAATAATAAAGTAGCAGGCCAATCGAATAAAGAAATCCAGGAATTCGTAAATGAAAGTGACCGTATTTGTGATTTAATACATCAAGCAAAAAAGGATTTATTAATCTATTCAGATAATGCTCACATAAATACTGATTTGGGCCAAGAAGAGTTTGCCATGGATAAATTGAATAATGTTGATTCAAAAACCATGAGCCAATATGTGCTGATTTGGAGAGAAGGCGCTATAGTTCCTGTTCTTGAAAAGGAACTAAAATCATATAAAGAATATGCATATACATTACCTTTAAAAAAGGTAACGCTCAGCAGAATAGAAGATGTTATTAATTTGGATAAACAATTAATAGATAGTGAAGAATATTCATGGATAGAAAGAGAGTTTGGATCAGATTATTTTGTTTTTGCTTTAGAAAGCCTTTCGCGTTGGGAAAAGAATTTAAGGTTTATTGAACACATCGTACTTAATGATTTATCAGATAAAGAAGAAAAAGAATTATAATAAGAAACCCTTTCTGGTCTTTATATTAAATGGAAAGTAATTTTCTGTTTTAGATGAAAACCAAAACGAGTGCTCAATTGGCACTCGTTTTTTAATAACCGGTCTTTCGTCCTTTATGCTCACGCAGCATTTTAAATCTTCTGAATCCCATAGCATAAAATTCGTCCAGGTCAAAATCAATGATGCCATGTAATTTGCGTGGTTTAATTTTGTGCATACACCATTTTTGGTTTAAATAGAAGTAGATGTAGTGGTA
>JAWLEM010000324.1:0-2881 GCA_041686115.1 Bacteroidales bacterium
GGAACAAACCAGGTTGCTACTGCCGAGAAAACAATAATAAAAAATACAATGACATAGGTGTGGGGAATAGTCCTTTTTTTCTTCATAACTTTTTCTGCAAATTTTTGATTTTAAAAATAAGGTGTAAAAATAGAATAATGTTTATACATCAGGAAATTTTTTCTGTATATACAGATGATTTTTGTAATTTCGTAGCAGTTTAAACAATAAAATATAGGGTATGAAGCTACTAATAAAAAATATAAAATCATTGGTTAATGTTCAGGATGACTCGGTAAAATATGTTGCCGGAAGGGAAATGCAAAAATTAAATTGCATCAATAATGCTTATTTAATGATTGAAGATGATAAAATAGCTGATTTTGGCAAAATGGATAAGCTAAATATACATGATTTTAGTGGTGAAACCATTGATGCTGAAGGAAGATTGGTTTTTCCTTCATTTTGCGACTCTCATACTCATCTGGTTTATGCCGGAAGCCGTGAAATTGAGTATAGCGATAAAATTCGTGGTTTATCGTATGAGGAAATTGCCAAACGTGGCGGTGGAATTTTAAATTCAGCGAAACTTTTACATAACACATCGGAAGATTCATTGTACGAACAATCATTAGAACGCGTAAATGAAATTATAGGATTTGGAACAGGCGCTGTAGAAATTAAAAGTGGTTATGGGTTAACAGTTGAAGATGAGTTGAAAATGCTACGGGTTATTAAGCGTTTGAAGAAAACGACACCTATTACTATTAAATCAACATTTCTGGGGGCACATGCTGTTCCGGCTGAATACAAAGGAAAACAGGATGATTATGTCGATTTGGTTATCAATGAAATGATCCCGCAGGTTGCCAGCGAAGATCTTGCCGATTATATTGATGTGTTCTGCGATAAAGGTTTTTTCACCGTTGAACAAACCGACCGTATTCTTATGGCCGGACTAAAATATGGATTGCGGCCTAAAATTCATGCCAATGAATTGGATTACTCTGGGGGCATTCAGGTTGGTGTAAAATATGATGCACTTTCGGTTGACCATTTGGAATTTACTGGCGAGGATGAAATAAAAGCACTAAAAAATTCGGAAACCATGCCTACTTTATTGCCGGGAGCAGCTTTCTTTCTTGGGATGATCGACCCCCCGGTACGTAAAATGATTGACGCAGGATTGCCCATTGCGCTGGCTTCTGATTACAATCCCGGATCATCTCCATCAGGCAATATGAAATTTATTATGTCCCTTGGAACCATTAAATTAAGAATGCTGCCCGAAGAAGTGATCAATGCAACAACCATTAATGGTGCTTATGCCATGGGTGTCGATGATGAGATGGGTAGCATTACGAAAGGGAAAAAAGCCAATGTTTTTATTACCAAAAAGATCCCCGGGTATGAATTTATGCCTTATGCATATACAAGCCATTTAATCGATCGGGTAATTTTAAATGGGAAATTGATTTAAAGTTTTCTTGACGAAATTTTGTGTAAAAAAGACAGAATATTGGTATGCTAAAAAAGAACGAAATAAAAACGAAAAAAATAAATAGTATAAGGTATCCATAGAAAAGGTATCTTATAACAATTGTATGTGATAAAAAATAATCGAAAAAGTAATAAAAATAAAAAGTAATAAAAATATGAAACAATTAATTGAATGTGTTCCCAATTTTAGCGAAGGGAACGATATGGGAATTATTAAACAAATAACCAATGAAATTGAATCTGTAGAAGGAGTTAGCCTTTTGGATGTAGATCCCGGAAAAGCAACCAACCGCACAGTAGTTACTTTTGTTGGAACACCCGACGAAGTTTGCGAAGCTGCATTCATGGCTGTAAAAAAAGCTTCCGAATTAATTGATATGCGTCATCATAAAGGTGCGCATCCCAGGTTTGGCGCAACGGATGTTTGTCCGCTGGTGCCTGTGGCAGGGATTACTATGGACGAAACTGTTGAGTATGCACATAAACTGGCCAAACGAATTGGCGAAGAATTAAATATACCTATATATTGTTACGAAAATGCAGCCTTTGCCGATGTGCGTAAAAATCTTGCCAATTGCCGCGCCGGCGAATACGAAGGATTAAAAGAGAAATTGAGTAAACCGGAATGGAAGCCCGATTTTGGGCCTGCAGAATTCAATGCAAAATCAGGTGTTACTGCTGTTGGCGCCAGGGATTTTTTAGTGGCTTATAATATTAATTTAAATACTACATCTACCCGAAGAGCCAATGCCATTGCTTTTGATGTTCGGGAAAAAGGACGTGTAAAGCGCGAAGGCAATCAATTAACCGGTAAACCGGTATTGGATGAGAATGGGAAGAAAGTATGGATTCCTGGTACATTAAAGGCCGTAAAAGCCATTGGATGGTTTATTGATGAATATGGTATAGCGCAAATATCAATGAATTTAACCAATATTTCTATCACTTCGGTACACGAAGCTTTTGATGAGGTTTGCAAAAGAGCTGATGAACGAGGTATTAGGGTTACAGGTTCTGAGCTGGTAGGATTGGTACCTTTAAAAGCCATGATCGATGCAGGAAAATATTTCCTGCGTAAACAAAATCGTTCGGTTGGAATTCCTGAAAAAGAAATCATAAAAATTGCAGTAAAATCGCTTGGTTTGGATGATTTATATGAATTTAAGCCCGAAGAGAAAATTATCGAATACAAAATGGCTGCAGATCAAAAGAAAAGTAAACTGGTTGACCTAACCATTACAGGTTTTGCCGACGAAACAGCATCCGAATCTCCTGCTCCCGGTGGCGGTTCAGTGTCAGCTTATATGGGAGCCATGGGTGTAGCTTTAGGAACAATGGTTGCTAACTTATCATCTCATAAACGCGGATGGGATGACCGTTGGGAAGAGTTCTCTAACTGGGC
>JAWLEM010000325.1:0-2880 GCA_041686115.1 Bacteroidales bacterium
AGGCCATTTCCTTTTTTAATTTTTAAGAAAGATAGAAACAAGTTATAAAAAACATCATAAAATTTTAATCCTATTACCGGATGTTTTAATTTCGCATCAAATATAATATTGCCATCATGTCTGAGAAAAAAAAGGAAAATAAAGATAACGAATCATTTAAATCGGCATTAAATGTGCAAGGTGGTATTGAGCAGCCGGAATCGATTAATCCGGATGTTATAAAAAAGTATAGAAAGAATAAAAAAATTCAGCGTACGGTAGATGAATATGTGGAAGGAATTATAAGTGGTAACCGTACGATATTGGGGCAGGCTATAACTTTAATTGAAAGTTCGTTGCCGGAACACAACCTGGTTGCTCAGGAAATTATTGAGAAATGCCTGCCACATTCCGGTAATTCAATAAGAATTGGTATTACCGGCGTTCCGGGAGTTGGTAAGAGTACATTTATCGAATCGGTTGGGAAGTTTATTACATCCAAAGGAAATAAGCTGGCTGTTTTAGCCGTTGATCCAAGTAGCGAGAGATCGAAAGGCAGTATTTTGGGCGATAAGACACGGATGGAAGAACTGTCAACAGACCCAAATGCTTTTATCAGGCCTTCGCCATCGGCTGGTTCGTTGGGTGGTGTTGCCCGAAAAACAAGAGAAACAATTGTTTTATGCGAAGCAGCAGGGTTTAATACTATTTTTATAGAAACAGTTGGTGTCGGGCAATCAGAAACTGCCGTACATTCAATGGTCGATTTTTTCTTGCTCCTTATGCTCGCAGGGGCAGGTGATGAGCTACAGGGTATTAAACGGGGTATAATGGAAATGGCTGATGCAATTGTTATTACAAAAGCCGATGGTGAAAATGTGCAAAAAGCCGATTTGGCAAAAACAGAATATCAAAATGCACTTCACTTATTTCCACCCACACAATCAGGATGGATTCCGAAAGTACTTACTTGTTCTTCTTTAAAAAATTCAGGGATTGATAAAGTATGGGATGTTATTAACGAGTTTTTGGAGCATCAAAAATCTAATCAGTATTTTACCCTAAAAAGAAAGGAGCAAGCTAAATATTGGATGTACGAATCAATTAATGAATCGTTGAAAAACAATTTTTATCAAAACGAAAAAATAAAAAATAAGCTAAAAGTGTTTGAAGAAAATGTTTTGCAGGGAAAAATGAACTCTTTCCTTGCGGCACGAATACTTTTGAACGAATATTTAAATGAAATGTGAATAATATTTCTTAGTACATGACAATATTTATTATCGAATTTGAACCATGTTGATCAAAGGCTTTAATAAATAACAAAATACAAATAATAAATTCCAAATAATTCTCAATTCTCAATGATACAAACAAAAGTTTGGAGTTTAATTCTTTGAATATTTGGAAGTCCTGCATGCCGCAGGCAAGTATTTGTCACCTGCCCGTCCGGCAGGCGGGTTTGTATTTTGAAATTTGTCATTTTAAGACACTGTTGTCCGATAAAAATATTGAATCCATTCTGAAACCTTGATTTTATTTACCATTTACCAATTTCCTATTTCAGGGGCTTTGCCCCAGACCCCACATACTTTCTTGTCTTGAAACAAGAAAGTAAGCAAAGAAATTCAAGGCTACGCCCGCCTCACTCGAAAAACTACGCGATGTGAGCTAAAAAATCTAAACTTGCACTTCCCTTCGGTCAGTGCTTCGAACAGCAGATTTTTTTTTACGCTCACTGTGCTTGTTTTTCGGCTCACCGGACAATGCCAATCCGAAAACGAATCGTCAAACAAAAAAATAATCAGCTATCTGGAAAAAAATCTTAAACCCGGTGGGTTTAATCGTTTATAAAACGAACCGCAAATTATAACCCATAAGGTTAGCCCCGGGTTTCAACCCGGGGGTAAAAGACTCCGCCACCAAACCTGCGGCAAGCACCACAGACCATTCCTTGCAGATAACAAACATGCCGCGGAATATTGAAATCATAATACACCCTCGGATCTGAAGCCTTGATTTTATTTATTTTTTATCGGACAATAATGATTTTAAGAATACAAAACCAATATTTTAGAAAACTTTAGGGATAATTCATTTTTTGTCATGTATTAAGTTAATAATTTCATATATTAAATTCTGATTATGTGGAATTTTTTGTATGTTTAACCTTTTAAATTTTATAAATTCTTAAAAATATACTCATAATGAAAAAATTATTTTACAGCCTGATGGCATTTGCTCTTTTGTTTTCTTGTACAACAGAAACAAAATACAATATTAATGGAAAGGTTGATGGATTATCAACAGGTTCTGCTATTTTACAAAAAGTAGAAGACGGAAAATTAGTAACAGTAGATTCAGTTTCCTTAGAAGAAGGGAAATTCAATTTCAAAGGAACAATTGAAATGCCTGAATATCACATTATTAAATTTGCCGATACTTTAGATGCAATTCCTTTGTTTTTAGAGAATTCTAAAATTAATATCGTTGCTGATATTGATAGTATTCCTAATGCAGAAATTAAAGGTTCTGAAATTACCGGGCTTTATAAAAATTACGAGGATGAACTAATGAATTTTAATTTGCAATTCAGATCACTTTATAATGATTATATGCAAGCTAATATGAGTGGTGATGTGGATAAGGTAAAGCAAATTGAAGAGGAGTATGGAAAAGTTGAAGAAAAGCAACAACAATACACCAAAAATTTTATTGCCGAAAACTCATCTAATGTTTTAGGGCCATTTGTTACTTTAAATTATATGATGCCTTACCTAACAGTAGAGGAGTTGGATACACTAGTAGAAAAATTCAGCCCCGAAATTTCTGAGTCGGTTTATATGAAAAATTTAAATGAAAAACTCAGTGTGTTAAAAAATGTTGCCATAGGACAGCCTT
>JAWLEM010000326.1:0-2878 GCA_041686115.1 Bacteroidales bacterium
ATTACATTATTGCTGTCTAAAGAGCTTACACAATGGGTTCTAATAGCTAATATTATTGCAGCACCCTTGGCTTATTTCGCTATGAATAAATGGTTAAACTCATTTGCTTACAAAACTTCACTTTCATGGTGGATATTTGTTGTGGCGATTGTTATTTCATTAATTATTGCCCTGTCAACTATTTTTTATCATACCATTACAACAGCACGCAAAAATCCGGTTGATTCATTACGGTACGAGTAGTTTTATTTTATTATTGTTTTCAATTTTAGGGCTATCTATAATTTATAGATGGCCTTTTAATGGATTATTTAGCAGTATTAAACATTTTTCCAGATTGACTGTTTTAATTTGAAATTCAAAACAAGATGCCGGAAAAACTTTGTAAAAAAGACAAAAAGAAAAATAAAAAACCAGAGAATGTAAAATTTGAATGTAAAAAGTGTGGTTTGCAAGCAAAGAATAAAAAGAGTTTATGTAAACCTGCCAAAATTTAAATTGTTTTATTAATTTCGAGATCTCTTATTTTAAATTTAATTATATGCGCTATTATATTATTATTCTAAGTTTTTTTAGCATTTTGCTTCTTTCCTGCGATGAAAACACAAAAAATGCAAATCATGACCCTGAAATATTAAACGATAGTTTAATTGAGTTTACCATTTTTTATACCAACGATGAACATGGGTGGTTAGAAGCTACTGAGAATTCTGATGGTGCTGCCGGACTTGCCGGATTATGGAAAACAGAAGATGGGTATGATGGTTCAGATAATTATTTAATTTTAAGTGGAGGCGATAACTGGACAGGCCCCGCGGTTTCAACCTGGTTTGAAGGCGAACCCATGGTTGATATTATGAATGCACTTGAGTATGATGCCAGTGCAATTGGGAACCATGATTTTGATTTTACAGTTACTGTTTTAGAAGAGCGACTCGAACAAATGAATTTTCCATTTCTAGCAGCTAATATCATTGAAAAAGCTTCCGGCGAAATTCCTTCGTTTGTAAAACCCTATATCATAAAAGAGATAGATGGAGTAAATGTCGGAATTATTGGTCTGGCATCTTTATCAACTCCTTTTACAACTTTCCCTAAAAATGTTGAGGATTTTGATTTTTTGCCATATGCCGACGCAATTAATACTTATGCCCCCCAGGCATTAAATGATGGTGCAGATTTTTTAATCATAATAGGGCATATGTGTGAAGATGAAATGATAGATCTTGCTTCTGTGGCCGTAAAGCATAATATTAAAATAATAGGAGGTGGGCATTGCCACCAGTTATTCGCTAAAGATGAGGATGGCGTTTTACTTATGCAGTCGGGTGCCAATATGGAGAGATATATAAAAGTAACATTTGCATATCATCCACAAAATGATTCACTTCATGATTTAAACTATTCAATCCATAAAAACAATAAAGGAATTATTGATGAAGACTTATCAGCTGTGGTTGATGGGTGGCTGGAGCAATCCAATGCGATTTTATCTGAATTTATTGGATATGCTGATGAAACAGTCCACCAACGTTCAGTTGAAATGGGGAATATGGTTGTGGACTCGTGGTTAAAAGCATTTCCTGAAGCGGATGTTGCCTTAACCAACTCTGGAGGAATAAGACAGGATATACCCACAGGTGATATTACACTTGAAACCATAGTGGGGCTATTGCCTTTCGAAAATATTATTATTCAGCTTGAGCTTACTGGCAGGGAATTATTGGAAAGTGCTCCGTATTACTTACATGGAGGGTTTACTACTATTGATGGTAATTACCTAATGGATGGCACTCCCATTTACAACGATTCAACCTATACGGTTTTAACCATTGATTACCTTTATTCATTATCGTCCAATAATTTTTCTGAATATGATGAAGAACCCTACAATACTTCAGTCCATTATCGCCAACCGGTGATCGATTGGATAAAATCGTTAAATACCAGCGAAAGTGATCCGTTGAATAATTATTTGGATGATGTTCCGCGGAAATAAATAAGGCGGCAGCTGACAGTCTATCTGCCGGATGGCATGGTTTACCTGCCTGATGGCAGGCAGCAGTAGGCTGAATGCATTAAACAAAATGAAAATTAAATGATAAAATACCCGCTGAACATACTTTCAGCGGGTATTTTATGGTTTTGCTTAATCTTTAGAAAAATCCGATTCTGCTTCTGAAATTATCAATGGATATATTTTTCTTATGCTTTTTTGTTGAACCGATGATAACTCATCAAACGTAAGGTTGAATTTTTCCTGCGCATATCGGTTCCTTAATTCAAAAACTACTGTTCTTGCCATATCCTGATAACCAAGATATGTATTTAGAATTGTATTTTTATCATAATACAGGCTGGCAATATATTTTTCAGAATTTTTTAAAAGTTCTTCAAATTTAGGCTTTAGTGCGGCTGGGCTGTTTTCCGGATTAGTTGCATCCATTTCAAAAAATGCAATTCCTTTGTCGGCTAAATCTTCAGAAGGGATTATTTCTATTCCATCTAATGGTGGCAGTTTTTTGGGCATTCCAATATATCTGCTTTGCAGTTTAGATACTTTATTGTCTTTAACTCTACCCATATGGGCAACTTTTAATAAACCTATTTCTCTTAATGTTTGATTTAAATTATGCATATATTCCATTGAAAGGCCTTTATCTGCATACAAGGATATAGTTATCAAATGAGTATTCAGATGATTGATTTTTGATTTTTCCTTTAATAAGGTACCTTTTAATTGGGAATAATCTGTAGGCGTGTTGTTAACATAAATATTGTTGCCAACCATCGCAACATCAATGCACAGGTCCTGTCGTTGTAGTATTCCATAGTTTTCAATAGTGGGTAAATTGATTGTTTCAGGAATATTCGAAAG
>JAWLEM010000327.1:0-2878 GCA_041686115.1 Bacteroidales bacterium
AGGTGTTGAATTTGCCAATAAAGTGGCCGATGGAGATTTGACTGCAACCGTTGAATTAAATCAGCAGGATGAAGTTGGTATGTTGGCTAAAGCGCTTAACCGAATGGTTGTTCAGTTGCAACAAATTGTCGAGAATGTTGATTTAAGCGCTGATAATATTGCTTCTGCAAGTCAGCAAATGAGTTCCGGATCACAGCAACTATCACAGGGAGCTAATGAGCAAGCATCATCTGCCGAAGAGGTTTCTTCATCAATGGAAGAAATGGTTTCAAATATCCAGCAAAATACTGATAATGCGCAGCAAACAGAGAAAATTTCTATCGAAGCCTCTACAGGTATCGATAAAGTTGCCAAAGCTGCACAAGAAAGTTTAGAATCAATTAGACAGATCGCAGATAAAATTTCTGTTGTTAACGATATTGCTTTCCAAACCAATATTTTGGCATTAAATGCTGCAGTTGAAGCTGCAAGAGCAGGTGAACACGGAAAAGGTTTTGCTGTAGTTGCTGCCGAAGTTAGAAAATTAGCAGAAAGAAGTAAAGTGGCGGCCGACGAGATTGTTGGATTATCGAACCGTAGCTTAAAAGTTACTGAAGAAGCAGGTGAACTAATGGGAACAATAATCCCCGAAATTGGTAAAACTGCAAAACTTGTACAGGAAATATCTGCTGCCAGTCTCGAACAAAACTCGGGTGCCGACCAGGTTAATAATGCTATACAGCAATTGAACCAGGTTACTCAACAAAATGCAGCTGCATCTGAAGAGCTTGCTACTAGCTCCGAAGAACTTGCGAGCCAGGCTGATCAGCTGAAAGAAAATATTGCTTACTTTATTACAGGAGATAAAAAGAAAAAGAAGAAAATAAATCAAAAATTTAATGTAAATAAAAATCAGGACTATCGTTCAGAAGATAAAGAGCAAGACAAAGCGAATCCCAAAAAAGATGATCATAAGAAATCATCAGGTATTGATTTAAAAATGTTCGATAATAAAAATAAGAATATCGACGACGAATACGAAAATTTTTAAAAAGTTTGAATAATGGGGCTACATCATAGGTAAATTTTAGGTTAGGGTATTGATTATGCATATTTAGCAAATCATACGGGGGATTGCCCCATCCCCCTTTTTTAACTTAAATATTATTTTATAAAAAAATGGTAGATCAAACACTGAATCAGATTTTTAATGCCAAAATGAACTCCGATGATTTCGATCGCTTAAGTAAGTTCATTTTTCAACAATGTGGTATTAAAATGCCTCCTGCAAAAAAAATTATGCTGCAAAGTAGGTTGCAAAAGCGTTTACGCGAACTAAAAATCACATCATTTAAAGAATATGCCGATTTTGTTTTTAGCGATGACGGGCAAAAGAAAGAAATTATCCATATGCTTGATGTGGTAAGCACCAATAAAACCGATTTTTACCGAGAGCCTGTTCATTTCGATTTTTTAACCAATAATATTCTTCCCGAATTCATTTCGATAAACAATTTCAATCGAAGCTTTAAAGTTTGGAGCGCAGGTTGTTCAAGTGGTGAAGAACCATATACTATTGCCATTACATTAAACGAATTTGCAAAAAATAATACACGGTTCGATTTTTCAATCCTGGGTACCGATATTTCCAGCCAAATATTACAAAAAGCAGTGCTTGGTGTTTTTAAAGAAGAAAGGATCGTAAATATTCCACTGGAAACGAAAAAGAAATATTTTTTGCGTAGTAAAAATCGAGAAAGCAGGACAGTTCGTGTTGTTAAAGAGCTTAGGAATAAAGTGGAGTACCGAAGGTTAAATTTTATGGATGAAAATTATAACATATCTGATGTTTATGATGTTATATTTTGTCGAAATGTATTAATATATTTTAACAGAGAAACCCAGGAAAAGGTAATTAATAAATTATGTTATAAGCTCAAGAAAGGTGGGTACTTATTTATTGGGCATTCTGAGTCAATTCTCGGTATGGATGTCCCTTTGGAACAAATTAAGCCAACAATATTCAGACGAAAATAATTAAAAAATATATCTATGAGCGAATTAACCGACCAGGAACTAATCGAAGAATTAAAAAAAAGATTCGATCAGAATAAAAAGGCACTAAAAGAAGTGCAGGAACTGAACGACGAGTTGCAAAAAGTAAATAAAAAGCTCGAAGAATCTGAAGCACTTAAAAGTCATTTTATTTCTAATATTACTAACGAAATAATTAATCCTTTTGCTTCAATCCTTGCCCTATCGAAAAATATTCTTTCTGTTGAAAAAGAAAACTGGAAAAAGGTTTTTTCAATGGTTTCTCTCATATATTCCGAAGCTTTTAATCTCGATTTCCAATTGAGAAATATTTTTGTAGCTGCAAAAATTGAAGCTGGCGAAATTTTTCCCGAAATATTGAATGTTGATATTAAACAACTACTGGAGAGTGTTGTAGATTCGTTTAAATACCAATCAAAAAAGAAAAAAATTGATAT
Organism: Bacteroidales bacterium; assembly: GCA_041686115.1. GTDB lineage: Bacteria > Bacteroidota > Bacteroidia > Bacteroidales > UBA12077 > UBA12077. The sequence goes on from JAWLEM010000327.1 coordinate 2,472, forward strand.
TCAATTACAATTTGAAATCCCTACATCCGAAGAAAAACCATTTTTCTTTAAAACAGATGCCGAGAAACTTCGATTAATTGTTTCTAATTTGGTAAGCAATGCAGTAAAATTTAGTTATGAAAATAGCAAGGTAGTTATAAAAGTCTGGCTTAATAAAAATCTATTGCATGTTTCTGTAAAAGATTTTGGAACAGGCGTTTCCGACGAAAATCAGAAAATTATTTTCGATCGTTTCAGGCGTTTAGATTCTGGAATAAATTCAATTAACAGGGGGCATGGGTTAGGATTATCAATTAATAAAGCTTTATTGGATTTATTAAGTGGCGAAATAGAAATTGAGAGTGGACAGGGGAATGGATCTAAATTTATAGTTACCATACCTGAGATTGAATCGGATATTAGCGGTT
>JAWLEM010000328.1:0-2875 GCA_041686115.1 Bacteroidales bacterium
TAATTATAATCAATCGCTTCGTACTCTTTTTTTGAGTCCTCAAGGTGGTTAATCAGCTCATCTTTTAAAACATGAACAACCTCCTCTTCGTCGACTATTCTTTTTAGTTTATTTAGGATTTGTGCATGAACAGAAAAAAAGGGAAACCCTAAAAGAATTACAAATAATGCTTTTTTCATCATGATAAGGTTTTAATTGCCAGAATACTAAATTACTGTTTTTTAAATCATAAAAAAAACCGTCCCCAAAAGAGACAGTTTATTTTTAATACGTGAATTAGACTTATTCGTATCGCAAAATATCGACCGGATTAATATTTGAAGCCCTCCAGGTTTGAAAACTAATACTTATAGTGGCTAAAGCCATTATAATTCCTGTTGATATCAGATAATAAGATATCCCCAGGTTTATTTTGTAAGCATAGGTTCTTAACCAGAAATTTAGAATGAAATAAGCAATTGGTGCAGCAATAAAACTTGCTATTAGAATTAAGCGATTGAATTTTAATAGTAATAAACGATTAATTTTAGCTGTGGTTGCTCCATAGGTTTTCCGAATGGCTATTTCTTTATATTTATTGGTAATAATAAAAGTAATTAGGCCAAAAAATCCTAATAAAGAAATAACAATAGCTATAAAGCTTAACCCCCCCATTAAGTTTATCATAACATTTTCGGTACGGTATGAGAATTCTATATGCCAGCTATATTTATTATAACTAATGGCTGACTCGGGGAAATATTCTTTCCATAAATTTTCTATTTTCCCTTCTATTAAATCATCAGTATTCGGAAGGTATCTGATTCCTAATTGATGAATACGGTCTTTGTCATAAAACATAGCTACGGGCATATTTTCTCTGTGGGCTGAAAATAATGTAAAATCTTTTACTACACCGGTAATCTGGTGCGTAACTCCACTGTGGTTAAATAGTTTGCCAATCGCATTACTTACTTGTTCTAACCCAATCGTTTGGATAAACTTTTCGTTTACGATGGTAGGGCGTATGGTATCTTTTAATGTTGATTTTGTTAACCATTCACCGGCCAGTAATTTTAGATTATAAACGTCCATATAATTTTCATCTACGGCCTTAATGTTTGCAAAATACTTTTCTGTATTTCCCGGAACGGAAAAATTAGAAGTGTGATTTGAATTGTACATTGGAGGTGCTAATTGACAACTTGCCGAAAGAACTTCAGGAAATTCTAAAATTCGATCTTTAAAATTTATTTTTTTATTTATTCCGGTTTCAGGATATTCTAGTAAAATAATATCTTTTGTGTGAAAACCAAGCTCCTGCTTTTTAATAAATTTTAGTTGTGCAAACAATATTATCAGTCCGATTAAAAAAAACTGAGCCAGAAAAAACTGAAAAATGACGAATGCTTTGTATAGAGAGAATTTTTTATTTGAAGAAAAACTTAATTTGGTTCTTAACGATTGTATAGGGTTAAATGAGGAGATACTATAAGCCGGATATATTCCCGAAAACAGACTGGTTAAAATTAATATGGCTAATAAAAATAATATAATATAATTATTGTTTCCGTAAAGGCTGAGGGGAATAGTGTTTCCCATGACTCCATTAATAGAAGGAATAAGTATTTCTGTTAAAATAACAGCAATAATTTCTGCAAGTATAATTAAGATAAAAGCCTCAATAAGGAACTGACCAATTAATTTTATACGGTTACTTCCAAAAACCTTACGTAACCCAACTTCTTTCGATCGTTTAAACGACTGAACGGTTGACAAACTCACAAAATTAATGGTGGCCATGATAAGAATAAACAAACCAATGCTGCCAAAAGTCCATAGAGCCGGTTTTGGGGTGCTATACGAACCTGGTAATTCACCGTAGTAGCTGGTATGGATTTCTCTTAATCCTTCGATAAAAAAACGCGTTTCGTTTTCATCCTGTGGATTATAAGCTTTCTTATATATTTGATTAATTGTAAGGTTTATGGATTCTTCAGTTATTTCAGGATTTTTTAGGATGTACGTTGAAAATCCCGACTTCATAGCTCCCCATGAGTTATAATTAAAATTTACAAAATCTTCAGATAAATGATTTATTCCAAGTAATAACTTAAATGGCAGATGGGTGTTTGCAGGGGGTGATTCAACAACACCAGCAACCTCAACATCAAGCATGCTATTTATTCTTATTATTTTTCCGATGGGGTCTTCATCTCCATATAGTTTAGTAGCCAACTCATCGGTTATGATTGTTTTTCCATATTCAAGAATGGATGCTTTGCTACCTGTTATCCATTGTACATCAAAAAAATTAAAAAAGGAGGAATCGATAAATGTAATGCCACTCTCTGTGAAAGCTTTATTTTCAGTAAAAATATTACAATATGAAGGGCAATATATTTGGGCTACATCAAGTATTCCCGGAACATTTTCACGTAATTTTTCATGTAATGGATATGGGGGGCTAATGTCAAAACTCCGGAAGTTTGCTCTTTGCGTTTCTGCAACAACTCGGTACTTTTGATCGGCTTGCTCCTGGTAATTATCGAACGATGTTTCGTTCATTATTAATAAATAGATAATAATAACCAGTGTCAGTGCTATTGAAAACCCTAAAATGTTAATGAATGAGAAACTTTTGTTTCTCCATAATATTCGTAATGCAATTTTTAAACTATTCATAATAACTTTTTTTTCTCAACATATCAAGCCATATGCCAAAATATGCAAAGCCTTAATAAACAGAAGCTTTTCATTATTAAAGATTAGTTTTAATCTGTAAAAAATGTTTCTTTTTGGAACAGTGGGCTGTTCCGTTTCGAAACAAAAAATCCGGCTTTCGGGCCGGATAATTTAAAAATATATTGTTCTGTGATTAAAGCTCCCATTCAAA
>JAWLEM010000329.1:0-2862 GCA_041686115.1 Bacteroidales bacterium
CCACTTTTGAGCGAAGCCATATGATAAGCATACGTAATATTTTCTATGGTAACCGATTTAGACCCGTATTCCTTTCTAATCCATTCGGCATTGGGTAAATTAATTCCTATGGGGGTTGCAGGATAACATTCTCCACCTAGCATTGCTGCATGAATTACTTTCGCTGTAACACCTTTAACTTTACTTTTCTTAAATTTTTGATCAACTGGTGAATGATCTTCAAACCATTGTGCATTCTGACTTAAAATTTCGGTTCGTTTAGTGGCTTCAACATCTTTAAAATTAACAATGGCTTCCCAGGTAGCTTTTCTTCCTAAAGGATCACCATAAATTTCAATAAATCCATTGACTACATCAATAAACGACTGATTATCAGTTAACCACAAAATATTATACTCATCAAACTTTTTTAGATTGCCAGTGCGGTAATAATCAATGAGTTTTTGCAAACTTTGCATTTGCATTTCGTTCTCTGCAACTTCTAATGCTTTTTCGAGCCAGTAAATAATCTTATCAATTGCTTTACTATACATCCCTCCCGATTTCCATACCTTTTCTTTTACCTGGCCTTGCTCTTTTATCAATTTTGTATTTAATCCAAAAGAAACTGGTTCAGGATCATCTGGATTCACCATGCTTTGATAAAAGTTCTCGGCTTCTTCCTGATTTACATTCTCGTAAAAATTATTGGCCGAATGAGTAATCATATCCTTCGATTGGTCCTGACACACCCTTTTTGGATATACTTGTAAATCAAAAATTACAGGAACTATTTTTTGAATAACTTCCTCTTTTGACAAACTAATCGGCCATATATTTTCAGGTATATGATTCAATAAATCAATAAAAAAATCTTTGGAAAAACCGGGTAAAAATTTATCAGTAGAATAATGATGGTGTATGCCATTAGAGAACCAGATGCGTTTGGTGTAAATCATAAATTCCTGCCATTGACCAGATTCTTTATTCCCTTTATAGTTTTTAATAATAGACTCAAGCAACCTTCTTATAACCAGGTTATATTTAAAATTCTGGTCAAAAATAATATCCCTACCCCATAAAGCAGCCTCAGATAAATAAAAAATAAGCTTCTTTTTCTTTATTGAAAGGGTTTCAAAACCCGGAACCTGATAACGCAAAATTCGTAAATCGGCAAATTGCTCAACAAAGTATGCAAAAGATTCTTTATGAGTATTGTTATCTTGATTATTTCTCATTGTTTAGTCTATATTATAATTACGCACATCAATGTCGTGATAGGTATTCCATATCCCGTTTTCGAATTTTAAACCATCGTATGAAAAATCGGGGCCATAAAATTGATATTGTTCTTTCAAACTTGCCCTGAATGGTGAAAGATGGTCATAAACGATCATCTGTTTACTTTCATCATAGTTTAATCCCATATTAACCTGGGCGTTATATTCAAAGATTACTCTTGATAACATTTTTTCCCTGTTTTTAAAAACCTGGGCACCAAAAACAGGCTGATCATCATTATCAAACTGCAAAATTTCAATTACTTTCTTTTTGCTGTGCAAATCATTTAGATCCGATCCTAACAAAGTATAAAAAACATTACCCCTGTGTTTATTTACAATAATTTGATAATATAAGGCTCCATACCAATTTTTATGTGAAAGTATCTGAAACTCGGGCTCCTTTATATGTTCCGATTGATCGTTAAGTTCATAAGTGAGAATTGTTCTCCGATTTTTTTTAAACTGAATAAACCCAAAATATTGATGTGTCCCATCATAATAAGCCAGGTTCCATGTAATAATCCGCAAGTTATCATCATCCGATTTAAGATTTCCTATATATTTTAAGGATGAAAAATTGTAATCAAAACTTTCATCCTGAGCCAATATTTTCCTGAAAATTGTTAAAATTTCTTCATTCATAAGCTCCTTCTTATTATCATCCCGTTCATTGGCCATCTGGCTAAAATAATAGCTCAGACTGTCTTCCTGCCAAATTGGTTCCTGATACTGATGATTTGTTGCGTAAGAATCAAAAAAACTTAAAACAGCACCAATAAAAATAATATGATGAATAATCTTTTTCATTTCGCCCTTTCGTTATTAAAATACTTTTTGTAAAAATAAATCAATTAAAAAATTATTTTACAACTTATTTTATCGATTCATCAATAGATTCCAGCAAAATATTGCAGGCATCTCTAATTTGTTCATCAGTAATAATTAGTGGTGGTGCAATTCGAAATGCACTATCGTGAAATAAAAACCAATCAGTCACCAGCCCTTTTGTTACCGCAATATCAATTACCTTTTTTACCTGCTCGAAATTTTTCAGTTCAACTGCCATAAACAATCCAACACCACGAATTTCTTTAATTTCAGAATGAACCAATAATTTTCTAAATAATTGCTCTTTTTGTTTTACAGTTTGGTGTAATCTCTCATCCACAATAATTTTTAGCGAAGCAATAGCAGCAGCACAAGAAACCGGATGTCCGCCAAAAGTAGTTATGTGCCCCAAAATGGGGTTGGTTTTAAATGCCGACATAATTTCATTTGATGAAACAAATGCCCCAATCGGCATTCCGCCTCCCATACCTTTTGCGATAGTCATGATATCAGGAATTACATCAAACTCTTGAAAAGCAAAAAGGCTTCCTGTTCGTCCGAATCCGGTTTGTATTTCATCAAAAATGAGCAATGTTTCTGTTTCATTGCATTTTTTTCGCAGCTTTTTCAAAAAATCATTTTCCGGAACTCGTATTCCCCCCTCCCCCTGTATGGGTTCAATTAAAACACAAGCCGATTTTCTGGTTATTTGTTCAAGAGCTTCATCATCATTAAAATCCAAAAACCGGACATCAGGCAAAAGCGGACGGAA
>JAWLEM010000330.1:0-2859 GCA_041686115.1 Bacteroidales bacterium
TGCTAAAAAATGTACAGGATAAAATGATTCCCCTGATTCATCCATATATTGAGTTTGTGAATAACGAATGCCATCATCAATCGCGATACGATAAATATCCTGATATTGCTCTCATTTTAGATAAAACAGAAGATTCAGATGAAGAGGATTATAAAATTATTAAACATATATATCAACGTTTAGCAATTAACATGAAGGCTAATATGCGTTTTTTGGCATTTACTGATCAACCTATCGAAGAAGTAATTTATGAAATTAACGGTAATTAACGGATCACCAAGAGGAAACGGAAGTAATACGAAAATTATTTTGTCGTATTTTAATCGTGGATTTTTAAAATCAGAAAAAAATTCAGTCGATCTTTTTTATCTGAAAAGTACCAGAGATCCGAGGAAACAAAGGGAAATATTTATCAATGCCGAAAACCTGATGATTGCATTTCCCCTTTATACTGATTCAATGCCCGGCCTGGTAAAAGCATTTTTCGAAAACCTGGAGCCTTTAAAAGGTAAAAAAACAGAATTGAAAGTTGGTTTTATTATTCAATCGGGGTTTCCGGAAGCTTATCAATCTCATTTTTTAGAATTATACCTTGAGAAATTAGTAAGGCGATTAGGGTGTAATTATCTTGGTACTATAATTAAAGGAAATGTAGAAGGAGTTCAGGTTAAACCATTGTGGATGGTAAAAGGATATTTGAAGAAATTTGAGAAACTGGGAGAAATCTTTGGGCGAGAGAAAAATTTTGATCAGAAAATAACTCACCAGCTTGCTAAACCATATAAACTTAATGGATTTATACTGTTTTTGTTGAGGCTGATTAAAAAAATGGGTTTGATGAACATGTACTGGGATAAAATGCTTAAAGATAATAATGCTTTTGCCAGACGTGATGAAAAACCCTATCAAGAAAAAATCAAAACTGAAAATATATAAAAGGCTGTATTTCTGCCGATTTTGCCTGGTAAATAATAAATATTACGAGAGTTGTAATGATTATTTTAACCGCCATGTGGCTTTTAATAAACCAACCCCTGTAATTTTCTTTGAGTGATGAAGGTAGCCAGTGCAATATTAATCCCAGTAAAATTATAGCAAATACTTTGTAGTAAGCGTTAATCATTACAGGTATTAATACCGATTGAAAATTTGTGGCTATTTGTTTGATCATTGCCATGGCATAATCCATGTTTTTTGCCCTGAAAAATATCCAGGCAAAGGTTACCAGATGGAAAGTAGCAAAAATTGATACAAACCGGTAAAAAATATTTTTACTCGATCGTGTGGTGTAATACTTACTTAGTGATAGATTTAATTTAGCCCATAATTTATGGATAACCAGGCCAATGCCGTGTAATCCGCCCCAAATAACAAATCGCATGTTTGCGCCATGCCATAAACCACCGAGTAACATGGTAATCATAATATTAATGTATGTTCTGGTTTTTCCTTTTCTGTTACCGCCAAGAGGAATGTACAAATAGTCGCGTAACCACGACGATAACGATATGTGCCATCTATGCCAGAAATCGGTTATGTTTAAGGCCTTGTAAGGTGAATTGAAATTTATTGGCAGTCGGAATCCCAGTAATAATGCAACACCTATCGCAATATCGGTATATCCCGAAAAATCACAATAGATCTGAATAGAATATCCATAAACAGCCATTAAGTTTTCAAAACCGGTAAATGCTCCGGGTGCTTCAAAAACCCGGTCGACATAATTAATGGAAATATAATCGGAGATGAGCATTTTTTTTAGTAATCCGCTTAAAATTAAAAATACAGCATGCCCAAACTCTTGTTTAGTAAGTTTAAATTTCTGGTAAAGCTGTGGAATAAATTCTGCAGCACGAACAATTGGGCCGGCAACTAATTGCGGGAAAAAGGAAACATAAAATCCAAAATCAATAATATTTTTAACCGGTTTTACTTTGTTTCTGTAAACATCAACAGTATAGCTAATGGTTTGAAAAGTATAAAATGAAATACCAACAGGCAAAATAATAGATGAAATATTAAATGATGACCCGGTAAGCGAATTGGTCCACTCTGCCAGGTAATTAATTACTTCAAAATTTGTATTAAATACTGAATTAATAATATCGGTAAAAAAATAGGAGTATTTAAAATAAGCCAATACGCCCAGGTTAATAAATACACTGGTAGCAACAAAAATTTTCTTCTTTACATCGGTTTTTGCTTTGTAAATTAATTGTCCAAGGGTAAAATCGGCTATGGTCGAGAAAATCAGTAAAGTAAAAAAGTAACCTCCCGATTTGTAGTAGAAGAAAAGACTCATTAAAAACAGGTAGGCATTTCTGAGTACATTTTTTTTGTACAGGAATGAATAAAATACAAGTAAAACGCCGAAAAACACCCAGAAATATAATCGTGTAAACAGCAGGGGTTTAGATTCGGAGTATAATAGTATGTCTTTTAAAATATCTACCAATTTTTAAAAATATTAGTTTTTGATTTCGAGTAATTTTAAAAATGCATCGACAAATATTTCTCCCTGCACCTCATATCCTTGCCGGTTAAAATGTAATTTATCTTTTGCTGTAAGATTTTTTTCGTACCACTGAATAATTGAATTTTCGCCACCCATAACCGTATAAAAATCCCAAATACCCGTTTGCATTTCGGTTTGTATTTTCATGAAATTTTCTCTTATAAGCCTAATATTAGTATTGATTAATTCATTTTTATAATGATCTCCGGGAACAGCTAAAATAATGGCCGATTCTTTTGATATGTCTTTTATCTGGTAGAGCAGGTCTTTGACAATAAATTCATTTTCAATTTGCGAAAACTCATCACTAAAGGCTTCGTTGGTTCCGAGTGATATGATAATCA
>JAWLEM010000331.1:0-2844 GCA_041686115.1 Bacteroidales bacterium
GTTTTTCTGCTTTATCCATCTCTCCGAAAGCGGCTGCAAATATAAAAACTTTAAATCTTATTTTCCAAATCTTTTTACAAAAATATTAAAAATATTTTTTCGAAGTTTTTTATCTTATTTTGTAGAACTTTTTCCCTGAATTGGGAGTGCAAATATAAGCGTACTTTTTGAATTAACAACACTTTTTCTCAAAAAAAACAAAAAAAAACTCAATCTTCTATTTATCAACAACATATTTTTTTAATCATGAAAAGACCAGGCAATACCATATTTAAAAACAGGCTGCGGAGAAGGATAATAAGGAGCATTAAAATAATAGTTTTCATTTAAGGCGCTGTTTAAATAGCTATATTGAATATAAATTCTTGCTCGTTTTAACGTAAAATTTGCAAATACATCAAATCGATGGAAATCATTCATTCTATTTTCAAATTGTCTGTAAAACATCCCTGTAGACGGCATAAAACCATCGGCATAAAAACTACTGGAATATCTGTAATCAACACCAACCTGAACCAAAAGCTCTCCTCCGGTTGATTTAAACTGAAGTAATTTCTGATAGTATAACGACTGATAAGCATTAAACTCAGGGAATGCTATGATACTGTCATTTGAAGATTTCTGATAAACAAACCGAGTATTTGAATGTATGGGTCCTAACTTAATCTTTTTTGAAATATCTGCCGTTAAAACATTTATCGGATCTAAATATTGCTTAACAGAAGCTGTTGTATCAAAATAAATATGATTTGTTAGCTGTCCTATTTGAATTTTTGCATTAAGTTTATATTTACTACTTTGAATAGCTAACCCTACATCAAAATCTTTAATTGATTTTAAATTGCTGTTGTTCCATTTAAAATGATTTGAAGTATACGTAGTTAAAAAGTAATCGGGTCTTTGATTCGAATACCTCCCCTCTATACTAATATCAAAATCTTTTAATAAATAGGTTGCCTTTAAATGGGTTAAATAGCTTTCTTTTTTATATCCGTTAAAATAATAATCTGTATACCCCTTGAGAAGAAGGTTATCAAATAATAATGTTTTTATAAAAAAGGAAATACGACTGCTATTTTTTACAGACTCATGATTGGATTGAATAATTGTATCCTGAACGGGATTAATTAATGTGTCGGTATATGAAGTATCAGGAATAATATTGTAATTATATTTCATCCGTTCATGATAGAGGGAGATGCGTGAGCTAAACTGTTCTTTTTTTCGATAATGTAATGATAACGTATTTGCAAAACGTTTTTGTCCCACTTCATCGCTAGTTTGGGATGAATCGATAAAAAAATCCATCGAAGAATAAAAAGGCTCGGATAAATCATCATCAAAAAACTTTCGCTCATCTTTATTGTAAAAAAGCTCATGAGAAAAACTAAATCCGGAATATTTAATTGTTTTTTCCTTCTTTTCTTCGGAACCTGCATCATCACCATTAATACTTTTATCATTATTTTTATTTAAAAGAGAGTCATTGGTTTCTGTAGAATCATTAAGCTGTTTATGATCCCCTACAAGGTTTAAACTATCATTTTCAGATTTAGCTTCATCCTGTTCAATGGGTGAATCATTAATTGAATCTACAGGCTCAGATTCCGGTTCGACATTTTTATGCAATCTATATTCATGGGCTATATATAAACCTGATGAAAAAATTTGACTTCTTGCATCAGAGAGTTTAACCGGAATATTTCTTCTATCACTATAATCTTCATCACCTAAATAATGTAAGCTATCAATCCCTCCGTTCATTTGACTTTTATTCCTGTTAAAATAATAGTTAACATGCAATTTATAGCTTTCGGTATGGAAACTTGAGAAAAGTCTGATAATGTTTTGTCTAACTTGTTGTTCCTGGTAACGACCATCTGATGAAATCATATCATAATCAATGCCCACATTAAAGTTTTCAGTTACATTCTGGGTATGTAAAACACCAAGCAACTGTTCACTTTCATCTTTTGGACCTGCATTACTATAATTTAATAAGGTATACCGTTTTTTTGTATTAAAATAATATTGATCCTCGTGATGATGAAAATAGATACCTAAAGGTTGACTAAAAACGAACCCGGTATTATTTTTCATTCTATCGTTGTAAATATTTGATTTCACCGGCGTACCTAAATTCCCAAGATAAGTAGCCGTTATGGTATTTTTTAATATAGGGTTATATTTTTGAAACCCTTCAAGAGAAGTATCCACTTCGGCATATTCCAGGCTTAAATCGTATGGATTAATTTTCCAGTTATACATATTTCGATATTCAAGGCTATCTATTTGTCCAAAGCTAAATAAAGACAAGAGCAGCAAAACTGAAATTATTGAAAAACTTTTTATTTTCATGATGGCAAAGATAAAAAAACCAGTCATATATAAATCAGCCTGTTCCAAAAAGATAAAAAAATACTTAAAAAACAGATAAAAAAAAAGCCTCATTAGCAAACTACTAATGAGGCTTATATAAAATCGGCGGCGACCTACTCTCCCACATATGCAGTACCATCGGCGCTAGTGGGCTTAACTTCTCTGTTCGGAATGGGAAGAGGTGGAACCCCACTGCAATAACCACCTTAAGATTGTTACCTGAGTATTTTCAGGTATAATTTTTTATAACATATTGTCGGAAAGAAAATTTAGGAAAACGTTTGAAAAAAGCGCTCGGGTAATTAGTATTGCTCAGCTTTGACATTACTGCCTTTACACTTGCAACCTATCAACGTCCTAGTCTTGAACGACCCTTAAGGGAAATCTCATCTTGAGGAGAGCTTCGCGCTTAGATGCTTTCAGCGCTTATCTCTTCCAAACATGGCTACTCTGCAATGCAGCTGG
>JAWLEM010000332.1:0-2832 GCA_041686115.1 Bacteroidales bacterium
GAATTATATGCTTCACTGGCAAAAATTTACAAAATCATTGATAATTTATCTAAAGAAATTAATGTCCTTGAGGATTATCACAACAAATATCCCAACGGAGAAAAAATAGATGAAATAACAATACGGTTATTCGAAACGTATGTAGAAAGTGAAAACTGGAATTTAGCGGTTGACCTGTGGCCCGAAATTGAAGAACAAGCCCAATCGGATGCTGATTTGCTTGCAGGTTATTTAATCGTTAATAAAAACCTGGGAAATAAAAGTACCTGCGACAAACTAGCCTTGAAAATCTTTGAACTGGACGATAAAAATATTACCGCATTGGAATGGTACGCCGAAAAATATTTCCATGAAGCAAATGATCTTTATGTAAAAGAAATGACAGCCTATAAAAATAACAGAACTACAAGGCAATACAAAATTGTGCTTAAAGCGTTGGAAGAAGCTTATCCAAAATTCAGAAAATCACGCGATTATTTTTTAAAACTTTATAAGATTAAACCAAAACCCGAGTACGCCAAATACCTGGGAAATATTTATACCCGCCTCGATGATAAGCAAAAAGCAAATTATTATTACAATAAAGCTAACTAATAAATAGAACACAGATTTAATATATTAAATACACAGATTCAACGGGTTCACACAGATTTTTTGTTTGAAATTATAAAGGGAAAACTGAGAATTGAATTAATGCGGCAGGCAACAGATAGCAGTTGAAAATATTACAACAAAATCTTAGCGCCTTAGCGCCTTTGCGGTGAAAAAACCGGTAGTATTGGAACACAGATTCAATCAATTGAATACACTGATTTGGCATAATAATCACAGATATTATAATAAAAACCCTTAGCGGCTTTGCGCCCCAGCCTGCATGCCATACGGCACGTAAACCGGCTGGCAGGTTTGCGAGACAGTTTTATTACATTCTATAAAAATCCTCCTGTTTCTACTTATTTTAATTATAAGATGTTAAATTTGTGTGTCGTAAAAAATACACTAAGATCATGTTTCCCGAAAATATAGATTATCAATCAAATCAAGAGATTAGGACTTACCAGGAAGAGAAATTGCAGGAAATCCTTCAATATGTAAATCATAACTCCAAATTCTACCGGGAGCTTTTTAAAAAACATAAAATTGATATCCAAACCATAAGGACACTGGAAGATTTGCAAAAACTTCCATTCACAGAAAAAGATGATTTGCACAAACAAAACGATGATTTTATCTGCGTAGATAAAACCAAAATTGTAGATTATATAACTACTTCGGGCACATTAGGCGACCCGGTTACTTTCGCCTTAACCAATGCTGATCTGGATCGTTTGGGCTACAATGAATTTAAATCGTTTAAAATATCGGACGGAAAACCAGAAGATATTTACCAGTTAATGGTAACCCTCGACCGCCGTTTTATGGCCGGACTGGCATATTTTTTAGGGATAAAAAAACTGGGAGCCGGAATGGTACGTGTAGGGAACGGAATGGTTGAACTGCAATGGGATACCATTCAGCGCATAAAACCCAATGCACTGGTTGCTGTACCTTCATTTATTTTAAAACTGATTGAATATGCCGAAGCCAAAGGCATTGATTATAAAAATTCGAGCATTAAAAAAGCCATTTGCATTGGAGAAGCATTACGAAATCCAGATTTTACCTTAAATACTTTAGGGCAACGAATCAAAGACAAGTGGGACATTAAATTATATTCAACCTTTGCATCCACCGAAATGGGTGCTGCTTTTGCCGATTGCGAGCACGGTGTGGGCGGGCATCATCACCCTGAATTGTTAATTGTCGAATTTATTGATGAAAACAATAATCCTGTAAAAGACGGGGAACCAGGAGAATTAGTCATTACTACTTTGGATGTGGAAGGAATGCCTCTTATCCGGTTTAAAACAGGCGATGTAGTACAGCACTTTTCAGAGCCTTGTGCCTGCGGACGAAAAACCATGCGTTTAGGCCCTGTTATTGGCCGCAAAAAAGAGATGATAAAATACAAAGGTACCACACTATATCCACCGGCATTGTACGATATTCTGAACGAAATGGATTATGTGGACAATTATGTGGTTGAAGTATCGACCAATCAAATTGGCACGGACGATATATTAATACGAGTTGCTACCAACGGGCATACCCCGGAAAATTTCGAAAAGCTCATAAAAGACCATTTCAGGGCTAAATTAAGAGTAGCTCCAACCATTATGTTTCAACCAGGCGAAGAAATCAACAAAATCAAATTCCCCGAATTAAAACGAAAACCTGTTGTTTTTATAGATAAACGGAAGAGATAACATAGTCAATCTGTAAATTAGTAATTTAGTTTATTTATACAACAGACCTTATTAATGTTTTGTGAATAGTAAAAATAATTTTTAACCACAGAGTTTCACTAAGTAAGGCACGGAGTAACACAGAGTCCAATAAATTACAACTGAAACAATTAAAGTTTTAAAACACCTAAGATTTTTTTATCACTTCAAAAACTCTGTGAATACCTCTGCGTACTCTGTGGTTAACAAATAATAATATCCTTTCAATGGTTGAGCGTAATATATTTCTGGTATGAAACTTAACAAACACAAGGCTATTTACCTATTTCCTTCTGTTATTAAAAAAAGCAATTAAATATCCAAAACTATCTGTGCATTAACCGTTTTTTTTGTGTTTTTGGTCATTAAACTGACCGAAAATTTTGAAAACACTTTTTAAAATTGGAGAGAAAAAGAAAAACCAAAAGCCTAAATTTCAGAAAACCCTTTTGCAGTAATCGCTAAAATAACGATTAAAACAATGCTAATAATAAATGAATACAGCGTA
>JAWLEM010000333.1:0-2822 GCA_041686115.1 Bacteroidales bacterium
TAATAAAGTTTATAATAAACTCATTGCATTAAAAGATGCAGATAAACTAGATATTGAATTAAAGAAAACCGGATGTATCGGAATGTGTTACCGCGAGCCTCTGGTTGAAATTATTGATCAGACAGGCTCTTATTTATACGGCGAAATCAATGAAGAAAAAGCCGTTGAAATATTTGATAAGCATTTAAAACAAGGCGAGCCCGTTAAAGATTATGTTGTCAGAAGTGATCTTTTTAAAGCTAAAGATGATTCCTTCTGGGATGGCCAGGTTAAAATTGCTCTTCGTAATTGTGGAGTTATTGACCCCGAGAATATTGAAGAATACGAATTGCATAACGGATATAAAGGAATCAGGAAGATTGTTGATGAAAACATATCACAGGAACAAGTAATCCAAAATGTTTTAGATTCAGGCATCCGTGGCCGTGGAGGAGGAGGTTTCCCAACCGGACTAAAATGGCGATTTGCCTATAAAAATAAATCTGATGAAAAATATATCATTTGTAATGCCGATGAGGGAGACCCAGGCGCTTTTATGGATCGATCGTTACTTGAAGGCGATCCGCATGCTGTAATTGAAGGTTTGATTATCGGTGCTTATGCCATTGGCGCAAGTGAAGGGGTTATCTATTGTCGTGCCGAATACCCTTTAGCTATTAAACGTCTTAATATTGCTTTAGAACAAGCAAGAGAAAAAGGATATTTGGGTGAAAGTATCATGGGAAAGAAAGATTTTAATTTCGATTTGTATGTAAAAGAAGGAGCCGGAGCATTTGTTTGTGGCGAAGAAACAGCCTTAATTGCTTCTGTCGAAGGTCAACGGGGAATGCCTCGCAAAAGGCCTCCTTTCCCTGCAGAAGAAGGACTTTGGGGTAAACCGTCAAATATTAACAATGTGGAAACACTGGCCAATATACCCCATATTATTTTAAATGGCGCCGATTCCTTTGCCAAATATGGAACTGAAAAAAGTAAGGGAACAAAGGTTTTTGCATTAACCGGTAAAATTAATCATGGTGGATCTGTTGAAGTGCCAATGGGTATTTCTATAAGAGATATTATTTTTAAACTTGGAGGAGGAATTACCGGCGGCAAAAAGTTTAAGGCCGTTCAGTTGGGTGGCCCTTCAGGAGGTTGTATTCCCGAATATCTTGCCGATACCATTGTAGATTACGATTCTGTAAATGCAACCGGTGCGATTATGGGATCCGGTGGTATGGTTGTGATGGACGAAACAACCTGTATGGTTGATATAGCAAGATTTTTTCTTGATTTTACCCGAAAAGAATCATGCGGTAAATGTACGTTTTGTAGAATAGGAACAAAGCGGATGCTCGAAATACTTACAAGAATTACTGAAGGGGAAGGTAAGGAAGGGGATATTGAAAAGCTTGAAGAACTTGCTTACCAGATTAAAGATAATTCTCTTTGCGGATTAGGACAAACAGCCCCAAATCCGGTATTAACAACTATTAAGTATTTTCGTCATGAGTATGAAGCTCATATCCACGATAAAAAATGCCCTGCATTAAATTGTAAGAAACTACTTACTTATACTGTAGATACTGAAAAATGTACCGGATGTACGGTTTGTGCAAAAAATTGCCCGTCAGATGCTATCGATGGAGAAAGAAAACAGGTGCATTTTATTCGTCAGGATGCATGTATAAAATGTGGCATGTGTTACAGTAAATGTAAATTTGATGCTATTGTTTTATCATAATTATCGGGAAATGAAACGTAAAAGTTTTAAATAAATCATTAACCAAATTACAAACGAAAATGAGTAATCAACTAAATATAATTCTAAACGGAAAAAATGTAAAAGGGAACCCAGGAGAAACAATTCTTGAACTGGCTAAACGCAATGGAATTGAAATCCCTACATTGTGCAATGACCCCCGGTTAAAACCATTTTCATCTTGCTTTGTTTGTGTGGTTGAAGTTGAAGGCATGAAAGGTATGCAATCTTCCTGTTCTACAAAAATTCAGGAAGGGATGAAGATTGAAACAGAAAATGAGAAGGTAAAAAAATCTCGCAAAATGGCAATGGATTTATTGGTTAGCAACCATTATGCCGATTGTGAGGCACCTTGTAAACAAACTTGCCCGGCAGGTGTCGATGTGCAGGGATATATCTCATTAATAGAAAAAGGCCTTTATAACGAAGCTATTGGACTAATTAAACAAACCAATCCCCTGCCTGCCATTTGCGGACGTGTTTGTGTACGTCCATGCGAGGTGGCTTGTAGGCGAAATTATTTAGATGAAGGTGCCGCTGTAGGGATAGATTATATGAAACGCTTTGCTGCCGACCAGGATTTACTTTCCGAAACACGATATGTACCGGAAGTTGAAGCTTCAACCGGGAAAAATGTGGCCATTATTGGAGCCGGCCCCGGAGGCTTGTCATCTGCTTATTTTTTACAACAAAAAGGGCATCAGTGCGATATTTTTGAAGCCAGCCCGAATCCGGGAGGATGGCTGCGTTATGGAATTCCCGAATATCGTCTGCCTAATGATATTTTAGATAAAGAAGTTGCAGCAGTTACCGAACTGGGAACAAATATCTTTTACAATAAAAAACTGGGTGATAATTTAAGTTATAAAGAACTAAAAAATAAGTACGATTCGGTTATTTTAACTATTGGTTCTCAACGTGGAACTCTTATTGGGTGCGAAGGCGACGATGCCGAAAATGTTTTTTCCGGGATCGATTTTTTACGAAATATGGAAATGACCGGCCAAAAATATGATTTTACGGGCAAAACTGTTGCCGTAGTTGGTGGCGGAAACACTGCCATGGACTGCTGCAGGACATC
>JAWLEM010000334.1:0-2807 GCA_041686115.1 Bacteroidales bacterium
ATATCAAGAAGCATGGCATTATAATGTACAAAAACAAACGATGATAAAAAAGGTACACTCCATTATGTTTGCTTTCGAAGTTTATAATAACGAAGGGGAGATTAAGGGCTATAAACCAGCTTTCAAAGTATATTTTGATGATCAAGAAAATGACCAGTAAGTTAAAAATCCTTTTTGTCGACTCGGTGCATCCGATATTACCAGAAAAATTATCTGATGCCGGTTTTATTTGTGATTATCAGCCAGACATTCAAGATGATCAAATTTCCAAAATAATTGCAGATTACGATGGGTTGATTATCAGGAGCAAAATAAAAATCGATAAACAAATGATTGATAACGCTCCAAAATTAAAATTTATTGGAAGGGTTGGAGCCGGACTGGAAAATATTGATGTTAAATATGCTGAAGTAAAAGGCATTAAATGTTTTAACTCGCCAGAAGGTAACAGAGATGCGGTGGGTGAGCATGCTGTGGGAATGTTAATTAGTTTATTAAATAACATTTTGAAAGCAGATCGCGAGATACGAAATGGCAAATGGTTAAGAGAGCCTAACCGGGGGATAGAACTTAAAAATAAAACGATTGGAATAATCGGGTACGGAAATATGGGAAGCGCATTCGCTCAAAGGCTAAAAGGTTTTGGAGCAAATGTTATTGCGTACGATAAATACAAATTTAATTATTCTGATGAATTTGTTACAGAAAAAACTTTAGAAGATCTTTTTGAACAAGTTGACATTTTGAGTTTACATGTTCCATTAACCGATGAAACTCAGTTTATGGTTTGTGATGAATTCATCAATAAATTTAAAAAAGACATATATTTAATAAATACAGCCCGTGGAAAAGTATTAAAAACTGATGATCTGGTAAAAAATATGAAAACTGGAAAAGTATTAGGTGCTGCACTCGATGTACTCGAATACGAAAAAACATCGTTTGAAAGTCTGCATTCAGATGAGAAGTTGCCGGAATCATTTGAGTATCTGATCAAAACCGACCGGGTAATCCTTACACCACATATTGCAGGCTGGACAAATGAATCCAATATTAAACTATCGGAGTTTTTAGGTGATAAAATTATAAAAGCTTTCGCATCGTTTACTTAACAACAAAATGAGCCGTGTGCCGGCTTCTCTGCTCAATATATACTTTTCGACCCTTAATAACTTTTTCAATAGCCTCAGGTGAATAATGCCTAATGGTTAACAATTCCAATTGATCGTTATAAAGCACTTTAAAATCTTCTTTAAGATGATCAACAAGCATTTTTACTTTATGATTTGAATGATCGAAACAAAAAGAGAAACTAATTGCAGAGTTTTGAATCAAATTAACTTGTATTTGATGTTCTGCAAGGTATTTAAAAATTTTACTCAACTCATCTTCAATAACAAATGACAAATCCTTGGGAAACAAACTCACCAGAACCTGGTTCTTTTTTAAAATAAAAATAGGAAGATCTTCTTCATATTCATTGTAACATTGTATTTCGGTACCTGAACCTTTTGGATTAATAAAAGATTTTACTTTTAAGGGTATATTTTTATTGTGAAGTGGTTTTAAGGTTTTAGGATGAATGATTTTTGCTCCGAAATAGGCTAACTCAACAGTTTCCTGGTACGATAATTTATTTAACTTAAAGGTATCAGTAAAATATTGAGGATCGGCATTTAATATCCCTTCCACATCTTTCCAAACCACCACTTCGTCAGCATCTAAAAAATTAGCAAGTATTGCAGCTGTATAATCCGATCCTTCCCTGCCCAAAGTTGTTGTTAGCCCGCTTTCGGTACCTCCAATAAAACCTTGAGTAATAAAAATTCTGGAACGACTAAAATTAAAGCTTGATTTTACTCTCGATTGTGATTGCTCCAAATCGATTTTTGCATCCCTGAAATTCTGATCGGTAATAATATTTTGGCGTATATCTACCCATTCATTATAAACCTGCAACTCATTTAAATATTCACTGATTATTATAGTTGAAAGTATTTCGCCAAAAGAAACCACCTGGTCGTATTTCGTGTCAAATAAAATAAATTTTTCACTTAGAAGGTTTTTCTCAAGCAAATCAAATTCATTTTTAATCATTTCATAAATCCGATGAGATTTATTCACAAAAAGCTCATTAACAATAACGTAATGATACTGAAAAAGATTATTTAATTTCTCCTTATATAAATTATCATCTTGAAAATAAAGTTTTAGAATTTCTTCGATAGCATTTGTTGTTTTTCCAAAAGCCGAGACAACAATTACAAGGTGACCAGAAACATTTTTCACAATTTGAAAAAGATTCTTTACACCATTGGCATCTTTTACCGAAGCACCACCAAATTTATATACAATCATTATTGCACATTTTTTATTACGCAAAGCCTACAAATTTAGCATTTCTTATTTTTTTAACCGTTATAAAACCAATAAACTTTATATTAAGGTGTTTTTTTAATTATTTTGTACTTATTCATAAAATTAAAATTATTTTTGTAGTGAAAATATGCATGTTCGATTTGATATTTTATTTTTCGGGCTTTGTAAAACCAAAATCATAGATTTCAAATGAAAGGATATAATATTACCACACTTAATGAATTTATTATTCGCCGACAGGCAAATATACCATACGCAAAAGGAGAATTATCAAATTTATTACACCATATTGGAATTGCAGCTAAAGTTGTAAACAAAAAAGTTAATAAAGCTGGTTTGGTAGATGTTTTAGGCGAAGCCGGTAATGTTAATATTCAGGGAGAACACCAACAAAAACTGGATCTTTTTGCTGACATGCAATTTACAGC
>JAWLEM010000335.1:0-2802 GCA_041686115.1 Bacteroidales bacterium
TTTTTATAGTACTATACAATGCAAATAAAACTACAATGCAAAGATATGTAAAAATATTAGTACCATGCAACACATAGTAGTAAAATTTTTAGAGTACAATAGTTAACGTATTGATAATCAATAATAAAATTTTTTATTATCTTTGATAAAAAAATAATTTATGAAAATTGAAGGCACTCTGCTTAAAATGCGAACCGAATTAAACAATCCGGTAGACTATTATTTATCTGTGGGAAACAACGAAATTCACATGAATGAATTACTGGATAAAGATATTTCGATACGATTTTTAGGAGAGATACATTGTATCCGTTGTGGACGGCTCACAAAAAAATCTTTTCACCAGGGATACTGTTACCCTTGTTACCGTACCGCTCCACAAACAGATGATTGCATTTTAAAGCCAGAATTATGCCGTGCACAGGAAGGGATTTCGCGTGATATGGAATGGTCTAAAGAGCATTGCCTGCAGGATCATTATGTTTACCTTGCGGTTTCGAGTGGGTTAAAAGTAGGAGCCACAAGAAATACCCAAATTCCTACCCGGTGGATTGACCAGGGAGCAAGTTATGCCATTAAAATTGCTAAAACACCCAATAGGTATACCGCCGGATTGGTTGAAGTGGATTTGAAAAAACAATTCGCCGATAAAACCAATTGGCGAAATATGCTAAGCAATAAGGTTGATCAGAATATTAATCTTGAAGACCAGAAGAAAAAAGCTTTACAAGGAATTAAGAAAGATTTTCAACAGTATTTTATTGATGATGATGAGATAACCAGCATTGAATACCCCGTGATTGAATTTCCTGAAAAAGTAAATTCAGTAAATTTTGACAAAGAACAGGAAGTAAGTGGGAAATTGAAAGGAATTAAAGGACAATACCTGATTTTTGATGAGGGAACTGTTTTTAATGTTCGCAGGCATAATGGTTATGAAGTGGAGCTGCTGGTTGGTTAAACCCGATTTTGTTGGCTGGAGGTTTTATAATTTAAAAAATCATTACTTCCGGCTTTCCGGACCAATGTCACCCTTCGACAGGCTCAGGATGACATTAGCTTCTTTTTGCCCGTCTGTGCATGACAGATACAGGCAGAGATTTTAGGATTCTGATTTGATGTTTGTGGTAGATTTCTCTGTATTTGAACTATTGTTATGTTAATCCTAAAATGTCGAATTACAATTTGCTTTCGCTCACCCTTTTTTACTCGCAAGCTCGTGAAATCGCTTCGCTAAGTTCCCTAAAGGGATCATCCCGCCTGGGAAGAAATTCCCCTTAAGATGTTTGTTATTCCCATGCTTCTCTTTTAATATTTCTTCGCGTCTTCGCGGTTTAATATTTATTTTTTCACCGCTAAGGATGCCAAGCCTACGGCACTTTTTAAAAAGATATGATTTATTATTACCTGATTTCGAACCTGCGATTTTTTTGTTGAATATTTTTATTCATCCCCTTCTTCCATCTCGCGCCTGATTTCGTTTTGGATATTTTCAAGCTGTTTATTTTTGTTTACCTCACGAAGTTTTTGGGCAGTTTTAGTAAAATACTGATGTTTTTTAATGAATTGAGTCTGCATTTTATTCCATTCCAGGATTGAGTCTATTTTATTTCGCTCGTGCAACTCTTTATATAAACTAATAGAAACCGGCACGAAATCGGTTCTGCCCAGGTAATCCAGGTCAGCATCACACATAATTTCTTCGAGCAAATCTTTAGGTTGTGGTGGCATTTGAGTAGCCTTTATGAGCTGGCATATTCTCTCTATCTGACGATCATTATACTGATAATTGGGTAATATTTTTTTAGCTAATTTTATGCCTTCTTCTTCGTGTGTATCGTAATTTACCAAATGACCCATATCGTGAAACAGTGCTGCCGTTTTTAATATGAGCATATCTTCCTCGGAAACGCCTTCCGACCGTCCGATTAATTCTACCTGGGTAACTACATCAATGGTATGTTTTACATTGTGATAGTATAAATTATCGGGTAACCCTTCCTCTAATTTTCCCAAAACAAATTCTTCAACATCGTTTACTCGTAGTAATTGAAGCTGGATAAATAGTTTTTCGTTAGGAGATATCCCTTTTAGATCATTGGCAAAATGTGGTTTAAATCCTTCAACAAAGTACATGTCAATTTCTCCTTTATATTTTATTGGCATTTTCCCCCGGTATTGGCATATAAAGAAGTCTTTAATCAGCATATATGTATTTTCGGTAATATTTATTTTCCCGGCTTCTCCTGATGACTCCATTCGGCTTGCGGTATTTACGGTTCCTCCCCAAATATCGTAAGTAATTTTTTTCCTGCCCAAAACACCCGCAACCACAGGCCCGGTATCAATGCCAATTCTTAAATCCCAAATTTGCCTTTTTCCATCTTCGGTTTTCATTTTCAGCGATTTCATGTACTGCTGCATTTCCATAGCTGCAAGTACCATTTCAACAGGATTGGTTCTGTTTTTTTCAGGAATCCCGCCTGCACACATATAAGCATCGCCAATGGTTTTAATTTTTTCTATATTGTATTTTTCAACAACCGTATCAAATTGCAGAAAGAATTTATCCAGCTGGTCAATCAGATGCTCAGAATCCATTTGTTCCGATATTTTAGTAAACCCCTGAATATCTGAAAATAATACGGTAACCATGTTGTAATGATAAGGCCCTGCTTTACGTCCCGATTTTAATTCTGTTGCAGTGGTTTTCGGCAGTACTCTTTCCAGCAAATTATCGGCTTTTTCTTTTTGGATCACAATCTCTTCGGTTCTTTCATTAATTATATTTTCCAGTTTAAA
>JAWLEM010000336.1:0-2791 GCA_041686115.1 Bacteroidales bacterium
AGTGCTGACTTTACAGCTCTTAATGCAACAAGCTTATCCTTCTCTTTAGCAAGCATAGCTTGTTTTATGTCCTGGTCGATTTTATTTATTAAACTCATAATAATATTTCTTTTAATCTACATTATCGTGTAAGTAAGAATTATTAGGGTTTAGCCTTGTACGATCTTCGTCGTCATCTTCGAGAGAATATCTTGAAACTTTAGAATCTTTTGAATGAACGGGTTGTTCAATTTTTAGGTTTTTCCTTTTATAGGCCGGTTCATTTTCAATTTCATCAATATTATCTTTTAATTTTGATGATTCCATTCGCCGTTCTTTCATTCTTTCTCGCGATTCCTGCAACTTTTTCTGTATTTCAGATTTTTTGGTTTCTACAGCAGTTTCAGTTTCACTCTCGGGTTCATGCAAAACAACATATTTGTCTGTTTCACGATTTTTCCTGATATCAAAGTCTATGGTCCTTTGTTTAAAATCAAGGCACTCATCAAAATCATTATTGGGTTCATCATTACCAACAGGAGTAACCGGTTCCGGTTTCTTCTTTGGTTTAGATTTTGCTTCTTTGTCGTCGAGTGTAATGGTTTTTTTTGTGGTTTTTTTGGCATAAAGTTCAGGTATGCTGTTACTCTCAAATCCTGTGGCAATAATAGTAATGCTTATTTTCTCTTCCAAACTTTCGTCAAAACCGGTTCCCCAAATAATATTTGGATTAGACCCGACCTCATTATTTACATAGTCTGCAATTTCACCAATTTCATCCATTGTAATTTCATCGGTTCCAAAAGTAATATTAAGTAATATATTATCGGTACCGCTAATATCATTATCATTTAACAATGGAGAACTAAGTGCTTGTTGAACTGCATTTACAGCACGGTCTTCGCCTTGAGCAATACCAGTTCCCATAAGTGCTACACCGCTATTTGTAAGTACCGTTTCCACATCGGCAAAATCAACATTGATATATCCCGGAACAGTAATAATTTCGGCAATTCCTTTAGCTGCTGTAGCTAAAATATTATCGGCATACGAAAATGCTTCTGAAAATTTAAGATTCCCGCATACTTCGCGTAATCTTTCATTATTAATTACAAGTAAGGAATCAACATATTTCTCTATTTCATTAATTCCTTCGATGGCCTGGTTAATTCTTCTTGTCCCTTCGAATCGAAAAGGAATGGTAACAATAGCTACAGTAAGCAACCCCATTTCTTTGGCTGCTTTGGCAATAACAGGAGCAGCACCTGTTCCCGTTCCTCCGCCCATTCCGGAAGTAATAAAAACCATTTTGGTATTACCGCCCATAACTTCAACCACATCGTCGAGATTTTCGATGGCTGCCTGCCGCCCAATTTCGGGTTTGTTGCCTGCACCACGCCCTTCGGTTAACGATTCGCCCAGCTGTACTTTAACAGAAACCGGACTATTGTCTAATGCCTGTGCATCGGTATTGCATACGATAAAATTAACATCTTTAATACCCTGCTTAAACATATGGTTAACAGCATTACTCCCGCCACCGCCAACTCCAATTACTTTAATGATTGAAGACCGGTCGACAGGTAAATCGAAGTTCATTAATTCATCAGCCATACTATTTAATTTTTAATCGTTTCAAAATCCTGAAAATATATTGTAATGAGTCATTCTTTATTCAAATCCTAAAATAACAGATCTGTACTTTATCTAAATTTTACATTTCAGCATCATCTTCATCAAAAATATCGGTAAACACTTTCTTTAAAGTATTTACAATACCTTGTTTTGATTCTTTCTTTTGTACTTCTGGTTCTTCGTTTATTGATTCTTCCTGCTCAATATGATCATTGCTATGATCAATATTTATCTTATTTTTCTCAATATGGTCATACCCTTTAAGAATTAAACCTACACTAGTAGAAAACATCGGATGATTTACTTTAGAATCATTGTCATTAACCAAATGCTCTGACGGGTATCCGACTCTGACATCCATCCCGGTTTTAAACTTAACCAGTGCAGGCAGGTGTTTTAACAATGCACCACCGCCAGTAAGCACAATCCCTGCACTTAAACGGTCGAAATAACCGGAATTTTCAATTTCATAAATAACAGCATCCATGATTTCCTCCATTCTCGACTGGATAATATATGCCAGGCTTTTGAAAGAAATTTCTTTAGGTTCGCGGCCACTAATACCCGGAATGGATACTACCTCTTCTTCTTTTGCTAAATCGCCTAAAGCAGATCCATACTGTATTTTTAATAACTCTGCCTGGCGTTGTAAAATTGAGCAGCCCTCCTTTATATCTTTTGTTATTACATCGCCACCAAAAGGCACAACCGCAGTATGCCTTATTATATCATCATAATAAACAGCAATATCTGTTGTTCCGCCACCAATATCGACTAATGCAACACCAGCTTCTTTTTCGTCGGCTGTTAAAACAGCTTCGGAAGAAGCCAGGGGCTCAAGAATTAAATTATTTAGATTTAATCCTGCTTTACCGATACATTTACCGATATTACGCGCAGATGCAATTTGCCCGATTACAATATGAAAATTAGCCTCGACGCGCTTACCCGACATCCCAACCGGATTTTTTACTCCAATTTCGTTATCGACAATAAAGTTTTGCGGAAGAACATGGATAATTTCTTCGCCCACATCGATAGGAATCTTATACATATCGTTAATCAGGGCATCAATATCATTTTTGGTTATTTCATCGTCGTATGAATCGCGATTAATATACCCGCGATTTTTAATGCTTCTGATATGCTGTCCGGCAATGCCAACAAAAACATCTGA
>JAWLEM010000337.1:0-2791 GCA_041686115.1 Bacteroidales bacterium
AATAGTAATCCGAAAGATATTTCCGGATTAATACTATTCGGTAAAGAAACCTATAAAAAAATGATTCAGAATTTTATTTGGGCCACAGGGTATAATGTTGTTGCCATACCACTGGCAGCAGGTGTTCTGTATAGCTCGGGAGTATTAATTAATCCTGCACTGGGAGCTGTTTTAATGAGTATTAGTACAGTAATTGTTGCCATAAATGCGCAACTTTTAAAACGTAAATTAAATATAAATAATTAAAAACGGGAATATTATGGAAATTATAATTGTAGCAACAAAAACATGTAACCACAGGCCTTTGCTCGAAGAGGAGTTAAAAGATGTGGGACTCGAATACAACGTATTATTTTATGAAGATCATCCTGAAATAATCGAAAAGTATAATATAAAAACTTCACCTATTTTAATATGCGATGGTGAACTGGTTTCTGAAGGAATGCCTGAACATGCAAAAATACTGGAGTTATGCGAAAAGGTTAAAAAGAATGGAAAGAATTAGTTCGTTGAAAAACGTTTTAAATAAAATGTATAGGGTTTAGTTATAAGTTAATGAATTATGGGATCATTAATTAGTCTTATCATTATTTTTGTTTTGTCAGTGCTAATTACAAAAATAGCCTCAGAATCTCTGATTCATACAGGGTTGTCAAAAGAAATGGCAAGATTTCAGGCTCGTTCTGCTTTTACAGGGGTGGGTTTTACGACACGCGAATCAGAAAGTATTACTAATCATCCTGTTCGCAGAAAAATTATCATGGCGCTTATGTTAATCGGTAACATAGGAATTATCTCAGCACTGGCTTCATTATTGCTCACATTTGTTAATATTAGTGAGAATAAAACCGCAAATATTTTACGGGTTTCCATTATAGCCGGAAGTTTGATTGGTTTGTGGTTATTATCAAAAAGTAAGTGGTTAGAGCAGCTATTAGCCAAAATTATAAAAATAGCACTTAAAAGGTTTACAAATCTGAATATTAAAGATTATGTGGAAATATTGAATCTTAAGAATGAGTATGAAATTTCAGTAATTAATGTTAATTCTGATGACTGGCTAGCCAATAAAAGGATAAAAGATATAAACCTGAGAAAAGAAGGGATCAATCTCATTGGTATACAAAGGAATGATGGGACTTACATTGGAACCCCTTATGGTGATACCAAAATAGTAAAAGAAGATCAATTGATTCTGTATGGAAGAAGAAAAAGCCTCCGCAACCTTGAAAAAAGAAAGCAAAATATAAGTGGGGATCAAGACCACGAAAAAGCAGTAAAAGAACAATCTCAAGAGAAAGAAAAACAAAAGCACAAAGATACAGAATCGAAAAAGTAGTGGTAGTACTTATTTCATGAAATCGTATCTGCACAAAAAAGTAAAAAGAATTATCCCGGATTTGTCTTTAGGAATAAAGTGAACGAATGATAGAATTGGGGATTATCTTACAAATGATTTTCTGTTTTGGATCTTACCATCCGTACCGTAAATGGTTACATTTACATGCTTATCTTCTGCTATTTCAGAGGCCTTATCGATGGCTTCTTTTTTCGTTGAAAAAGTGAAACTTGCTCGCGCTGATTTTTCTTTTTTAATGATCCACTCATTTTCACGTGGCATAACATACAAATCATTGCCATGCATTTTTTCGTCTGCTTCGGTTTGCTTAAAATCAATCCCCCTGTTAGCAGCCCAATCCTTTGCACGACTTATTGATGTGGGAATAGCAATGCTTTCATCCATATTTTTATCTTCGAGCAATCTGTTTAAAATTTCAATAGCTTTTTGGCGCACCTTTTCAGGTAAGTTTTTCATTGTATTTGGATAATTATTTTTTGTATAAGGCATAATTTTTTATTTTTTTAATGATTGTTTTCAGTATTTAATACTTGATTGTAAAAGAATCATTCCAAATGAAAAGCAGAATAAATGTTGCTTGATAGTCAGGCTTTTAGGATGTTTGTAAAACCTGAGTTGAGGAATTATTACCCAATTTCGCAAAAAAATCCACATTCCTTAAAATTCATGAATGAATATTTTTTAAGTTCAGATAGTTTTAATCGTAGGGTATTCAATATATTATTTTGGAAAAATTAGAATTAATCTTCTTTTGGTATAGCTATTGTCTATTTTGTAAAAAATGGTAAAATCATGAGAATAATTATAATCAGTGATATCAAAGGAGAATGTGAAAGTGTTATACCCTACGGTTTGCATCTGGCCAAAAGTTTGGAGTCGGAGGTAGATATTGTGCATATTATTGACCCAAGATCTTTACATGGAGTACAAAGCGCTTATTCCGATTCTCAAACCGTTTCTCCGGGTAATAAACTTTCGTGTGAAGAAATTATTGAAAGAGAAAAAAAATCTGCTGAAATCGAGCTGGATAAATTGCTAAGCAGCGAAGCTTCCAGGCTTAATTATCCCTTAAAGATAAAGACGAACATTGTAGAAGGCAACATTGAAAAAATAATAGGTCAGCGAATAAAATCAGCGAAGCAATCTATCTTGATAATGAGTTCTGTGCCTGATAATTTTGTTTTCAGTTCAAGAAATGAAATACTTGATATTGTTTACAGATTGGACACATTATCATTACTTGTTTCTCCGGGTTATAAGTATAAGGAATTAAAAAAGGTGGCTTTATTATCCATTCCAAAATTTAAAAAGATCAATAAAATAAAAGAAAGATTTAAATTTTTAAAGCATTTCAATCCTGTTATTAGTATTGTACACTTTCTAAAAAATAAGAACAATGTAAAAAGAAAAATAAAGAATGGAACTTTGGAA
>JAWLEM010000338.1:0-2790 GCA_041686115.1 Bacteroidales bacterium
GTTGCAAGTGTAAAGGCAGTAATGTCAAAGCTGAGCAATACTAATTACCCGTGCGCTTCTTTCATAGATTTTTCCTAAATTTTCTTTCAACAACATGTTTTTATTAAGATATTAAATAATCTGCCAGTGGCAGATCAAGATCTTAAGGTGACTATAGCAACGGGGTTCCACCTCTTCCCATTCCGAACAGAGAAGTTAAGCCCGTTAGCGCCGATGGTACTGCAAATGTGGGAGAGTAGGTCGTCGCCGATTTTATTAGCCTCATCAGTCTTCTGACCGATGAGGCTTTTTTTATTTTTTGTAAGCACTTTTCGGTTGATTACTTGATCTTTTTTTTATTACCTGAATTAAATATGATTTGATTTTTTATCTTTGCCTTCATGAAAATTGAAAAGTATTTATTTATCATCTTCTTTTTATTCCTGTCGAAAACTATTTTTGGTCAAATTGACAGCCTGGAGTATCGTAATATCTATAATTGGAAATTAAATCCTTATGATTTAAATATTGAATATGCTGAAACAGACACCAGCCTTGAAGGATTCCAGCAGTATAATCCATTATTAGAAAATACCATTACAACAACCTATCTCGGAAACCTTGGTACTGCTGCGCAATCAAATATTTATTATGACAGGGCACAGTTCCAAACTGGGTTTATATTTAGCGAACCCTATGGCATTTATTTTCATCATCCCGAAAATCAATTATATTATAGTACTAAAAAGCGTTATACTTTGCTAAAGTATAGCAATGCAGGATCTCAAAATGAAAGTGAGCAATTACTCGGCGTATTACATACACAAAATATTACTCCCGACTTTAATGTCGGAATCGACTATGATATGATTTCTTCTGATGGTCGTTATCAGGAGCAGCAAGTGCGACAAAATATTGTTAAATTATTTTCAAGTTACCAAAATAAAAGATATCGTATTCATGTTAACTATTATTTAAATCGTTCTAAAGGCCAGGAAAATGGTGGTATTGATAGTTTGCATTATCTGGGTGATGATGAGTATAATAACAGGAAAAATATACCAGTAAAACTTTCAGATGCTCGTAATCAAGTTCTTTCATCAGGATTATATCTTGCACAGGAATATCGATTTGGAAAAATTACTGAAGAGAAAATAGATGAATCTATATCGGAAGAAAATAGCGAAATCTCCGGGGAAGATAGTATTTATCATAATGCTATATATGTAAATGATAGTATTTCTGATCAAACCCTTTCAGATTCAATTCAAACAGATACCATTTCAATTCCACACTCTACCAGAATGAGAGATAACATGCATAAAGGAGATACCAGTAAATCATCTGAGTCAAAAACAATAGAAGTTATCAAATATTCAGGATTTAGTTTATCGCATGAGCTTTTTTATAATAAAGATGCCAGGAAATTTTTTGACGATCAAATCGATGAGCCCTTTTATGATGATTTGGATATATTTATTGATTCTTCGAAAACTCACGACGAAGTTCGACAAAGGCGATTGGCAAATAGTTTTTCGTTACATTATCGGTTTAAAGATAAATTTACATCCCGGCTTTCTGTTTATAATGAACAAATGCAATATGAATATAACATTAAGCCAGATACCCTTTTTACAGATACCTTGATAAACCCAGTTCAGGATACCATAATTACCACTAATAATTATTCAAATCAGAGCAACAATCGTATTTCATTTTTTATGGAAGGAATATTGTTTAATCATATTCTGTTTCATGGTTATTCAGAGTATTATTTTGACGGTTATAAAAAAGAGAATTCTGCCATTGATATTAGTTTAGCATATGTTTTATTTAATGATTTTAGGATTGGTGTTGAAGGAGAATACAGAAATCAAAACCCCGAATATTTTTATTCAAATTTTGCATCCAATAATTTTAAGTGGGAAAATGATTATTTAAGGATGACTGAGGAATGGGATGTTGGTTTTGCTATACGAAGTTCTAAATATCGATTAAATGCAAAACTTAGGTATGGCCAAATAACTAATCACATATATTTCGATTCAACTGCGTATTTAAACCAACACAGAGGGCAGATCAACTTATTAACTGCCGACATATCCAAAAAGATAACATTGGGTCCAATTCATTCTAATACTCGATTTGTATATCAGAAAAGCTCAAATGATAGTGTTTTAGGCATTCCCGAAATTAATCTTTATCAATCATTATATTACCAGAAACTTTTACATTTTAAATCTACAGGGGGTGAACTTTTGCTGCAAATTGGAGTTGACTATCGTTATTCTAGTAGTTTTTATGCCGATGGCTATATGCCGCCTACCGGAATGTTTTACAGACAATACGATCATAAGTTAAATGATTTCCACAGGTTTGATGTTTTTGTTAATTTTACGCTTAAAAGAACTCGATTCTATTTTCAATATAGTTATTTAAATAGTGCATTAACTGAAAATTACTATTTTAACGCACCTTATTATCCTTCACCCGAACCTGTTTTTAAATATGGTATAGCCTGGTCATTTCATGATTAAAAAATATTGCACTGATAAAGAATAGATTAAGAATTTATTAAAAAATTCTTAAGAAAAAGTGTTGTATTATCAAAAAGTAGCTTTATATTTGCAATCCCAATTAGGGAAATAAGTTCTAAGAAATTCTAAAAACAAGTGTGAATAAGGGTTTAAAAGTTTTTTTAAATTTTTATCGAAAACATTTGGAAATAAAGATTTAAAGTTATTATATTTGCAGCCGCTTTTCGGGTAAGAAGAAGACAGAAAAAATAGGAGATAAGCAGGGTGGATAAAA
>JAWLEM010000339.1:0-2771 GCA_041686115.1 Bacteroidales bacterium
GAACTTGCAATCCCCAATGTAGTTATTGTAAGAATTACCACTACCATTTGAGATTGCTCAGGCACAAGAAAAGAAAGCCCGCCTGCAATACCAAAAATCAAAATAGAAATTCCCAGAGCAAGTAGTAATGGCAATCGATATTTCTTATGCCAAAATCCCCAGTAATTATTAAAAGACAAATCTTTATCGGTTTGAATTTTTCCTTTATACAAACTTTTGTATTTAGGTAAAATATACCAAAAAACTTTTTGTCCAATCGTTAATAAAAACAACAAATAAATAGCAGAGATTAACATATCGAAGGTGTGGGTCACAATAAAAGCTTCAGGATCAACATCTAAAATCATTTTAATAGATGCCAGATTAGGCGTTCCACCAGAATATAAACCTACCAGCAACCCTCCTATTTTCCAAAGTTCACTAATTTCTCCTTTAAAAATAAAATAGCCTGCAAATACTACAATGACAACACTTATTAATGCAATAACCATTGACAGCATGGTTTTTCCGGCAATTGTAAACCACGCCCTGATGTTGGCAGAAAACAATAAAAGCGGAATAGCCAGCGGAATAGTAATTGTTGTCATTAAATTTTGAATCTGCCCGGCATTTTCGGGCAATATTCCAATATTGCCTAAAATAAGTCCGGTGGCATAAGCGAGCAAAACGGCACCTATTTTATTAAGGATTGAAAATTTGTTACATAAATACAAAATTATAAGTGGAGATAGGATATAAAACAGAGCGAGTAGTATAGCTGCCATATTTCTAATTTAAAATTTTTCAGGCCTGAAAACTACGAGTTTCTTCGAGAAAATCAAAATAGAAATTTACAATCATAAAAAAACCGGTGAAATATTGATCACCGGCTCAAAATATATAAAACTATCGATATTATTTAAAAGCGATGTGTAATATCTCTGAATTCGCAACATTCGTCAAGGTTTTTACTATACACAGCCATAGCCTTTCTACTCATACCCATGCTTGAAAATCCTCCATCGTGGAAAATATTTTGCATAGTAATTTTCTTTGTTAAATCGGAAAACATGGTTATACAGAAATCTGCACATTCGTCGGCCGTAGCATTTCCCAGGGGCGACATTCGATCAGAAAAATCAACCAAATCGTTAAATCCCATTATGCCCTGCCCTGCTGTTGTTGGTGTGGGCGATTGTGAAATGGTATTTATTCTAATATTTTTCTCCCGGCCATAAATGTATCCAAAACTCCTTGCTATAGATTCTAACAACGATTTTGCATCGGCCATATCATTGTATCCGTACAAAGTTCTTTGTGATGCTACGTATGAAAGAGCTAATACCGAGCCCCAATCATTTAATGCATCCATTTGCCTGGCAACTTGCAAAATCTTATGAAAAGATAAAGCTGAAACATCGAGTGTCTTCAAAAAATAATCGTAATTAAGATTATCGTAAGTTATACCTTTACGCACGTTTGGCGACATACCAATAGAATGCAAAATAAAGTCGAACTTACCTCCGAATTGTTCAACTGCCTGTTCAATTAGTTTTTCGATATCCTCTACTTTTGTAGCATCAGCAGGAATTACAACTGTATTACATGCTTCGGCAAGCTTTTTAGTATCGCCTAACCGCATTGCAAAAGGAGCATTTGTTAAAACAATTTCGGCGCCTTCTTCGTAAGCACGTTCAGCCACTTTCCAGGCGATAGAATTTTCATTTAAGGCTCCAAAAATTAAACCTTTTTTACCTTTTAATAGATTAAATGCCATGTTCATTTAGTTTTCGTTATTACAATTTACAGACAACAAACAAATCGTATTGTTCAATAGCTGCAAAATTAAAATTTGATCAATTGCCAAGTAGTACTTTGGCGTTCTGAATAGCAGCATCGGTAAGTGCCTTGCCACTTAACATTTTTGCAATTTCATTTATCCGCTCATCTTTATCAAGAAGCCTGATATAAGTATTGGTTGTTTGGTGGTTATCTTTCTTGTACACCAAATAGTGAAAATCTGCTTTACTTGCAATTTGTGGCAGATGTGTTATATTGATGACCTGCATTTTAGTCGACATTTTTTTGATTATTACCCCCATCTTATCTGCTATCTCTCCTGATGTTCCTGCATCGATTTCATCAAAAATAATGGTTGGCAGCGTTTTATTTTCAACTAAAATGGATTTTAAACTAAGCATTAAGCGTGAAATTTCACCTCCTGAGGCAACCTTTTCAATCTCTTCTGTAGCCACGTTTTTATTGGCAGAAAACATAAATTTTATAATTTCCGTACCTGTGGGTAAAAACTCGTCTACAGGAACCTGCTTAACCTTAAAAGCAGCATTTGGCATACCTAACAATATTAAAGTATGAACAATTTTATTTTCCAGTTCAGGTATAATTTTTTTCCTGTTTTCGGAAATTTCGGTGGCAAGCTTAATTAACTCGCTTTTTACGTATTCAAGTTGATTTTTTAGTTTGTCGGTTTTAAAATCATAGGAGTTAATACTTTCAATCTGCTTTTCAAAATCATCTTTTATTATTATCAGCTCATTAATTGATGAAACTTTATGTTTCTGTTGCAATGAATAAATACTATCCAAACGTTCGCGAATAAACTCAATACGCCCCGGATCATATTCAATATTTTCGTTCAGCTGCTCTATTTCATTGCTGATATCTTGCAATTCAATATAAGCAGATTCTAATCTGCCGGTTAAATCTGCACCTTCCTTTAAATATTTTGATATTGAATCTACAGCATTTTTTGCTTCTTTAAGATTTGATAT
>JAWLEM010000340.1:0-2764 GCA_041686115.1 Bacteroidales bacterium
TTTACAGTGTTGTATTCATCGTATTTTGCTTGATATTGAATGAGCAAATCATGATGTCCGGCAAAAGCATCAACGAGTGACATCTGAAAGTTTTCATCACCAAGCAATAAACTTTCATGCTGCGAGTGAATATCTACCAAATGATTACTTAAATCTTTTAAAACACTTAAATTTACAGGAGTATCGTTAATAAATGCCCGTGACTTTCCGCTGTCGGCAATTTCTCTACGTATTATCGTTGTCTCTTCGTAATCAAGCTCATTATCTACAAAGAAACTTTTTAATCGGTAAGGTTTTATAAAAAATGTTGCTTCAACAATACACTTTTTAGTTTTGTCTTTTAAAACACTGGTATCCGCTCTTTGCCCCAGGATTAGAGACAGAGCACCCATTAAAATAGATTTGCCCGCTCCGGTTTCGCCGGTAATAATATTCAGTCCTTGATTAAAATCTATCTCCAATTCATTTATTAAGGCGTAATTATTAATATTTATTGACTGAAGCATAAAATAATCCTGTTAATTATATTTTCAGTACAAACTTACTAAAAAAAGGTTTTGGATATTTTTAAAAACAAAAATTAAATTTGAAGAAATCAAATCCTAAAAAAGTTTGTTTAAAATAATTCAACTATTGCTCTTTAATTTTTTTGTATTTTTCGGCTCTTGTAGCGTCAATTTCGGCAAGTATATTATATACCCTGTCGGCTTCGGACATAAACGATTCGGAAAAGACATTCACCAATTCATCGGATTTAGCGCTCATAATAAGGTCGAATAAAAACAGGTAAGGATCAGGTTTTTGGCGATAAACTTTTTGCAACAAGTTCAAACTTTCTGCTATTTCTGCCCTACCTGATGCTTCTTTGGAGCTCATAACATCAAGGCCAAGCCTGTGGTAACGATAAAGAAATTCGCGTAAAGGTTTATACTGGTCGTTAAGTAAATTTTCAACCAGCCAGTATCTGTTTTTTCTGCTTTCGAAAGCCTTCCATCCTTTATCAGGTGAGTTTTGAGCATTGCTAACAATTTGTTCGGCATTTTTGAAATACTCTGTACCGCCTAACAATGAAAATGAATCATAATCCAATCCAATAATAATATAAGCATAATAAGCTAATACAGATGTAAGATTAGACCTGTGCTCATTGATACTAAATTCTAATGGTTCAAATTCAACATACCTGAACCTAATATCATCATCTTTATAATTTAACAAGGTTGTATTGTAGGATGTGTTATAAACAGGCCTCCTGCTTTGTATCTGGATACTGCCACTAAATTCATCTCCACTGTGGTCTGTAAGATTAATCATGATGTTACACTCAATTCGTTCCTCGTTGGTAAAAACATGATTGGTCCATGCCTTATTATTCATAAATTCATAAATGGCAGTTTGCAATGTTTGAAAGACCTGTTTGTTTGTACCTTGTATCTGAGAAGAGTTAACCTGTATGTTACAACGTAATTCCTGCGCCATAATAAAAAATGGCAGTGTAGTAAATACGATTATAAAAATTATTTTTTTAATCATAAATATCATGATATTATTCTTCTCCAAAAAAGTCCATCAACTTATTGATGATATCTGTTGCAACTTCTTTTTTAGTTTTAAGATCAAATGTTTCTGTAACCCCTTTATGATCAATAATTGTGATCTTGTTAGTATCAAAGCCAAACCCGGCCTGATCATCCTTTAATGAATTAAGAACGATAAAATCAAGCTTTTTATTATTGATTTTCTTTTTAGCATTTTCTATTTCATCGTTGGTTTCTAATGCAAACCCCACAATTACCTGGTTTTTCTTTTTTATTTTACCCAAATGGGCTGCAATATCTTTATTGGGTTCAAGGTTAATTGAAAGATTGTCGTTGTTCCTCTTTACTTTTTTATCAAATTTTTGAGCAGGTTTAAAATCCGCAACTGCAGCAGCCATGATCGCTGCATCGCATTTTGTAAAATGCTTAACTGTTGCATCAAACATTTCATCAGCTGTTTGCACATCTACTCTTTCTATGGCAGAATGGTTAATATTTAGAGATGTTGGGCCACAGATCAAAGTAACTTCAGCTCCCCGGGCAACCAATTCTTCGGCTAATGCAAACCCCATTTTTCCGGAACTGTAATTACCAATAAAACGGACCGGGTCTATCGGTTCGTAGGTGGGGCCTGCTGTTATCAGTACTTTTTTATTTTTTAGTTTTTTTTTTAACGTAAAGTATTCAATAACCTTTTGAGTTATCATTTCAGGTTCTTCCATACGGCCTTTCCCGGATAGTCCACTGGCAAGTTCTCCAGTACCTGGTTCAATAATCAAATTTCCGTATGATTTTAATATCTCAATATTTTTAAGATTGGCCGTATGCTGATACATATCAAGGTCCATCGCAGGGGCAACCATAACAGGGCATTTTGCAGAAAGATAGGTGGTTAGCAATAAATTATCAGCTATACCATGTGCCATTTTCCCCATTGTATTTGCTGTTGCAGGAGCAATAAGGTATAGGTCCGACCAGGATCCTAGATCGACATGGCTGTTCCATTGGCCATTTTCAGGATCAAAAAAATCAACAAGAATTGGATGCTTAGAAAGTGTGGCCAGCGTTAAGGGAGTGATAAACTCTTTTGCCAGTTTTGTCATTACCACCTTAACATTCGCTCCCTCTTTAACCAGCAATCTAACAAGAATAGCAGCTTTATAGGCCGCTATACTTCCTGTAATTCCCAATAAAATATTTTTATCTTTTAGCTTCATGAGCTAAAG
>JAWLEM010000341.1:0-2754 GCA_041686115.1 Bacteroidales bacterium
CCTAAAAAATTTGTATGGTTATTTTCAAAGGCCTATATCGCAGGCGAAACAGTTGAAGATGCCATAAAAGCATCGAAAGAACTAAATGAACAAGGAATAATGGTTACCCTTGATATTCTTGGGGAGTTTATCAAAAACCTTGATGAAGCAGAAGTAAACAAAAAAGAGTATCTCGATTTAATCGATCGTATTGAAAAAGAAAATATCGATGGAAATTACTCTTTAAAACCAACCATGTTTGGTTTATTACTCGATAAAGACGTTTGTTACAACCATATTCGCGAAATTGTAGCCAAAGCAGCAGAATACAATAACTTTATCAGGGTTGATATGGAAGATTCTCCATGCACTGATTTAGAAATTGAACTATTCCGCAAATTAAAAGCAGAATTTCCGAAGAATGTTGGTTTAGTATTCCAGGCTTATATGAAGCGCACCTATTCAGATTTGGAAAATTTAATGGATATGCATTCTGAAGAAGCTCCATTAAATTACAGATTATGTAAAGGAATTTATGTTGAGCCCAAAGAAATTGCCTATAAAAAATACGAAGAAGTGAACCAGCATTTTCTTGAAGATATTGAATTTTGTTTTAAAAATGGTGTTTATCCTGCTATTGCAACACACGATAAGCCGGTTATTGAAGGTTCGTATAAACTGATTGAAAAATATAATGTACCAAAAGATAAGTACGAGTTCCAAATGCTTTATGGAGTAACGCCAAATTTACGTCAATCGATTATTGATGACGGACATCGAATGAGAGTTTATGTTCCATTCGGAAAACAATGGTTTGGATATTCGACCAGAAGATTAAAAGAAAATCCAAAAATGGCCTCTCATATAATTAAAGCATTATTCGTTAAAGGATAAAATTGAAGCCGTCCAGAAACTAGTTTTTTCTCGCTAAGACGCAAAGACGCAAAGAAACAAAATTCTATCAATCATCTCTTTGCGACTTAGCGGCTTTGCGAGAGCTTTTCATAATTTGATTTTCAGGACACCCTCTACTTACTTCTATATTTTTTCAACCTTACAGGCAGTTAATTTATACGCTGCTATTTTAGAAAAAGGATCCAGATCGCTGCGCGTTAATCTGTTTACCGGCGATTCTGAATAATGCCATGGCATAAACAATTCACCTTCTGCCACCTGGCCACTTGCTTGTAAAGTGGTTTCCAGTTCGCCTTGTTTAGATGTTACTTTTACTTTTTGCCCGTCTTTAAGGTCAAATTTCACAACATCGCCCGGATTCATTAGTACGTAAGATTCGTTGGCAAAATCGGTCAATGCTTTATTTTTTCTCGACATGGTTGATGTGTGATAATGGTAAAGAATACGTCCGCTATTCATGATAAACGGAAAATCTTTACTGGTTTTTTCGGTTTGTGGCACATGCTCTACCGGATTCAATATTGCTTTGCCGTTGGGGGTGTTAAATTTGTCTAGAAACAGAGTGCTTGTTCCGGGATGATCTTTAGTTGGGCAGGGCCATTGTATTCCTTCCTGTTCAATTCTGTCATAGGATATTCCTCCCATCATAGGCGCTGCCTGTGCAATTTCATCAAAAATATCTGATGCATGATTATAACTCCCAATATTAAAACCCATTTTTTCTGCAATACTTGTTATAATCTCCCGGTCTTCGCGAGCTTCTCCGGGCATTTCAACGGCTTTACGCACACGTAAAACTCTTCGGTCGCTATTAACAAATGTTCCGTCTTTTTCGGCAAAAGATGATGCCGGCAAAATTACATCTGCATACGGTGTTGTTTCGGTGTGAAAAATATCCTGAACCACCAAAAAGTCCAGTTTCTTTAAGGCTTTTTCAGTATGATTCAGGTCAGGATCGGTAAGCATAGGATTTTCTCCCATAATAAACAACCCTTTTATCTTATCATCGTAAGCGGCATGAATTATTTCTACTGTTGTTAATCCTGGTTTTGCCGATAAATCTTTATCATCCACATTCCACAATTTGGCAATACGTTTCCTGTTTTCAGCATCTGTTACAGGAATATATCCCGGATAAATGATTGGAGAACAACCAACATCTGTAGCTCCCTGAACATTGTTTTGTCCGCGTGGTGGATCAATTCCGGCTCGTTCTTTTCCAATTTGCCCGGTAATCAACATCATATTAATTAATGAAAACACATTGTTTGTTCCGGTAACCTGCTGGCTCAGTCCCATTCCTGTCGCAATCATCGAAGTTTCGGAAGTTGCATACATACGGGCAGCAGCAATCATTTTC
This sequence comes from Bacteroidales bacterium, assembly GCA_041686115.1. Classification (GTDB taxonomy): domain Bacteria; phylum Bacteroidota; class Bacteroidia; order Bacteroidales; family UBA12077; genus UBA12077. The sequence goes on from JAWLEM010000341.1 coordinate 2,255, forward strand.
TCTTTGGGTACTGATGTTATTTCTTCTGTCTTTTCGGGTGTATACTTTTCAACCAATTGCTTTAGCTCTTCAAAGGCATCCATTCCGCGGTCTACTCTCCTGGCAATAAACTCTTTATCAATCAAATTTTCTTTTATGATTACTCGTATCATTCCATTTAACAAAGCAATATCGGTACCTAAACGCGGCTGTAGCCAGATATCGGCATATTTTACCAAAGGGGTCCATTTCGGGTCGCAAACAATGAGCTTTTTACCGGCATAATTACCATTTTTCACAAATGTTGCCGTTACCGGATGCGTATCAATCATATTATTACCGGTAACAAACAAACAATCGGTAGTGGCAAAATCCTGGATGGAATTACTTCCGGCACCATCACCAATAGATTTAAGCATTGCTGTAACTGTTGATGCATGGCACAAACGAGTACAATAGTCAATATTATTGGTGCCAAAAACCACTCTGATAAATTTTTGAAACAGGTAATTATCTTCGTT
>JAWLEM010000342.1:0-2750 GCA_041686115.1 Bacteroidales bacterium
TGGGATTTTGTAGAACTGCCATCGCAAATTATGGAACATTGGGCATTTGAAAAAGATGTATTGAAAATGTATGCCAAACATTACAAAACAGGTGAAGTAATTCCTGATGAATTGATTGAAAAATTGCATAAAAGTGCAAACTTTAATCAGGGTTTTGCTATGACTGAAGTATTGGCAGCATCGTTGCTTGATATGAAATTTCATATGATGACTGAAGAAGATACTGACTTAAAAGTTATGGACTTTGAAAAAGAATATTTAAATAGCATTGGTTTAATTCCTGAAATTTATTCACGTTACAGAAGCACCTATTTTAATCATATTATGGGTGGTTACGATGCAGGATATTATTCATATACATGGGCCAGTGTTTTAGATAACGATGCATTTGATGCATTTAATGAAACAAGTTTATTTGATCAGGCAACTGCTCAATCATTTAGAGAGAACGTACTTGCCATGAATGGTATAAAAGATGCTATGGAAATGTACGTTGCTTTTAGAGGGCGTGAACCAAAAATTGATGCACTCTTGAAGAATTTAGGAATAAACTAAACTAACATTGTATAAATAAATTTTAACAGGCTGTTTCGGTTAACGATTCAGCCTGTTTTTATTTCTGTTAGCATTGATTAATAAGTTTTTAATGAATTTACATGTTGTGAAATAGTCTTTTTTATTCTGTAAATCTTATCATTTTTGGTATCTTTGGTTTGCAATTTTTTATTAATTAAAAACAAATTGTTATGTTAAATTTAGAATGGAGTAAACTACCGTTTGGTTATAAAAAAACTGATTATAATATTCGATGCTATTACCGAGATGGTAAGTGGGGCGAATTGGAAGTATCTTCGTCAGAGTATTTAAACTTGCATATTTCGGCTACTGCAATACATTACGGACAACAAGCTTTTGAAGGAATGAAAGCTTACCGTGGTAAGGATGGTAAAATCCGGTTATTTAGATGGGAGGAAAACCATAAAAGGATGGAACGATCAGCTGATGGTATCTTAATGCAACAGGTACCCAAAGAAATTTTTAAAGAGGCGATAAAAAAAGCTGTTTTGATGAATGAACGTTTTGTGCCACCGCATGGTACAGGTGCTGCTTTATATATTCGTCCGCTATTAATTGGGTCAGGGGCAGAGATAGGCGTAAAACCTGCCGGAGAATATTTGTTTGCAGTTTTTGTAACGCCAGTAGGGCCATATTTTAAAGAAGGATTTAACCCTGTAAAAATTGCTGTAGTTCGCGATTCTGATCGTGCAGCACCACTTGGAACAGGTAATATTAAAGTAGGCGGAAATTATGCATCAAGTTTACGCGGTGTTAAAAAAGCAAAAGAGGCCGGATATGGATCGCCTATGTATTTAGATTCTGTTGAGAAGAAATATATTGACGAAATTGGTGCAGCAAACTTTTTTGGTATAAAGGATAATACCTATATCACTCCAAAATCACCATCTATTTTGCCTTCAATTACCAATATGAGTATAATGCAATTAGCCGAAGATTTAGGGTTTAAGGTTGAACGAAGGCCTATTGAAATTGACGAACTTGAAACTTTCGACGAAGTAGGCGCTTGTGGTACTGCTGCCATTATTTCTCCTATTGGCGAAATATTTGATATTGATAAAGATAAAAAATACTCATTCTGTAAAGATGGGAAACCGGGGCCTATATCAACTAAAATTTATAATAAATTAGTGGCCATTCAATATGGTGATGAACCGGATCCGCATGGCTGGGTTACTTTTATTGAAGATTAAACTGGTTGCATGACTTTAAAATAAAAACAAAGCAGGGTTTAAATACAGCCCTGCTTTTTGTTTGAAAATATTTATGTTTAGGAAAATTCTTTTAAGTCAATTTTTATACCAGATTCAACTTCGAAATCTTCAACTTCATCAACCATGTCCGGATCATCAGTATCATAAAACCAGGTAACTTTCACATCACCTCCCTGATCTTTATAATCTTTTAATATTTCCAGTATATCTAATATGCATTTTGTTGAGCTGGTATTTAGATAAATCAACTTAATGATTAATTCAATTTTATTATTTTTAGTTTTAATATAATCTTTAATCCAGGTAATTAAGGGCAGATAAAACTTATAAGTCTCTTCCATATATGATTCTCCCGAAATTTCACAAATACCTGTATCTGCATCGAAGTTTACTTCGGGAAAATAGGGCGTTTCTGGTGAGCTTTTTAAAGTAATATTTTCCATAATTTATTTTGTTTAATTTTTATCTACTTTTACAGTAATTGAAAAATAGGAATATTCGTTGTTGATATTTTCAACTTTATATTTTAATTTATTTTTGGATAACATAACAGCTTGAATTAAGCCAATTCGTGCACCAAATTTTTCTCCGGGGGAGTTCATCCTTTGTTCTCTTTTTAAATGCCTCAATTCGTGTTGATCTGACTGGTTAACCATTTCGCAACGTTCTGAAAGAATCATGGCATCGCTGCTTTTTACTTTGTTCTTTGTTGTAAAGGTATAAAAAGTCTCAAATTCTTTTAATTCAAGCTCTCCAAGTCCTATTCTTTGAACATTGTTAACCATATGAAAGCTTTCCGAATAGTAGGAAACATTTTGAGAAAGTTCAATAAAAATTTTAAATAGTTTTCTGCGAGCATTATCATAAACTTTTGAAAAGTTTTTGATATTGGTTCCAAAAACCGAAATAAGTTCAATATAAAATGGCCCACGATAAGATAAAAGCGTTCTTTTATACAAA
>JAWLEM010000343.1:0-2714 GCA_041686115.1 Bacteroidales bacterium
GCCTGTACTTCAAGAATATGTTTCATTTTCAGAAGTAACATGGCTAACCTGGATTGCCCAATACCACCACCAACCGATAAAGGAAGCTGATCGGCAAGTAACTTAGAATGAAAAGTTAAATTTTTCCTGTATTCTGTATTTGTATATTTTAGCTGGTATAATAAAGCTGATTTATCAACTCTTATTCCCATAGACGATATTTCAAAAGCGGTTTCCAAAACAGGATTCCATACAATTATATCACCATTTAGGCCCCTGTAGTTATCTATTGTAACTGTCGACCAGTCGTCATAATCAGGGGCACGTAAATCGTGAGGAATCCCATCAGAAAGTTCATGCCCTATTCCAATAATAAAAACGGCTCCATGATCTCTGGCCACAACTTTCTCTCTCTCACGAGGTGTAAGCTTTGGTAAGCGATATTGTAATTCTTCGGAATGAATAAATGTAATCTTTTCAGGCAAAAAAACTTCTGATAAAGGAAAAAGTGCAGCCAAATGTTTCTCGGTTTCTTTTATAGAACGATAAATGTTTTGAACAACTAATTTTAAGTAATCTATTGTTCTGTCCTTTACAGTAATTCTTTTTTCCCAATCCCACTGGTCGACTAAAACTGAATGTATCGGGCTAATAATCTCATCGGGTCGCAAAGCTTTCATGTCTGTTACAATACCCATATTTTCGGGCATCTCTAAATCGGCTAATTTTAATCTTTTCCATTTAGCCAATGATTGAACAATTTCCAGTTTACAACCGGGAAACGATTTAGCAATAAAACTCACAGGCTTTTCAACTCCATTTAAATCATCATTTATTCCGGTTCCTGGTTTTAAAATCAATGGCGCACTTACTTCCATTAATTGTAGGTTTTCACAAAGGCTTTTCTTAAAAAAATCCTTTAATTCGAATAACACTTTTTCGATTTCGATTTTGTACGTAAATAATTTGCGGGTTTTAATTGTAGTTAACATTTTAATTTATTTTAAGGGTTAAACATTTAAACAAAAAACCCTTCACTGATTTTACAGAGAAGGGTTTATAAGGATATAATTAAATATTACCTTCTCTGTGGAGGAGGACGATTATTATTATTAATGTTATTAGAAAAAATCATTACTTACTTAATTTAAAATAAAAAAACCTTCCGGATTAGGGAAGGTTAAAGTTAAACGCAAATATTTTTGTTTTTACAATAACCTTCCGGGCGGTAAATTAATATTTACAGCATTATTCGAAAAGTTATTGTTATTGATTTGTTTCATTAAAATTTTTATTAATAAACAAAGATAGACTTTACATTAATTAAAACAAAATCTGAATTTAAATTTTATTCATACCGTAAACTGGTTGCTGGATTTCTAATAGCAGCTTTATAAGATTGATAACTTATTGTAACAATAACCACTGTTAATGATAACACAGCACCTAAACCATACATCCACCAGACTAAATGGGTATGATACGCAAAATTTTCAAGCCACTTATTCATGGCAAACCATGCTATAGGCCAGGCTATAATATTGGCAATAATAACTAATTTGATAAATTCGATGGTGAATAATTTTATAATAGAGGGAACTGTTGCCCCCATAACTTTTCTTATTCCAATTTCTTTTGTTTTTTGTTCGGCCATAAACGATGATAAACCAAAGATGCCTAGACAAGAAATTAAAATTGCGAATATGGTAAAGTAATTAATTAATTTATTGCTTCTTTGTTCTGCCAGGTAAAGTTGATTAAGCGTTTCATCTAAAAACTTATAGTTGAAATCATAATCTGGTTCAAAAGTTTTCCAGGTATCCTCTACATAATTTAATGTTTTATCCATTTTTTCTGAATCAACCCTGATAAAGCAGTATCGGGCTTCGTTTGGATTAATATACAATAACAATGGTGCTATTTTATTTTTAATATTGTTAAAATTAAAATCTTTCATTACGCCAATAATATATTTGGATTCGCCCCAAAAATGAATGCTCTTACCAATAGGATTTTTCATACCCATTTTTCGAACAGCCTCCTCATTAACAATAACTGAGTTTATGGTATCTGAGGCTCTTAGTTCACTAAAAGAACGTCCTTCAGCAATATCAATCTCCATGGTTTTAATAAAATCGAAACCAATATCAATAAAATGCAGTGGCATGCTAAAATCATCACTTTTTCCTTCCCATTGACTGAGTGACACCGACGGGCATGCATAAATGGGCAGCACCCGGCTTGTGGTTACTGATTTAACATTTTTGTTTTGTAATAGTTGTTGTTTTATTGTTTCATAATTCTTTCGGGTATTATTATTCATCACCAAATACATTAAATGGTTTTTATTATATCCCAAATCTTTATCTTTAATAAATTTGATTTGTTTGGATATTAATATGGTTGAAATAATTAAAGCCACCGATAATGTAAACTGAACAATAACCAAGGTTTTTCTTAATGCCGAACTTTTGGCACCATTACTAAGTTTGCCTTTTAAAACTTTTAAAGGCTTAAAAGACGATAAATACAAAGATGGATAACTGCCTGCAATTAATCCTGTTATAACAGCAACCCCAATTAATAAGCTTATAATAAACGGGTCTGTTAAAACTTCTATCGATAATTCTTTGCCTGATAGTACATTAAATTTGGGAATAAGTAAAATTACCAGCACAATAGCAATTACAAAAGACAGCAAAGACATAAAAACAGATTCGCTAAAAAATTGGGTG
>JAWLEM010000344.1:0-2702 GCA_041686115.1 Bacteroidales bacterium
ATTAATTGTTTTGATTGTTTTTTAAAAGATAAATTTGAAAACCAGGAACGCCTGGTAATCCCGGTAAAGTTTCAACAGAATTTTTATGGAATGATTTGCATTATTCCTCCTGTGGAGTATAAACTTTTTGTAAAAGAACAAGATTTACTGGAATCATTAGCCGAGGATATTGCCTATACATTATTTAACCTTGAAGTACAACGTGACCATGCTAAAATTCGTCATGAGATAGCTGATTATTACGAAAAAATTGAAAAGCAGAATGAACAATTACAAGAAAAAAACAAGCAGTTGCAGATTGCCAATAAGAAAGCAAACGAATCGGATCTTTTAAAAGATTCCTTCCTGGCCATGATATCGCATGAACTAAGAACTCCGTTAAACGGGATACTGGGTTTTACCCAATTGATTAAATCTGATAATACACCAACGGATAGGGTAAGTGATTTTATTGAAGTAATTCATCAAAGTGGTATTCAGTTGTTACAGGTGATCAATAATTTGTTAGAAATATCGAAAATAGAAGCAGAGCAGCTGAAATATAATGAGCGTGAGATTAACATAAGTGATTTATTTGAGCATGTATATGATGACAATCAATTTTTAATTGGGAAAAAAGATAATGTTGATTTTATAATTCGTAACCCATTAGGTAAAACTTTTTCATTTTTATCCGATTATGAAAAATTGAATGGAATATTGAATGTTTTGGTTAGCAATGCCCTTAAGTTTACTCCAAAGGGTGTAGTTGAAATGGGATGCTTAAAATCCGGCAAAGACAAACTACAATTTTATGTACAAGACACGGGTATAGGGATTGAAAAGGAAAAGTCGGCTATCATTTTTCAAAACTTCCGGCAATCAGACGAATCTATATCACGTAAGTACGGGGGTACAGGGTTAGGTTTATCTATAGCCAAAGGATTGGTGGATTTTCTGAGGGGTGAAATATGGTTCGAGTCTGAAGTTAACCTGGGGAGTTTTTTTTGTTTTACAATACCTGTTACAATAACAGAACCTAATAAAAAAGCAGTATGAATTTAAGGGAAACAAAGAATAACAGCAAGCCTGACTGGAGAGAAAAAACAGTTCTTATCGTTGAAGATGACCCTTATAGTGCAGATCTTCTGGTTGAAGCATTAGCCGATACAGGGGCTAATACGATTGTTGTTTTAAATGGCGAAGTGGCTGTAAGGATATTAAAAAACAGCGATATTTTTGATGCCGTTTTAATGGATATCAAACTTCCCGGGATAAATGGTGATGATGCCACCCGCGAGATACGAAAGTTTAATAAAGAAATTCCAATTATAGCACAAACAGCTCATGCAATGATACATGATCGTGAAAAATATATCAGCGCAGGTTGTACGGATTATTTTACTAAACCTGTTACTATTGATAATTTATTTTCTATCTTGTGCAATTATATTTAGCTTTTTCAGGTGTTCATTTTTTTAACTGCTTTTCTATATGAAACCCTCTTATTTAGAAAAAATTGGTGAGATTTTTGATTATTCGTCACAGGGATATGCATTGCATAAAATTGTACTTGAAAATAATATTCCTGTCGATTATATTTTTATAGATGTAAATAAGTCTTTCGAAAAAATAACAGGCCTTAAACGAACAGCAATTATTGATAAAAGGGTAACCGAGGTATTACCTGTTATTTTAACAGATAAATTTAACTGGATCAAAATATATGGTGAAATTTCACTAAATCAGGAAAAAAGTAGTTTTGTTCAGTACTCAAAAGCCTTAAAAAAGTGGTTTAAAGTTTTGGCTTACAGCCCTGGAAAAGAATATTTTGTCACTATATTTACCGATATTACTGAAATCAAAAAAAGTGAATTAAAACAAAAAGAAATTTCCGATGAATATTATTCGCTAAATAAAGAGTATCTTGCTCAGAATGAAGAGTTGGAGTCGCTACTGGAAGAAATTTCGAATCATAAAGGGGATCTGGAAAAAAGCACGGTCGAAATTATAAAACAGCGTGATGAGATAGAAAAAAGGCAACTGTTTTTTAAATCAGTACTTGAATCAACAGCCGATGGCATATTGGTTACCGGTGAGAATGGAAGGATTGATTATGTCAACACCCGGTTTTTTGAAATGTGGAAAATTCCTGCCTCCAAAAGAACAGCATCGCATTATAAAGAATTTCTTGATATTATTCTCCCTCAATTGATTAATTCAGCGCAATTCTTAGAAAAAATCGATGCATTAAAACAAACCACAAATATTGATTTTGATATTTTATCCTTTAAGGATGGAAGAGTGTTTGAACGATATTCAAAGCCAATTATTTCAAAAAGCAAAATTGTGGGTAGCATTTGGAGTTTTCGTGATATTACCGTGAAAAAACAGCAGGAAAACCGCTTAAAAAATTTAAATAAGATCCTATATGGATTTAAAGAGTTAAACAAACTCAGAGTTGATGTTCCGTCACAGCAAAAATTAATTCAGCAATTTTGCAATATTGCTGTTAATCATATGGGCTTTTCAACCTCCATGATTAATTTATATAAGAATGGAAAATTTTCGGGAGGGGCACATAAGGGCTTTGATAAATGTTATGATGATTTTAAAATGAGATTGAAAAATGAGGAAACTTTTCAATGTTACAGGAATCATCAAAATAACGAAATTTTAATTATTGATAACCCGGAAGATTATTGTAAAGGTTGTCCTATGGC
>JAWLEM010000345.1:0-2701 GCA_041686115.1 Bacteroidales bacterium
GCCATATTTAGTATAGTCGTGTCATCAATTTTTACAATTCCCCCATCAGGGCCTTGTGAAAAATGAATTCCGGCACTCTCGCCTTCACGATAATTTGTACCGCCGAAGTAATTCCTTACCGTTTCCTCATTTAAGTTTAAATCGTTCGCAATTTTTCTAATTGCTCCATGTGGCAAACGGTCTTTGATCTTACGTAACTCGTTGAATGTGATTGTCATAACATGTTTTTTTATAGTTAGACACGGTCTATAAAATTACTCAAATAATTCCGGAGAAAAAAATTAAAACTCAATTTTAAGAAATTTTAACATTAAAAATTGATAGAATTTAAGTCTCTTACAATATAAACATCGTAATCGCCTAAAAATTTAAATCCAAGCTTTTGGTATATCGAAATGGCTTTTTTATTCGATTGATGAACTTCGAGTTTTATTTGGTAACCTCTTTCTTTTGCGTATTTTAAAGATTCTATAGTTAGTAATTTCCCAAATCCCCGGTTTTGATATTTAGTTTTAACACCAATGTGGTGCAAGTGAATCCTTCGACCATCGAAGGTCATCCATGATGATCCGATTATTTCATGGGTTTCAGTATTTTCAATCACAATTAATTTACCACCGATTTTCAGGCTTAGTGCAATAATTATATCATCATCGCCTCTTTGTCTGCCTCCTAAACCGGTTTCCTGCCATAATTCATTTAATTTTTTATAATCGCTGTTTTTATAATCTCTTAATACAAATTTTTTATCCATCATCTATTCTTCAACTTTTATAACATAAATCTGGCCTGAGCTATAATTGATTACCTTTACTTTTGCCCCTTTTTCTATAAAACTAATTTCTGACTTTGCGTCGTAGGTTTCATCTTCAATTTCTACCTTACCGCTGGGCCTTAAATTGGTTAATGCAATACCTGTTTGCCCTATTACATCCTTTTGTTTGCTGTCAACTCCTACATATCCTTCATCTTTTCTTTGTGTTGAATTAAGGACAATCCAGGAAAATGTATTGGATGTCAGCACTTTTTGACTTAGATAAAGTGATAATATAAATGCTAAGAAGATTGAAATGGCAACTACCAGAAAAGATTTAAGGACCATTCCTATCGCTTCAATAAGGTGGAATTCAAATTCAAAAATAATATTATCGACCATACTAAGCACTAATCCGGTAAATGCCAGTATAACTCCACTAACTCCTGCAATACCAAATCCGGGAATAACAAAAATCTCTAAAACAATTAATATGAGCCCAACTATAAAAATTACCATTTCCCAGTTTTCGGCAAGTCCCTCAATATAAAGGGGTGCAAAATATAAGATGGCTGCAAAAATTGCTGCTGCCAAAGGAAACCCAATCCCGGGCGACTGTAATTCAAAATAAATTCCACCAACAATAAGCATAATTAAAATCCCTTGAATTGCCGGGCTTATTAGAAATCCAATAAATTTTTCGAGTGGTGTTGGTTTATATTCTATAATTTCCGGGTTATTTATTCCAGCATGTTTTACCACCTCTTGAACACTTTCCAAAATAGCCTCACAATACTCATTTTCCATTGCTTCGCTGGCAGTAAAGGCAACAATTTTTCCGGTATCAGAAACTCCCTCGATAAAAAACGATGGATCAACCATGGCTTCTGCAATAATTGGATCGCGATGCCACTTAATAATCGTGTCATTACCTGTAATAATTGTATCTTTCCCGTGGGCTTCAGCTGTTGCGCGCATTGTAGACCGCATGTACGACTGGTATTTTTCCGGCATTATTTTTCCGGTTTGGTCAACCACCGAAGCTGAACCTATTTTAGCTCCTTTTTTCATATAGATGCTATCTGCCGCAATGGCTATTAATGCGCCGGCAGATGCTGCATTATTGGTTATAAAAGCGTAAACCGGAACCGGGCTTTCCAGGATTTTTGTCCTTATGGAATCTGCCATATTAACCATGCCGCCATAAGTGTTTAGCTTTATAATAATATAACTGGCATTTAGCGAATAGGCTTCTTCAAAACTTTTTTGGGTTTGCCGCCACATAGGTGGTGCAATATCTTCATTAATGCTAAAAACATAAACGATATTTTTTGATGTGTCGGCAATATGAGTTGTGTCAGAGTTTGCCAAAGCATTTAAAACGGCAAAAACTGAAATGAAAATGATAAGGATTGATTTTTTCATTGTATTTTTTTATTTAGTCAAAGGCTAATTTCCGAATAATTATTTAAAATCGTTTGCTAATTTTAAAAATAGTTGCATTCCTTTTTGTTTTTTATCATCCAGATTAAAATCTATATTATTTATCAGGTATTCTTTCGCATCAATATGCCCGGGCAGATAAGAAACATCATATTTTTCTAGCATATCGTCGATATGGTTTAATCCGGATTTTAGGGCTAAATTAAATTCAGTTTTAAAACGTTCATCAATTGGCTTATTGGCTACCCAGGCTGCAAAAACAAATGGTAATCCGGTGTATTTTATCCATTCTTCGGCTAAATCATATACGAACGGAAATTTTGTTTCTGATTCCAGGGCTCTGTCTCCAATAATTACTGCCGCTTCTTTATCTTTTATTTTTTCAATAAATCCTTCGGAAGTATCTGCCCATTCCACATCAATTTTCCAGAAATTTTTTGCCAGAATCCGGCTAAGCATAACCGAAGAGCGGGATTGATAATCCAAATATATTTTTTCTATCTT
>JAWLEM010000346.1:0-2690 GCA_041686115.1 Bacteroidales bacterium
CTTTGATATTAAGCCTTTTTAATTAACATAAAACTGTTAATTTCGTGAAATATTATCTGTTTAAGGCTATTATTATTTACTTATTAACAATTCTTATTTCTATTTTGAATTTTTAGCTACATTTGTACATAAGCAAATAGTATACCATGTATTTTTTAAAAACACAAGGAACAGATAAAATTCCCGATTATATTCAAATCAGGGATGATGATTTTGTTTTAATTGCACATTTTAAAACAAATAATCCTGATAATCAGATTAAAAAATTTGGTTTGGATACTTATAAAGACAAAATTGATGAGTTAATAAAAATGGCTCCTTTTGGGATACTCTATAAGTTATAATGGTTTTACAAAAAAAATCATACCCGCAAATACAATATAGACATTTGATAAATATTCATAAATCAATCATCATATGGCATTAGATACAATTATTGAATTTGAAAATGCAGAAATCTTCCAGAAAGATAACCTAATTTTAAAGGATGTTAACTTATCGATTAGCAAAGGCGAGTTTGTATATTTTATTGGTAAGGTAGGCAGTGGAAAAACCAGTTTAATAAAAACCATTAATGCCGAAATACCACTAAAAGAAGGGGAAGGTAAAGTTGCCGGTTACGATCTAACCCAATTAAAAATAAAACAGGTACCTTATCTTAGAAGAAAATTAGGGATTGTATTCCAGGATTTCAAATTACTTACCGACAGAAGTGTTTTTGATAATTTACTGTTTGTGCTAAAGGCTACGGGATGGAAAAACAAAAATGAAATTAACGACCGTATTGCCGCTGTACTTGACCGCGTAGGATTGAGCTTTAAGGGATACAAAATGCCTCACCAACTTTCGGGCGGCGAGCAACAACGAGTTGTAATAGCCCGGGCATTATTAAATGACCCTGAAATTATTTTAGCTGATGAGCCCACAGGCAACCTTGACCCCGAAACATCGGAAAACCTGATGAAAATATTATTTGACATTAGCAACAACGGGCGTGCTGTTATTATGGCAACCCACGATTATAACATGGTAAAAAAATTTACAGCCCGAACCGTAAAATTTGAAAATGGTAGGATTACGGAGCAAAATCATACCAAAGAAATAGATTTTGAGAGTTTGAAGGAATAGTTGCAAAACCAAGCTAACTCCAAATGCTTAAAAAAAATCGGATTTTAATTCTTAAAAGTGAATTCATTAAAAATGTTTTTACTTTATTGTCCGGAGCTACTGTTGCTCAAATAATAGCGCTCATTTCTATTCCTGTTTTAACCCGAATTTATACACCTGAAGATTTTGGATTCTTTGCCATTTATCTAAGCATTGCTAATATTCTTGCTACTATTTCAACCGGCAGGTATGAACTTGCCATTATGCTGCCTGAAAAAAAAGAAAATGCTATCGCCATCATAAAAGCAATATTCCGGATAGCTTTAGTCTTTTCTTTCTTAATCCTTATTCTTTTATTAATTGTTAAAAATACACAGAATCGATTATCGGAATTTATACAACCCTTCTATTTTTATTTTCTTCCGCTTAGTATTTTTATTCTTGCTTTTGCTAATGTTTTTGCACAGTGGTATACACGAGAGAAGAAATTTAAACTGCAGGCTAAAATTAAAATATATAAATCAAGTAGTAATGCCGTTGTAAACATTACAATCGGATTGTTTTATTATGTAAAATCTCTCGGTTTATTTTTTGGGCATATTATTTCACAAGCATTACAAGTTGTTATGTTTGCGTTAAAATTTTACCGACAGGAAAAAACAGCCCTGAAAAACACCAGCTCAGAAACGATTAAGAAAGAGTTAAGCGAAAACCGGAATTTCCCGTTTTTTTCTGCTCCGATGGGATTTTTAAATACGATTTCAACTGATATTTTAATTTATGTTTTAAATCTTTTTTACTCCACAACCCTTGTAGGATTTTATACCAATGCCAATAAAGTCATTAACTATCCTTTAAGTTTAATAAGCCAATCCTTTACTTCTGTCTTTTATCAAAAAATAAACGAAACCAATCAAAAGGTTAAGCTTTATTTAATATCCTATTTTTCAAATTTCATTATTGCTTGTTTAGCCATGATACCTGTAATTTTTTGGGGCGAAGAAATTTTTGGATTTGTATTGGGTAATGATTGGGAAATTGCAGGTTCAATAGCAAAATATCTGGCGCCATTAACCATTGCGGGTTTTGCCATGCGTAGTGTAAGCAATATTTTTTCGTTAACACGCAAAAATGATATCTTATTAATTTGGCAAATCGTATATTTAGCCATAATTTTAATTATGATATTACTTTCAAAATCGAAAGATTTTAAAGTAATGCTTCTGAGTGTATCATTTGCCGGAGCGATCTTATACATTACACTGGCAGTTATTGGATACAGAATTATGAAGATTCAATATGATAAAAATGTTTAAAAAACTTGCTTATATTATTTTAGGATGTTTTTACCAAGAGTTAAGTAAAAAAGATTCAAACTATTCTGTTAAACGCCTTTTTTTTTATGCTTACAAACAAAAGATTTGCGGGTATAACAGAAAAACTCCCTGGCCAGTACATTTCACTTCGCAGATTAAATGTCCTGAAAAGATAAAACGTGGAACAAAATATCCGGGATATGCAAAAGGATGCTATATTGACGGAAGAAATGGAATTATATTTGAAGAAAATGTAATTACAGGCCC
>JAWLEM010000347.1:0-2678 GCA_041686115.1 Bacteroidales bacterium
AAATTTTTACCTGATTATTGTAGTCATTCTCTTTGCTTTAGCAATTTCAGATTTAATTGTAGGTGTTAGTAACGATGCAGTAAACTTTTTAAATTCTGCGATAGGTTCGAAAGTTGCTCCCCGCTATGTTATAATGATTATAGCTAGTGTTGGAATAATAATTGGAACAACTTTTTCGAGCGGAATGATGGAAGTTGCAAGAAAAGGAATTTTTCATCCTGACCAGTTTTATTTTTCAGAAATCATGATCATTTTCCTGGCGGTAATGATTACTGATATTTTGCTTCTCGATATTTTTAATACTCTGGCATTACCTACATCAACTACAGTATCTATTGTTTTTGAACTTTTAGGATCGGCTGTAGCCGTATCTATTGTAAAAATTAGCAGGCTTGGAGAAAGTCTGTCAGAAATGAGCAATTATATCAATTCGGCAAAAGCTTTAGCCATTATCTCCGGAATACTTTTGTCGGTAGTTGTTGCCTTTACAGTTGGATCTATTATTATGTATATTACACGGTTGTTTTTTTCTTTTAATTACAAACGTACTTTTAAATATTTTGGTGCCATATGGGGTGGAATTGCAATTACAGCAATCACTTATTTTATTTTAATCAAAGGAGCCAAAGGAACATCATTCTTAACAGATGCCACTGCTGAATGGATTAAAACAAACGCTACATTAATCATATTTTACAGTTTTGTTGGATGGACCATCCTGCTGCAAATACTCTATTGGTTGGTACGATTAGATATATTAAAATTAGTAGTTCTAGTAGGTACTTTTGCACTGGCAATGGCTTTTGCGGGTAACGACCTGGTAAACTTTATTGGCGTACCGCTGGCAGGTTTAAAGTCATACCAGGCTTTTATGGCTGACCCCACTACCGATCCTAACGGATTATTAATGGTAGCATTAACAGGAAAAGCCAAAGCAAATACGCTCTTACTGTTAATTGCAGGTATGGTTATGGTTATTACTTTATGGCTTTCGAAAAAAGCCAGAAGAGTAACAGAAACTGAAGTCAACTTAAGCAGGCAAAGCTCAGGTAATGAAAGGTTTGGATCCAGTATGCTTTCCAGAACTTTAGTAAAAGCTGCATTAGATATAAGCAATACAACAGATAAAATTTTACCAAAAACTACCAAGAAATTTCTGGAGAAAAGATTTGACCCTTCCGAATATCAAAATAGTTTAAAAAACCAAAAAGATGCACCTTCATTCGATATGGTTAGAGCTTCTGTTAACTTAACCGTTGCCAGTGTTTTAATTGCATTCGCAACATCATTAAAACTTCCATTATCAACCACATACGTTACTTTCATGGTGGCTATGGGTACATCTTTAGCTGACAAGGCATGGGGACGAGAAAGTGCTGTCTATAGAATTACCGGTGTAATCACCGTTATCGGAGGATGGTTTATTACTGCATTTACTGCGTTTACCGCTGCCTTTATTATTGCCTTATTAATTAGTTATGGTGGTGGTATTGCCATTGGAATATTTATTGCTCTTGCTTTATTTATTTTGATCAGAACACATATTTTCTTTAAGAAAAAAGAATCTGAAAAAGAAAGAATTAAAACATTAGCTGATGAAGAATTACATGCCGAAAATATAAGAACAAAATGTACACTTGAAGTACGTAATATGCTAAAGGCTGTAATTAAAGTATTAAACCAAACTATAGTAGGGTTAACCAAAGAAGACCGAAAATTATTAAAAACCGTTTGTAAGGATGTTGATACTTTAAACGAAGAAGCAAGATATTTAAAACAAACAGTACATAATACACTGGAAAAACTTTATGAAGAGGAAGCCGAAACGGGACACTACTATGTGCAGGTTATTGATTATCTAAGAGAAATGGCGCATGCACTTACTTTTATTTCAAACCCCAGTTATGACCACATAGATAATCACCATAAAGGATTAATTCCTGACCAGGTAAATGAATTAAATGAGCTAAAGGATAGTACAAACGAACTTTTTGAATTAATTATTCATACCATTGAAAATAATACTTTTGAAAATGTACCAGAACTGATTGAGAAACAACAGGATGTTTTAGCTAATTTAAAAACAGCAAGAAAAAAACAGGTTAAACGCATTAAACATCAGGAAACAGGAACCAGAATAAGTATACTATATCTTGGAATTCTAAATGAGTTAAAAAACTTCCTGTTACAATCCATTAACCTGATTAAAGCTCAGCGAGATTTTGTAGAATTTCAATTAAATAATAATAAAAAATAAATCGCTTTGAATAAAATAAAAAAGGCTCGAAATCATTTTCGGGCCTTTTTCTTACCGCAAAGGCGCTAGGACGCGAAGGAATTTGTAAACCTGCCTAATCGGCAGGCAAGCCATACCATTCGGTTTACATGCCGTATGGTATGCAGGCAAGATGGTAAATTGGTAATTGATTTAATAGTTTATTGGTAAAGTTGTAAAATTGTACTCAAATATATTGATAATTGATAATTGATTATTGTATCATGTATCCTGTATCCTGCATTTTTTTTTACCGCTAGGACGCGAAGGCGCGAAATATTGTAAATTAGTTTACCATTCCTAACGGCAGGCAAGCCGTGCCATTCGGTTTACATGCCGTATGGTATGCAGACAATTTGATTATTTGTAAGATTTATTGTTTTTCTTGTATCTTGTATCTTGT
>JAWLEM010000348.1:0-2673 GCA_041686115.1 Bacteroidales bacterium
AGAAACAGACCTGAATGCCGTTCTACTGCCCAATGGATGGATTTATGGCAGTTGCCGCGATATTTCAGAACGAAAACAATTAGAAAACGAATTGATCAATGCCAGGGACAGAGCCGAGGAAAGCGATGGCCTAAAAACCGCGTTCCTGAACAATATTTCGCACGAAATCAGAACACCCTTGAATGCGATTGTTGGCTTTTCAAGATTTTTTAACGACCCCGATTTAACATCCGAAAAACGTAAACAGTATGCCGAAATAATTACACAAAGCAGCGGCCAGTTGCTTTCCATTATTGATGATATAATTAGCATTTCAACTATTGAAGCCGGGCAGGAAAAAATTCAGGAAAATGAAATCAACATAAATTCAATAGGTAAACTTATACATGAGCAATTTTCCCAAAAAGCCAGCAAAAAGGATGTTACGCTTAATTTGAAATCCAGCCTGCACGAAGATGAGGCAACGATTATTACCGATGCAACCAAACTAACGCAAATACTCAGCAATCTTGTAGGCAATGCCCTTAAATTTACCCAACAGGGTTCTGTTAATTTTGGATATACCGTAAAGGATAACCAATTGGAATTTTATGTTGAAGATTCCGGAATGGGTATCCCGCCGGATATGCAAGAAATAATATTTAATCGGTTTCGCCAGGTTGAAACCACCGCTACACGAAATTTTGGCGGTTCAGGGTTGGGACTGTCCATTTCAAAAGCCTATGTTGAATTGCTTGGCGGTAAAATGTGGTTAACTTCCGAAATGGATAAAGGCTCGGTATTTTATTTTACCATTCCTTACAAAAATACAAAACCGGAAAAAACCCCTGAAACCCCATCTGTTAATGGATTAAATCTTAAATTAAACCCCAAAACAGTATTAATTGCCGAAGATGAAATCTCTAATTTTTTACTGCTTGAAGAAATGTTATTGGATTCCGGAATAAACATCATCAGGGCTGTAAATGGCATCGAAGCCGTTGAGTTATGCCAATCTAACCCGCATATTGATTTGGTGCTGATGGATTTAAAAATGCCGGGAATGGATGGCTACGAAGCAACCATGCGGATAAAAAAATTAAGGCCTGAATTATCCATAATAGCCCAAACAGCATACTCTACTATAGCTGACAGAAATAGAGCCTTAGCATCTGGTTGTTCCGGTTTTATAAGCAAACCGCTTAACAAAGAATTGTTGCTATCTAAAATTAATGAACAATTTCAAAAATAAAAAATCATTGGTGTGCGGTTAATTTTTACCAAAATATCATCCCTAACGGGACTAAAAAGTCGCGGAGCGACGTAATTATGGTAAAAAATATGACAAATGAATGGACAAAGTGCCGTAGGTACGACATTAAACAGGAGTGATAAAAAACAACCCGGATGTTAAAAGTACAGATTTGAAAATGTGTGAATGATGTAACTTATCATTAAATTTATGTAACAGGTTTACTACAAAGGACACCTATCTTTGTAATTGGCAATAATCTAATTGCATACTTAAAACAATAATTATGAAACGACCATGAATTTTAACATTTTAATCCCGATAGCTATCGGGACACATACGAAAATGATTAAAATTCATCGGGAGTTCCTGAATGTGAAGTCCCGAAAGTTTTCGGGATTAGTTTCTTCATTTTCAGCAAACTAAAAATTTTAAACAGATGAAAAAAACAATTTTAGCCCTGGCCGTAACAGTTTTTATGGCTGGAACAGTATTTATGAGTTGCCAGTCTTCTGCTGAAAAAGTTGACGAGGCAAAAGAAAACGTAGTTCAGGCAGAACTGGAACTTAACCAGGCCATAAAAGATTCTATTGTACAATTTAGAAAAGAATCTGAACTTAAAATCAGTGCTTACGACCAAAGCATAGCAGACCTAAAAGCAAAAATTGCTACTGAGAAAGAGGATGCCAGAGCAACTTACGAGGAAAAAATAGAAGAACTGGAACAAAAAAGTGATTTATTGAAAACAAAACTAAATGACTTTAAAGATGATGAAATCGACAAATGGAATTCGTTTAAAAATGAATTCAACAGGGATATGAATGATCTTGGAACAGCTCTGAAGAATTTCACGATTAAAAACAAATAAAATGAGCAAAGAAAAAGATGTTATTAAATGGAATGAAGTTAAAATCAAACTCAAGAAAAAATATGCTCAGTTAAATAATGCTGATCTAGACTGGAGAGATACAAACCAGGATGATTTGTTAAAAACTATAGCAAATAATCTGGGAATTTCGATGAAAGAATTAAGAAAAGCAATCAGCATGAGTTAAGACTCTACGTATTATTATTGGAGAGATGCCGGGAATCGTACCGGTTGATCCAAAATAGATATTTTATAAAAGCTGATTAACAGTGAATAATTAAACTTATTTATAAATATAAGTTGGTTTAAAGATTATAAAGACTAACTTGCACTAAATTAAAAACAATATCATGAATAAAGGAACAGTAAAATTTTTTAATGATGCAAAAGGATTTGGATTCATTAAAGACGCAGATTCAACAAAAGAGTATTTTGTACATTCAAACGGATTAAAAGACAGTATTAGGGAGAATGATGAAGTTACTTTTGACCTTGAAGAAGGAAAAAAAGGATTAAATGCAGTAAATGTTAGAATTGCTTAGACGATTATATCATAAACATTTAAATTTTTAAG
>JAWLEM010000349.1:0-2646 GCA_041686115.1 Bacteroidales bacterium
GCAAGGGCTAAGTCTGTTGCAAATAGTGTTAATTTCTTTAATGATGCACGGAAAAATATCGATCGCAGTATTACCCAGGAAGCATTAAGGCTCCTTTCACAAGAGCAGGAGATGGGTGAAAGAAAAACAACCGTATTATATAATTCACAGTGGCACAAAGGAGTAGTTGGTATTGTAGCGTCCAGGTTAATAGAAACATATTACCGGCCAACAGTTATTTTAACAGCATCCAATGGAGTAGCTACCGGATCGGCAAGGTCGGTTGTAGGATTTGATATTTACCAGGCTATAGAAGCCTGTAGTGATTTGCTGGAAAACTTTGGCGGCCATATGTATGCTGCAGGTTTAACCTTACAAATTGATAAAATAAATGAATTTCGAGATCGGTTTGAAAAGGTAGTGAGTGAAAAAATAAGTGACGAACAGCTTATTCCACAGGTGGAAATTGATTCTGGACTGAAGCTCAGTGAAATTACTCCCAGGTTTTACCGGATACTGAAACAGTTCCAGCCTTTCGGCCCCGAAAATATGGCTCCGGTATTTGTTACTAAGGATGTGGCAGATAATGGAGAAGGGCGAATTGTCGGAATTAGTAAAGAACATTTAAAGCTTTCGCTAATACAAGAGGATGACCCCTTTAAAAAATATGCAGCTATAGCTTTTCAGCAGTCCAATCTTTATGAGTATATCCATTCTGGCGATTTTTTTGATATTTGTTATTCTGTCGATGAAAATTGTTTCAGGGGAATGACCACGTTACAGTTAAATATTAAAGATATTAAAGTCAGGAAAAAGCACGAAATCTAGTCATTTTGGAAAATCTAATTAAAATTTAATACGTAATTGGGCTTTAACTTCCGATTTTGTATTGCCATTGATTTGATTTAACCCCGACGAAATAACATCCATATCTGAATAATAGGTTTGCGAATATTTAATCCACAAATCGATAAATTGGGCTACCGAATATTTAACGTTAAAATAAAACCTGGTTCCTTTTGAATAGTACGCCGGAATAGAAAAAGCATATAAAATATCACTTTCGTAAGCATAAATTCTTGTATTATAAGATTCCGTATCGAAAACAGCAAAGCGTGCATTGAATGATAAAGGGAGTTTTTCTAAAACGTAAAAAATATCCTGATAAACCATATATCCATATTCTGCACTTGTATTTCCCTTCTGGTATTTTGTTGTTTCAATTCTGTTTTTAATCGCCAGTTGTTTGTTTATTTGGTATACCAGATGTAAACGCGCTTTCAAAAGGCTTTCATCGGCCAATTCATCAATTCCCGATTCTGTATTTTCATTGTTCTGTTTAACTTCATTTTTTAACCTAAGGTAAAGGCTAAAATCTCTGGTAGGATTATAATCGGTTTGCACAAACCATTCATTTCCACTTGATGGCGCATCAACTCCTAACTTAAGCCATAAAAACCTGTAAGTATCGAAGTAGCTGGTAATTTTCCAGTGTTTTATGGGATGTATTTCTAAACCAAAATATAATCCCGACTGGTTGCGAGCATTCGATCCTTCGGCAAATGCATTGCTGTAATTTGCATGATAATCCCGGTCATAGTAACGGTGCAAAACCGACATGGAAACCTGTGGAGCAAGGTTAACCAGCATACTGTTTAAAAATGCTTTTGCCCCATTTGCACTTATAGCTTCTTCTCCAAAAAAATAGAAATCTTTAAAACTAAATTGATAATCTACACTCAAGTTGGTGTTTTCTTTGCCTCTGAAATTGAACTGATTTTCAGGGGTTGTATCTTTAATTAATTCGGCTCCATATTCGTAGTACACACCGGTTAAACCCAGTTTAAAATTAGAGTGATTATAAGTGATATTGCCTCCGGCAATTTTTTCATTAATGGCATTTTTATCTTCCAATTGAGAAGGAGTAGCATGAATACCTGAATTTTGGAAAGATGTCACTGTTGCAATTTCATGATCAATACTATCCTGAATATTAGCATCAATGTTTTTATAAGAAAAAAAGGCTGAAATATCCAAATTGTCAAATGACACAGTAGTTCCGGCACCCCGCATAAAAACATTTTCATTGGTTGATGAATATTTTCGTAATCCCTGTGCTCTTTTCCTGGTATTGAGTACATAAGGCGATTTTCCCATGCCAAAATCCGACCATAATACCAGTCCCTGTCCATATTTGGCTTCAAAATCGCCAAGTGTTATGGTTTTAAATATCCCGATATTATTGATTTGCAGGTGCCCCGACATATAATCGAAACCGTTTTTATTGCTGCCTGTAAAAAACTCTTCTCCGGGATCTTTTTCGGCTGTAAATCCAAAGTATACTTTATCTTTATATTGGAATTTATATCTTGTATAAAATCTGTATGAGCTACCTAAATAACGTGAGTTTGGATTTTCTGCCAGGGCAGAATCCGAAATAGTGGTATAACCTGATTGCTCTTCCAGAACATCCTGCCCACGAATAAATAATTGGTTATTACCATATTTTAAAATATTTTTCAGCGATGATTTTCGTTCGGGTAACTCGTCCGAAATGGTTACAAAAGGCAAAATCATCTCAATATCATCGAAGGTAAACCCGTGTACCAGTTGTAATTCATATACAGAAACCATAGCTCCGTTTTGATCAATATAATCCAAAAGACT
>JAWLEM010000350.1:0-2643 GCA_041686115.1 Bacteroidales bacterium
TGACGATTTGCAGGAAATTGCCAATGAAGTACTAAACGAAAGACAATTATCAATGTTGATTTATCAGTAATTATATTAGTTGGTCACACTTCGACATGCTCAGTGTGACAGTAACGAAACAAAATCGCCCTGCTTAATTCTTTACTTTTTTAAAATTTTAGGCAATTAAGGCACTTTAGGCATTTAAAAATTCATCCCCATGTCTGATTTTTATTTTCATATAGAAGATTACATCCTTAACCATTCCGACTCCGAAGATCCGGTTTTGGCAGAACTAAATCGCGAAACCAATTTAAAAATTTTACGCCCGCGTATGCTTTCGGGGCATTTGCAAGGAAAAATCCTTGAAATGATTAGCAAAATGATTCAGCCCCAAAAAATCCTTGAAATAGGAACTTACACAGGCTACTCAGCTATTTGCCTGGCAAAAGGATTGAAAAATAACGGCACACTGCACACTATTGAACTCAATGATGAGCTGGAACAGTTTATCCGAAAATATTTTAATAAAGCCGGACTGGAAAATCAAATAAAATTGCACATTGGCAACGCTCTGGAAATTATTCCAAAAATAGACGAACCATTTGATCTGGTTTTTATTGATGGCGATAAACGCGAATATTTACAGTACTACCATTCTGTACTGGAGTATGTAAAACCCGGCGGATTTATTTTAGCCGATAATGTACTTTGGAGCGGGAAGGTTATTGAACAGGAATTGCCGGATGATGAATATACCAAAGGCATAATTGAGTTTAACGAATGGGTGAAAAACGATCATCGTATTGAAAAAGTAATTTTACCCTTACGGGATGGATTAACATTGATCCGGAAGAAATATTAACCCAATACACTTGGAAATCAGTCAATTAATGTTGATCAATCTTTCATTTTATCTTCATTCACCACACTAAAACCAAACGATTTAATTACACGCATATCGGGTGGAATAGAAAAAATCCAATCGATTATATTTTTATATTCCACATCGCGGGTATACGGAATATCCTCTTTCATAAACACCATAATCATTCGATGTATTTCTGATTTTTTATCGGTATACAAGGTATAATCCATTAGTTCCGAAGGGAAAAAATATTGATTATTCCCTTTAAGCAAATAAGACGTCTCGTAATCATTCGGAAAGAGCTGAAATGCATCAGTTTCGCTAAAAATAAATATTTTCACATACGTATCTTTCGATGGTTTAATTTTAAATTTCAAATCAGAATTGTTGGGATAAAACATTCCCACACCATCTACCCATGCATCAAAGGCAACATCCTTTTCGGTAATATATTTTACTACGGTGCAATTAATGAGTACATCAACTTTTATTCTTCCGGCATCGTCAAAAGACCTGCTCTCTTCAACAACTTCAATATCTTTTACCGATCCTCTTATATCCGATAAAATATCAGAAGTAAAAAGCTCTTCATATTTCTCATTATCTTCAGACTGAAAATAATCGGTAAACGAAGCAATATTTTCTTCAACTCCGGCACGTTTTAACGCTTCAACTTTGGCTTCGTTAATAGCGCGGAGAGTAACCTGTCCGATAGATTCGTTATCCCCTCCGAT
The DNA here is from genome assembly GCA_041686115.1 of Bacteroidales bacterium. GTDB lineage: Bacteria > Bacteroidota > Bacteroidia > Bacteroidales > UBA12077 > UBA12077. Next base: position 1,582 of record JAWLEM010000350.1, read on the forward strand.
GGCTAAACCCCTGATATTATTCATTTTAACTTCTTTAACATTTTTCTGAGCATGCAGGGCCGGACAAAATGCAACTATTGCAATTAAAATAAAAATCCGGGTTAACGTTATTTTCATGGGTAATTTTTTTTAAAAAGTTGTAAATATGTTAATTCAATTCAAAAATATTGCCAAACAGAATCTTTTACAAAATTATTAACTTAGGCTACTCATCTTCATCACTTTTACTCAATGCTTCACGCGGATCTGCAAGGTCATCATCATCCATTTTACAAGCCATTAATCCGGCTCTTTTTATTAGGTAATAGGTAACACCAAGTGCAACAATTAAAATGCCAATGCCAATGATTTTATCACCATCCATATTTTCTGTTTTCAAAGCGATTACTTTTCTTGCAAGCGCAATTATTGCAACCAGCACAACTACCTCGACATGTACTATATTACTGCGTAAATACACTTTTATAGTATCCAACAATTCAATTCCGATTAAAACCAACATAAATACACCAAACAGATCCATCATTTCATCCAAATCTATCAGTAAATAATCGGAACTAAGGATGCTCCTAATTAAGTAATATCCCAGCTCAATGGTTGCAAGAATAAGGATTCCCGCCATCATAACAATAAGTGAATAAATAATCATCTTTTCAACTTTTCTCGCCAACTTATTCATAACACATTTTTTAAAATATAATTTAACCTAATTAACTATTCCTTTCATTCGTGAAAAAGTTCATAATATTTATGAATACTTCAGGTTAAAGATAATAAATCCAAATCAATATTCGTATTTTTGTTTTTGCAACCTTTATTTAAAAATAAATAAACAATTAAATTTTTCAGATATGCAGAATCTAGCCATTGGAATTGATATAGGAGGCACAACCGTTTCGTACGGATTAGTGAGCGAAAGTGGTGAAGTTAAGTTGAAAGAAACATTCCCTACCAAAAATTACCATCAAATTGATGATTTTATCGATTTTTTATCGGAACGGATTAAACATGCCACAGCTGGATTAGACGCTCAACACTCATTGGTGGGTATAGGCATTGGTG
>JAWLEM010000351.1:0-2642 GCA_041686115.1 Bacteroidales bacterium
ATCTGCAAAATTATCCTGATAAATATTTCCCTGGATAAAATTATCTCTCAGGTTTGGGCAGGCAGAAATTGAACCATCAGCAAGAATAGATGCAACATTTATCCCCGCACGGCAAATAAAAAAATTATCGCGGACTTCTCTTTCATAATTTCCCAAAAAACCTTCACAACCATAATTTAACTTAATAGTTTTCTCCTTGCGGGTTTGCTTAATAAAATCAAAAAGTTCTTTAAATTCTTTTGGCTTCAATTGTAACTCATCATACTCACTCGCCCTGCCAATAGGAAAAACAGTAAAAATCCGCCAGGCTTTAACACCCTTATTGATCAATAGGCCTTTAATTCTATTTAATTCGCCAAAATTTCGTTGATTTACGCAGGTTACAACATCGTATTCCAGGTTTGTTTGTTCAGTTAATAACTGAATGGCATGCACTGCATTCTGGTAACTACTTTTTACTCCACGTAACCAGTTATGCGATTCTTCAAGCCCATCCAAACTAACAGTTACAGACCTTAATCCTGAATTTAATAAAGATTCAAGCCTGTTCTTGTTAAGCAACATTCCATTGGTAACCATGCCCCATGGGAAACCCCTTTTGTACAAATTTAAACCAATCTGCTCCAAATCTTTTCTCAACAATGGTTCTCCGCCTGTTAAAACGATCATAGTATGATTAGGATTTATAATATCTTTTACCTGGTCGATTGCTCTGAAAAAATCACGGGCAGGCATATCTTTTATGGTAGAATCTTTTTTGCAATCGCTTCCGCAATGGAGACAGTTTAGGTTGCATCGTAAAGTACACTCCCAAAGGATATATTTTAATTGATGGAGTTTACTTTCGTTATTACGGTATTTTTTAAAAAGATGAAGGGCAAGCTTTTTCCTGATCGGAATTTTTGTTACAGTCATTTTTTTGGAGTAAGCTTAATATCTAATATTTTAGTTGTTTCACCAGAATACCATTTCCCGTCTCCGCCGGTAAACTCAGGGTCATTAAATTCCACAACAGTATCTATAGCCTGGTATGCACCGTTGAGCTCATTATCAATATCGGTAAATTTTATGATATAGGTTTGATCGGTTGGGAATCCCCAATCGTCAGCAACCTGGTAATTCCCTTCCTGATCGGTATAAGCAGTATCATTTTGCATGATAATTCTGATATTTCGAACCGGCTCATTTGATTCTTCAGACGACACATTGCCATTTACAATAAATTTTGCTGATGGAGATCCGTACTCAACAGCAGGATCTGAGCCGCTGGAACAGGCAAAACCCAACAAAGCTAATAATGATACTATAACTGCATTGTAAAACCTTAAATATCTATTTTTAATCATGCTCATAATCTTTTTCTTTTATAGACGGAATCAAAACCCTTTCGGTTGCGTTAAAATAAAATCTTAATAGCTTTATCAATGCTCAAAAACAACGGGAAATAAAAAAGACTGAATTGTGAATCTAATTTATTCGTTTAAATTTGATGCCGGTATTGTGAAATAAAATGAAGCTCCTTGATCAGGTTTACTCTCTGCCCAAATTTTACCGCCGTTTTTTTCTACAAACTCTTTACATAAAATCAATCCTAAACCAGAGCCTACCTCATTATTTGTCCCGGATGTGGTATAAAAATTCTTTGAATTGAACATTTCTGTTGCTGTTTTTTCATCAAAACCAATGCCGGTATCCTTTACAGCTACTTTATAATAATTCTCTTCCTTATCAACAACAATTGAAATAGAACCTCCGGCAGGAGTATATTTTAAAGCATTTGAAATGATATTTCGTACAACGGTCATCATCATATTCTTATCTACAAATACATCGTAATACTCATCAAATTTAACATGTAGGGCAATTCCTTTATGGTCGGCTATGGTTTTAAACAATTGCATATTTCTACTAATTATTGAATTTAAACTTACTGGTTCTGGATAAAAGTTGATTTCACCTCGCTGGCTTTTAGCCCATAACAATAAATTTTCCAATAAATCACTCACCGACTGAATAGATTTAAAGAAAACATTAAATACATCAATCAGATTTTTATTGTTAACCACCTCTTCATCTTCAAGCAACATTTCAATTAAGGATCTTAAATTACCGATGGGGCCGCGTAAATCATGCCCAATAATTAAAAACATTTTGTCTTTGGTGGCATTAATACGGGCCAGTTCTTCTTTTTGCTTTTCAAGTAAACGGTTTTGTTTTCTCCGGTATCTTAAAGAATGTAAGACATATAAAAATGTGCCAAACAGAATTCCCAGTATAATTAACAAAGCAATACTAAATAATCTGGTACGATGCAGTTCAAGCTCTTTAATCTTTTTATCTTTATTCAACAGGTCAATCTCGGCCTGTTTCTTTTGCTTCTCGAGCCGGTATTCAAGATCAAATATTTTTTCGGACAATTGCTGATTAAAAAGGGTATCATTAAGTGCAATAATCTGATTATTAAAATCAGCAGCCTTTTGATAATTACCCAGGTTATAATTTACTTTTGACAGAACTTTATAAGCATCGCGAATAATCAAACGTGCACCAACTTTTGTAGCTAAATCAAGGCTTTTTTCGGCAAAGTACTTAGCCTGTTGATAATTTTCGTGCTGGCAATACAAAAAAGATTTTTTTACATA
>JAWLEM010000352.1:0-2636 GCA_041686115.1 Bacteroidales bacterium
TATCATATTCTATATTTCCAACAGGATAATAATAAGTATTTGAATAATCTCCCCTGATATCTGAAAACACATTTATTCCGGCTTTTACACGCCATTTATTGCCAAACTTACCAACCCATGGATTAATATTGATTATTGTATTATTAGAAGAATCAATGACTTCGCTTACCGAATAATGTTCAATCCCAACTTTTACACCAACCATTTCTTGCGAAAATATTTTGTTTATATCACCCTTTACCTTAAAGCTCAGTTCATTATTACTAAAATCATCTTTTATATAATCCAATCCAACTAAAAAATCATAATTAACATGTGTAGAATCAACATAGTTACTCTTATAATTGGCATTAAAATTAAATTGCAGATACTTTTGTTGTATTTCATCTTTTGCCATAGATGTATCAACACTAGTATCATAACCATAAAAATACCTTGTATCACCTTTTACACCAATATCACCCTGCAGAATTGAGTTATTCATAAACTTTTTACCAAATAGTTTAAGGTCATTATCACTATAACCGGCAAATACTCTCTCATCATTTAATAATGTAGCTTTGGCATAAGATGCATAATATTTATAGTAAGCTCCAATTGAATAATCATCTGATCTGTTATTGTTTATATAAGCTTCGATCATAGGCAGTGTTTTGGTACCAATTCCTACCTTTATATGAGCATTATACAATTTGGTAAGGGGTTCGCCAACCATTTTTGCCGGTTTTATAGGATCTATTGAATATCCAACATTAATTGGTTTTGTTTGCAATATATATTTTACCTGGGGAGTAATTTTTACAGTATCGGAAATTTTAGGTAAATATGTAATTTTATTAGCATCTGAAATAGTTGGCTCGTATGGTTTTACAACTCTAACTTCTTTAAGAAACTCTCCTTCTTGCGCAAAAGTCTTCAATCCCAGCAACAGGATACCAAAAGTAGCGATATATATTATTAGCTTTTGATTCATATCATTTCTATTTTAATTATTTATTGATCCTCAGCAATCTGATTATTCAGTAATTTCTTTATTTTCTTCACTATATTCCAATATTATTTCATCAGATTCATCAGATTCAATGTCTAATTTTTCATTTTCTATTATTTGGTTATATTTTTCTTTTGCTATTTCAACAATATCATCATCGGCTTCAGGATTATAGTTATCAATAATACTTTTTAATGTATGTTTTGCCTGAAACTGATCATCTTTGGCAATATAAACATCGGAAAGCAGAATAAAAGCTTTCGCTAACCAGTATTCTTGTGAAGTATTTTGCGAAGCAAAATCAAAAATTTCATGTTCAGCCAAATCATACTGCTCATCATTAAAATAAATTTTACTGATTAAATATTTTGCTTCGGCTCCTTCGGGACTATTAACATCCTCTGAAATAATTCTGAACTCATCGAGCGCCAAATCAAAATTATTCGTTTCGTAAAGCGACTTTCCTTTTTTATAGCGTGCCTCCCTTTTAAGCTCACCCGAAACTTTTTCGGTGTGCATTAATTTATCGGCTGCAGGAATGGTGTTTTTATAATCGTTTAACTGATAATAACAACGTAATTGCCCTTTTCGGGATTCTAACAAATGACTATTTAACTCTGCAATATCTTCCAACTGAATAAAATGTTCTAATGCTTTATCGTAATTATTTTGGTTAAAATTTATGGATGCAGCTGATAAAAGGGCTTGCTCTGTAAAAGTATTCCTGGGCTTATCGATAACAAAATCATACGATTGTAAAGCTTTTTCACTATTTCCTGTTTTATAATAGCACTCAGCCAAATAAAAGTGTGCATTAAGAATAAATGATCCATTATTAAACTTAGAAAGATAATTATTAAACTGAATAATTGATTGCTCACAATTGCCATTCATATATAATTTTTCGGCAGAAATATAGGTTAACGAGTCCTGCTCACTTATACTAATATCGGCAAACTCTCCCAGGCTGTTAACATAGGCAAAATAAGCATCAACATCATTCATATCTACATAGATATTCTTAATGCCGGTAAGGGCATTCGTGGCTTCGGCCGTTCCTGGAAATTCTGCAACTACTCGCTGATAGTACTTGAGTGCTTCCTCATTCTGGTCTTTATTATAATGTATTAATCCAAGTTGAACAAGGGATTTCTTTATATAACTGCTCGATGGATATTCGTTAACTATTTGTTGATACTTTAATAAAGCCTGATCCTGGTTTTGTTGATCGAGATAACTTTTTGCCATCTCATAAATTGCATCATCAACATAGGCAGATTCAGGATGTTCATTAAGTAACTGCTGTAACGTGTTAATTTTCTTTTCGGGCCTGTTCAATAACCCAAGCGTAAACCCTCGTTGGAATAAAGCATAATCTTTATCTAACAAATCAATTTGTATGGCCTTATCATAATAATCAATAGCAACCCAGTAGCTTCGGCTGATAAAATAACTATCACCAATTCGATTGTATGCATCAGCAACAGTTCTTGACTCTTCGTTTTTGATAAAACCAATATATTTTCTAAACCATTGAATTGCATTAGCATAATCTTTCAATTTAAAATAGGCATACCCCATATTATAATGAGCCAGGTTATACTCATCAAGCTGAAAAGCTCCACTGGTTAGTAGAAAGTTGTTA
>JAWLEM010000353.1:0-2634 GCA_041686115.1 Bacteroidales bacterium
GGGTATGCTACAGCAGACTATATGCTTTGGGTCCCATTTATAACAGTTATGATTTTTTCTCTGATGTTTTTCGGTGGGTCAGCCGGATCAACGGGTGGAAGCATGAAAATAATGCGTGTAATGCTCTTACTTAAGAATAGTTATCTTGAATTAAAAAGAATTATTCACCCCAATGCAATTATTCCTGTCCGCATTAATAAGAAAAGTGTTCCACAACAAATTATTACCAATGTCTTGGCTTTTGTGGTAATTTACATGTTAATTTCTATTGTAAGTAGCATAGTTATCTCTGGTTTAGGTTATGATTTAGATACTTCTGTTGGCGCTGTTGCTGCTACAATTGGTAATATTGGCCCGGGAATTGGATTAGTTGGCCCTGTAGAAAATTATGCCCACTTCCCGGTATTTGGCAAATGGTTTCTTTCATTCTTAATGCTCATTGGCCGTTTAGAGTTATTTACTGTACTCATTCTTTTTTCTCCTGCATTTTGGAAAAAATAATCTAATCATCAAGTTTTATGAATCGTATTCTAAAATATTTCGAAGATTGGGATTTATACGAAAAATTATGGTTGTCACTTTTTACGCTTATTATTCTTGTTCTGTCCGTTTATTGGAGAGATCATGTGATAGGAATTTTAGCTTCGCTAACCGGAATATGGTGCGTAGTGCTGGTAGCAAAAGGTAAAATCATCAACTTCTATTTTGGAATTATTAATGTCCTCGCTTATGCTTATGTAGCCTATATCCAACAATACTACGGAGAGGTAATGTTAAATATGTTCTATTTTTTCCCAATGCAATTTGTTGGGCTTTACATGTGGAAAAAGAGACGGGTGTCAAAAGAAACAGACGACGTTAAGATTAAGTATATGACAAACAGGCAAAGATTAATATGGCTGCTCATAACATTTTTTGCAACATTTGCCTATGGTTATGTCTTAAAATCTTTGGGCGGAAATTTACCCTTTTTCGACTCTGCATCAACAGTAATGTCAGTTATTGCTATGATGCTAATGGTATTTGTTTTTGTTGAACAATGGATTTTATGGATATTGGTCGATGTTGTTACCATCATTATGTGGATTACTGTTTTATCCAAAGGAGGAAATGACATAGCCGTTTTGGTCATGTGGGTGGCCTACCTGGTAAATGCTGTGTACGGACTGATAAACTGGATTAAACTTGCCAAAAATTAAAGCGTTAAATTGCCTAAACCCTGCCGTACAATTTCAAACTCATCGCTGGTACAGTCAACAATTGTTGATGCTTCATTTTTTCCAAAACCACCATCAATTACATAATCAACCAGTTTTTCGTATTTTTCATGAATTAATTCGGGATCGGTTATATAATCCAGCACTTCATCATCGTGATGCAAAGAAGTAGTCATGATTGGATGGCCAAGCTGTTCAACAATTTCAATTGGAATATTATTAGAAGGAATACGAATACCAATGGTTTTCTTTTTTGATTTATAAAATTTAGGAACATTACTATTGGCATTAAGAATAAAAGTAAACGGCCCGGGCAGGTTCTTTTTCATTAATTTAAATGTGGGATTATTAATATGCATCGTAAATTGAGATACCTGGCTAATATCGCTGCAAATGATGGAGAAATTTTCCTTCAAGGCATTCTTCCCTTTTATTCTTACTATCCTGTCGAATGCTTTCGGGCAATTAATGCTCCAACCTAATCCATAAACAGTATCTGTAGGATAAATAATTAACCCGTCGTTTTTCAATGCATCAAGAACCATTGATACCTCTCTGGGATTAGGATTGTCGGGATGAATTTGCAACAACATATGATTAAGCCTTCCTTTCCGTTTGATTCATTTGCAAATGTAATAAAGAATCGTAAAAATCATCATGATAACATGATTATTAAACAAAAAAGGCTGCCAGACAGAGGCAACCTTTATATTTTAATCAAAAATTATACTATCCGTTTACCTTTTTATAATCGGCTAAAAACTTCTCTAATCCAATATCGGTCAAAGGATGATTCAATAACCCAAGAATTGCATTAAGCGGACATGTTGCCACATCAGCTCCTACTTCCATACATTGAATAATATGCATGGTATGTCGAATAGATGCTGCAAGCACCTGAGTATCGAAACCATAATAGTTATACATTTCAACTATTTGTGCAATCAACTCTACTCCATCGGTAGAAATATCATCTAACCGGCCAATAAAAGGAGAAACATATGTTGCTCCGGCTTTGGCTGCTAATAATGCCTGTCCGGCAGAAAATACCAAAGTACAGTTTGTTTTTATTCCTTTGTCGCTTAAATACTTAATAACTTTTATACCCTCTTTTATCATGGGTACTTTTACTACAATTTGCGGGTGTAAAGCGGCTAACTCTTCAGCCTCCTTTATCATTCCTTCAAAATCTGTAGAAATAACTTCGGCGCTTACATCACCATCAACTATTTCACAAATCGTTTTATAATGATTAATGATATTTTCTTTACCGCTGATTCCTTCTTTAGCCATTAACGATGGATTTGTTGTTACGCCATCGAGCACTCCTAAATCCTGGGCTTCCTTTATTTGGTCAAGGTTTGCTGTGTCAATAAAAAATTTCATGATTTATTTTTGATTTAAATGAATAACCTGA
>JAWLEM010000354.1:0-2629 GCA_041686115.1 Bacteroidales bacterium
AATTAAATCGCGGGTTTTTAATAAACGCATAATACGAACGGTATATTAATGCATAAGCATCTAACAGATAAAGATTTTTGGACATAGTTTTAAACTTTAACTTAAAGAAATGTTTGGTTTTTATATTAAACAACCAAATTACAACAACCAAATTACAATTAATAATCAAATTTCAAGAAAAATGAATGGGTGTTATTAGAATCCTGAAAGGATGAGATTAATCAATTCAAATAGTTCATCATGCCAAGCTTACGTCTCTTTAAAAATGAGTTTATTGATCATAATTTACCAAACGATCAATTTGTTTTTTTAAAAACTTAATTATTTTTCCCCAGCAATTTAAGCATTTCTGTATGTTTGCCAACGGCTTTAAGGAAAGTTGGCTGTATACGGTAGGGAATATCATATTTATCTGTTACCTCTTTAATAATTGGAGAGATTTTTTTATAATGTACATGGCTTATATGAGGAAACAGGTGGTGTACTGCATGGTAATTTAGCCCTCCCAACAGCCATGTTAATATTCTGCTATTCGGGGCATAATCCGATGTAACCAACAATTGATGCACAACCCAGTTATTCTCCATCTTGCCATCTTTATCGGGTAAGGGATATTCTGAATCGGGCATGATGTGTGCTGTCTGAAAAATGGTTGCAAGGATTACACCGGCAATAAAATGCATAACAAAAAAGAACAATAAGGTTATATACCAGGGTATTGGAAGGAAATAAATTGGAATACCAATAAAGATGATGTAATATGCTATTTTGGTGAGTATTAGTTTAAGCATTAAAAGCCTGTAAGATTTTTCTTCTTTGGCCAGCAGTCCCAGTTTTCTATACCTGACCAGTTGCTGAAAATCTTTGGTGGTAATCCATAGCAGAGTCATCAGTCCATATAAGATCCAGGCATAAATATGCTGGAAACGGTGTATTTTTCGATGGGGTTTATGAGGAGAAAACCGCAAAATTTCTATAGGTTCAATATCTGCATCATATCCGTGAATATTTGTATAGCTGTGGTGTATGTTGTTGTGCTGAATTCTCCAGGTTACCGGTAGTCCTCCTGTAATATACAATGAATAGCTAAGGAAGTTATTTAACCGGCGATTTTTAGAATAACTACCATGGTTGGCATCATGCATAATATCCATACCTACACCGGCCATCCCCAGTCCCATAAGTATCCAGCATGTTAGAATGAGTGGAGTGCTGGAGGCCACTCCGGTTACCATCAACAGATAGGGTCCCAGGTACAATATAAGCATCACAATGGACTTAATTGCCAGGCTGGTATCCCCATACTTTGATATGTTGTTTTGTATAAAATAATCATCGACTTTTTTTCTGAGTTCAAGCATGAAGTCATTGTTTTTTTCGGGCGCGAAACTGAGATTAACAGAGTTCATATTCAATTAATTTTTGTAATGTTAGCTCAATTACAAATTTACAATAGGCATAAATAATAATCAAATTTAAAAAGTTGTTTATTACCTGTTTATATTTGATTTTTGCTTTTGTTATACTGACTTATTACCGTTATCAAAAATTGATTAATTGCTGATGCTACCAGAAACAAAGAATTCACAATTCCTTCAATTGTATTTGGCTTTGTTTTATCAATTAGAAATAAAAAATGAGCCCTTGGTTACTCATTATCCTCTGCATACCATTCTGCGAATGATGTAGCTGTTTCATGTAGTTTTAAACTAAACAGTTTTAAATGGGCGGGTAAGTTTTTTTGAATTCGATCAACAAAATCGATCACCATATTTTCACAAGTAGGTTGATAATCAACAACATGTTGTTTCTTAAACATTTGATTATCCAAACAATTCAAACTGTTAACTGCCTGCTGGTTTAAAACAATGGCATGATCCATGGGGTGTACGACCTGTTCGTTTACTATTTTTTTTAAATCGCCAAAGTCAATCACCATCCCGTTTTTAGGGTTTTTTTTGTCATCGATGGGCTCCCCAATTACCGTAACAAACATGCGATAAGAATGTCCGTGAATATTGGCGCAGGGGCCATCGTAATTCCAGAGCGCATGCGCAATTTCGAAATTAAATTCTTTGGTAACACGTATTTTTGCCATGATGAAGTGTAAAGTTAATTTTGTGGTTAATAATACAAAGATATTACACTTTTGTTGAATTGCTCCATAAGAAAAGAAAAAACCAACGGGCAATTCGCCTGATGGCTTTATATTTCATTTCATCTACCTGTTTTAAGGCTTATGAATTAGTACATTTACTTACGCAGTTAACAATATTGCTTAAATTGGCATGTTTTAAAGAGTAGTATGTGTTTTTACCTTCTCTTTTCGAACACAATACACCCTTGTCTTTTAAAATTCCCAAATGGTGCGATGTGGTTGATTGTTCGATACCCAGCAACTCGTGAATTTCTGTTACTGTTAGTTTTTTACCGTCTTCAAGATAATTCAATATGGCAATCCGCATTGGATGTGCTATGGCTTTTAACATGTTGGCAGCTTCTTCTAACTGCTCAGAGGTAAGGTCTTTAATATTCATTTTCTTTAACTAAAATTTGATTAATTAGACAAATGCAAATATATAAATATCTTATTTTTAAATAATGATAAATATCATTTTTTTCGAATTAA
>JAWLEM010000355.1:0-2620 GCA_041686115.1 Bacteroidales bacterium
TTCCTTTTTTTAATAAAACAATTCCCGGATTAGCCCTTACAATGGTTTTTAAAGTAATTTCATCGGTTGAGTAAAACATATACGGGGCTTCGGTTTCTTCTTTAAACTCATTAATCTCTGATTCAACCGATGCTGTTAAACAAATAAAATTGCATTTACCCGATTCCTGGCAGTATTGAGCTAGTTGATTAATCTGTTCGATATTTTTAGTATTCGCTTTATTCAAATCATAAGCAATCATTAAAAACGTAAATTTAGGATCGTTTAAAATAATATCCGTAATATCATTGCCATCTGGTGTTTGAATGGAAAAATCGTGAATTGGAGGTGTATATCCTTCTTTTACGAGTATGTTTTTTGTTTCAACCCATTCCCAGGTAGAGTCGGGGAGGTTATCGAGCGAAAATTCGACAATTTTGCCACCTTTTTCATACAATAATTTGGTTTCGTATTCTGCTTTTGGTGCATCTTCGGGTATTATCATTTTTTCGGGGATATTTGCACCCACGTTATATGGCCTGAAATCAATAATAGGTAAATTATTATAGCTGTATAAAGAAACTGACACAATAAAAATAAAGGTAATGATAATAATGAGCCATTGTCTTGAACTTTTCCAGTAGATCTCGAATTTTTTGCGGTTCATAAAAACAATTATAGTAAAGATCATTAAGAATACATTTTTCCAAAATGTTTCCCAGTTGGACATTATTATTGCATCGCCAAAACATCCACAATCTGTAACCGGATTAAAAATGGCCAGGAAAAATGTAAGTATGGTAAAAAATCCTATGAAAATAAGGGTTATCCAGGCAGTGATTTTCTGTTTGGTGGCAAAAATCAGCGAAAAACCTATAACAAATTCCAAAGCACTTAATAAAACGGCCAGTGGAAATGCGGCAAACGATAAAAATTCCAAACTAAAAGCATCGAAATAATCAATGAATTTATAAGTAGATCCCAGTGGATCAACAGCTTTAACAAATCCTGAAAAAATAAATACAATACCTAAAATAAGCCTACTAATTTTGTTAAGGGTTTTCATACTTGCTGCGATTTTATTTTGTTATTCGATAATTTTCTGTTCTTTGAGCAAACCTATTAGTTTGTTAAATATAACTTCCTGTTCAGGCATATGCCCGTTTTTATCGGCACAATGAATGATTTTTAAATGCCGGTCATTTTTTGCTTCTTCCAAATATACATTGCGAACTTCGTTCTGAAAATCTATATTTTTCTCATGAATATCTTCTTTTCCATTTAAATAATCCCGGTCATCACCTGTTCGTTGTTTACTCAAATTATGCTTTGTAAACTCAAACGGTACATTTAAAAAAATGTTTAAATCAGGGCGGGGTAAATTAAAATAGTTGTATTCCAGATCTTTTATCCACTGGCTAAGTTTTACTTTTTCCTTATCGGATTTAAGCTTAGCACACTGAAAAGCAATATTTGAGTATACGTAACGGTCAACAATTACCAGCTTATTTTCCGACAACCAATTAGTAATCATGTCTTTGGCATCATTCCTGTCGCCGGCATAAATGAGTGCAATTAAATAGGGATTAACCGAATTGATATCGCCAAGCTCTCCCCTTAAAAAGCGCGATATTAAATCGCCATATATTCTTGAGTCGGTTCTTGGAAAGTGGAGATACTCATATATGATATTATTTTGCTCCAGGTAATTTTTGAGCATTTTTAGCTGCGTTGATTTTCCCGATCCGTCTAAACCTTCTATTACAATAAATTTCATATATTTTTTTTGAAATTTTGAATTACAATTTTAGCAATAAACTATTGTATGATCAATTTTATTACTTTTGTTATTAAAATCAACAATAGTTAAATATGCAGGCTAAAGATACATTTTTTTCGAGAAAATTAACGATCAATTGCGGCGGAGAATTGTTCGATTTATCAGAACCACGCATAATGGGTATTTTAAATATAACTCCTGATTCGTTTTATGATGGTGGGAGGTATTTAAGCCATGACAAAATTTTAGGCCATATCCAAACGATGCTCTACAATGGTTGCGATATTCTCGATATTGGTGCATACTCTTCAAGGCCCGGGGCAGAGGATATTTCCGAAAAAGAAGAGTTAAACCGGCTTAGTCCGGTTTTGGAAATGATAAGGAACAGGTTTCCGGATATTATTATTTCGGTAGATACTTTTCGGGCGTCGGTTGCCAAAGCTGTAATTCAAAAATTTGGCGTGCAGATGATCAACGATATTTCGTCGGGCGATATGGATGCCGGCATGTTGGAAATTATTGCCCAATACCAGGTTCCATACATTATGATGCATATGCAGGGAACACCACATAATATGCAAAAAAACCCATCATACAACAATGTAGTAAAAGAGGTGATTGATTATTTCAGCCGGAAAATTGAAAAGTTGAAGTTGCTGGGTATTCATGATGTTATTATTGATCCGGGATTTGGTTTCGGAAAAACCGTTGAACACAACTATCAGTTACTAAAATATCTTGACGATTTTAAGATATTTGAATTACCATTATTGGTTGGATTATCAAGAAAATCAATGATCAACAAGGTATTGAATATATCGGCTGACAAAGCCTTAAACGGCACCAGTGTTTTAAATACCT
>JAWLEM010000356.1:0-2600 GCA_041686115.1 Bacteroidales bacterium
TGCCAAGGAATTCCTTTTGAAGTATAGTTTTCTAAACCCGAATTATGTCTTTTAATTCGTTGATCAATACCATTGGTCTGACCAATATAGAACTTTTGAATTTTTAGCGAAAACAATATGTAAACGTAGTATTTCATATAACAAAAAAAGATTGGGTTTTGGCCAATCTTTTATTTTTTGAGCGGGAGACGGAACTCGAATCCGCGACCCTTAGCTTGGAAGGCTAATGCTCTACCAACTGAGCTACTCCCGCAAAGGAAGAGTGGGGAGAGGAGGATTCGAACCTCCGAAGTCATACGACAGCAGATTTACAGTCTGCCCCAGTTGGCCACTTTGGTATCTCCCCAAGTTATATTTACCGATGAGCCGATGGACGGATTCGAACCCCCGACCTGCTGATTACAAATCAGCTGCTCTGACCAACTGAGCTACATCGGCTTGTATTATTAAGAACGCTTCGTTTGAATTGCGAATGCAAAAGTATTAAATTTATTGTAATAACAAATTATTATATCAAAAAATATTAAAAAAAAACTCCCTGCAAATACTATATACACTGATGTTTTTGAAAATGAGTTCATTAATCAAAACCACCTTATTCATCTTCTAAATTTTCCATCTCTCGTTGTAGATGTGCCATTTTAATGGCAGTAACTGCAGCCTCAGTCCCTTTATTACCATGCTTTCCTCCTGCCCTGTCTTTTGCCTGTTGCTGATTATTAGTTGTCAGCACACCAAAAATAAACGGGATATTATAATTCATGTTTAATTCGGTTATTCCATGTGTAACACTCTGGCAAACAAAATCAAAATGTTTTGTTTCTCCTTGTATTACACAACCCAAACAAATAACTGCATCTAAATCGGCATATTCGGCCATAAACTGGGCGCCAAGGGTTAATTCCACACTACCGGGCACATATTTCCTTAAAATATTTTCTTCTTTAGCTCCGTGTTGTAAGAGTGTTTCATAGGCTCCTTGTAATAAAGCATTGGTAATTTCACTATTCCACTCGGAAGTAACAATACCGAATTTCATATCCTTTGCCGATTGAACGGATTTCATATCGTAATCGGACAGATTCTTAAGATTTGTTGCCATAATTTAAAGGTTGTTGGTTTTATTTATCAAAAATAAAAAAATCCTGATGGCTCAGGATTTTTTAAAGATAAAACAGATAAAATATTTTAGTTATTGATTAAAGACTCTACCCGAGCAATATATTTATCAATTTGTCTGCCTTCGGCAGATTCAGGGAATTCATTTTTAATGGTTTGATAAGCTTCTAAAGCTTTTTCATAATCTTCGTTTTGTTCGTATACAAAACCCAGTTTCATTAAATAAATAGGTGTTGTAAACTCGTTCTCTGATTTATTGACTGCTTTTTCATAAAACTTCTTTGCCTCAGAAGGGTTGTCAAGTTCCATATAAGCATCTCCAATCGCACCAAAAGCAATAGGGGCAACCATCTCATCGTCAGATTCGAATGCCTTTAAATACTCAATCGCATTTTCGTACTGCCCCAGATGCAAATAACTAATCCCAATATAATAATTGGCTAAATTAGCCGATTTAGTAATGCTATACTCATCAACAATATCTAAAAAACCAAGATAGTTTCCATCTCCGTGTAAAGCTAAGTTAAACGAATCGCGGGCAAAATATTGTTCTGCCATCCACATTTGCGATTGAGCTTCATCTTCTTTGGGAGATACTACAAGCCTTTGATAACCTAAATATCCACCAATAATTACTATAATTGCTAATACAATGATGGTTAAGCTTTTTTGATTTTGTTCTATATAATGCTCTGTTCTGCTTAACGCATTTTCTACTGATTCAAACTGATCTTGTTCTGATACCTTCTTTTTACTCATTTTATTAATATTAATTTATTTGCGTAAACAACTAAACCGCAAATGTAATTCTTTTGGTGTATTTTTAAAATATTTTGTTTATAAAAATTGATATTTATTGCTTCGTTTGCTTTTTAATTAACGGATAAATCCGAATCTTTGTATAAAATTTTGAGCATGTATTTGCAGGAATTATCACTTATTAATTTTAAAAATTACAACCAGGTTGAATTAGAATTTTCCCCAAAAATCAATTGTTTTATTGGGCAAAATGGTGTAGGGAAAACCAATCTGCTGGATGCTATATATTATTTATCGATGTGTAAAAGCTATCTCAATCCCGTAGATAGTCAAAACATTCAATACAACCAGGATTTTTTTGTTATACAAGGGAACTACCTGCGGCAGGAAAAAGGTGAGCATATCTATTGCGGATTAAAACGTAACCGGAAAAAGCAATTTAAACGCAATAAAAAAGAATACCCCAAATTATCCGACCACATAGGCCTTTTACCCATTGTAATGATATCACCCACGGATAATAGTCTAATTCTTGAAGGAAGCGAGGAGCGGCGGAAGTTTATGGATAGCGTTATCTCACAGTACGATAAAGAATATCTCGATACCCTAATCCGCTATAATCGTGCACTGGCTCAACGTAACAAGTTATTAAAAGATTTTTATCAAAACCGAACATTCGATAAGGAATCGATTGATATTTGGGATGAACAACTGGTTACCCT
>JAWLEM010000357.1:0-2596 GCA_041686115.1 Bacteroidales bacterium
TTTTCTTCAATCGCAGGAAAAATAAGCAAAACAGAAATAGAAAATTTAAATAAAATATAAATAGTTGGTATTTTTATTTAATGTATGTAAATTGATTACTGTTTTCAACATCTAATCCTATGAGAAAAATTGTCCTGTTTGCTTCATTCTTACTGATATCGATAAGCTTTTTCGGTCAGGAAAGTATAAACCTTAAAGAAACCTTTATGGATGCAGAATACTATATTCTTTACGAAGATTATAGAGAAGCTCTGCCCCTTTACCAAAAGCTGTATAACAACGGCATGGATAATGCCTACATAAACTTTCGAATTGGAGAGTGTTATCTTCAAATTCCGGGCCAGAAAGAAAAATCCATTCCCTACCTGGAGAAAGCAAGTGAGAACATTTCGCCCAATTTTAAAGAAGGCTCATTTAAAGAAACAAAAGCACCGGATCGCACTTTATTTCTTCTGGGAAATGCCTATCAAATAGATAACCAACTGGATAAAGCAATTGAATATTACCAGGAATTTAAGGAGTCGCTTGAAGTTGATGATATTTATAATATCGATTATGTGGAACAGCAAATTAAGACTTGTAACAATGCCAAAAAATTAATGAATAATCCGGTTAAAATTCTGGAAACAAATTTAGGAGAACCTGTAAACGATGAATTTGCAAACATACGGCCGGTTATCTCTAATAATGAGGATATTTTGCTTTACGCAACACGATTAAAATTCTACGATGCTATATTTTTCACCAAAAAAATTGATGGAAAATGGCAGGAACCCAAAAACCTTTCGCCCGTAATTAAATCTGATGGAGACTTTTACCCATCATCGATATCTGCAGACGGAAAAACGCTTGTGCTTTTTAAAAATGAACAATATAGTGGCGATATCTATATCAGTAAATTTGAAAATGATACCTGGCAAATACCGGAAAAGTTAAATAAAAATATCAATTCAAGAGGCTGGGAACCCAATGCATGCATTTCGCCTGATGGTAAAACACTTTATTTTGTAAGCGACAGAAAAGACGGATTGGGTGGCCTCGATATTTATCAGTCGGCCTATAATGAAGAAAAACAAACCTGGGGCGAAGCTACAAATCTTGGGCCGGAAATTAACACACCTTTTAACGAAGAAACACCTGCAATTTCTGAAGATGGAGAAACGCTGTATTTTAGCTCACAAGGCCACTACAATATGGGTGGTTTTGATATTTTCTATTCCAACAAAGTTGGAGAAAACGAATGGTCAACTCCGGTAAATATCGGGTATCCTATTAACACAACCGATGACGATCTGTTTTTCTATCCTGTAAAGCAAGGGAACTATGCCTATATTTCCAGGTTTGACGAAAATGGATTTGGGCAGGAAGATATTATTCATTTAGAAATTTTTTCACCTGATCATCCATTTCAAGTACATGTTCACGGACAGGTTTCTTTACAGGACAACCAGGTAGATTTTAATAAAAAAGATTTTCGTGTACATGTATTAGATTCGTCGATAGCAGAAGTTATAGACACTTTGTTTTTAGATGAAGAAACCGGAAAGTTTAATACCGAACTCAAACCCGGAACTTATAAATTTATATTTAAAAGTAACGAATATAAACAAAAGGTAAAAACCCTTATAATTCCGGAAGATTATCCCCGCAGCGAATTATCTTTTAATGTTGAGCTTATCCCGCTGGCAGTTACTACAGGAGAATATATAACCATAAAAAGTATATTTTTTGAATTCGATGGGCATACCCTAACCAAGGAAGCCAAAATTGAATTAGAACGACTTCATAACCTAATGGTAAAATACCCAAGCTTATATATTGAGGTTATTGGGCATACGGATGCCATTGGATCTGCTAAATATAATATTAAACTTTCGATTAAAAGAGCCCGTTCAGTAATCGATTATTTAACGAAAAAAGGAATAGAACAAAAACGATTTGTTGCCAAAGGTGCCGGAAAAGCTGAACCAATAGCGGTTAATACAAATCATGACGGTTCTGATAACCCCGAAGGAAGAAAATTTAACCGCCGGGTAGAAATGAAAATTCTTAAATCAGATAAAAAATTAATCATTAAAGATGATGTAAACATACCAGAAAATCTTAAACACAGAGATTTAACCTATTGCATTTTTATCTTTAAACAAAAAGAAAAACTACCTGCCGATTATTTTAACCAGTATGAAGAGCTCAAAAATTATCCAGTAAAAGAATATCAAAACTCAGAATATTATTACACGCTGGGTTCATCAAAAGAAAAATCTGAGTTGATAAAAATATTTAACACACTGCTTGAACTTGGTTTTGACGATGCCGAAATAATTTCGAGTTACGACCTTGAAAATATTTTGCACGAAAATAAAACCCGGTCGGAAGTCATGGAGTTGAAAAGTGATCATCCACTTTATGGCATTCAAATAAAAGCCTTGCAAACTCCTGTTGATTTAAAAATGTTTGAACCACTTGATGTTAAAGAAATAAAATGCCTTGACGGGTTTTATAGATATATTTGTGGTGAGTTTGAAAGTTTTAGTCAGGCTAAAGTAAAATTAAATAAGATTATTGAACAAGGTTATACCGATGCCTTTATTGTTAA
>JAWLEM010000358.1:0-2595 GCA_041686115.1 Bacteroidales bacterium
TTGGTAGTGGCTGCATTGGGAGCTGCAATTGTTTCTTCATTGGCTTCAATGCTTAATTCCACGGCAACCATTTTTACGATGGATATTTATAAACCGTATATTTCTAAAAATGCGGATAATAAAGAATTGGTATGGACGGGCAGAATTACTGTTTTATCAGCATTGGTGTTGGCTTGTTTGGTTGCGCCAATCCTGGGGCCAATACCTCAGATGTTTCAATATATACAGGAATATACCGGTTTGGTAAGCCCCGGAATATTAGCTGTATTTTTGTTAGGATTATTCTGGAAAAAAACATCAACAAAAGGAGCAATTACAGGAGTCCTTGCATCTATACCCGTAGCTTTTGCATTAAAAATTCCTTCCATTGCGATAAAAGCCTTAACGAAAAAAATTGAATCAGCAAACTTAGATGCTGAGCAAATAGCTGTCATTCATTCCAAAATTTCCAATTTTGCCGGATATGAATTACCTTTTCTGGATCAAATGATGTATACGTTAATCATAACCATGACGATAATTATAATGGTATCCTTAACAACAGGGAAGGGCGATGATGATAAGAAAGCGATTTCGCTTGAGACAGGTACTTTTATTACCGGGAAAAGATTTAATATTGCCAGCTATATTTTACTATTAATTCTTGTTTTATTATATGTAATTTTCTGGTAATAAAATCTGGTAAAATAAATTGCTTTTCATTTTTTTTAACCGATGTTGACTAATATATATTATTTTTGACTAAACAAAAATTATAAAAATGACTTTAGTAACATCAAAGGATATTTCCAAAGTAATTCATCTCGATAAGTTTGGTGGTGAAGTTGTAGCCAAACTGTTAATGCAAATCTTAAAATTCAACAAAGTCAATAAAGTTTATACTCAAACAAAAGATAAGGAAGGAATTGAATTTGTTAATTCGGTTATCGAGCATTTAGGAATAAATTTTGATGTTAATGACGATGATATTAAGCGTATTCCTGCAAACGATCCTTTTATTGTAGTAGCCAATCATCCATTTGGTGGTGTGGATGCTATTATTTTGCTTAAAATTTTTGCTGAAATACGGCCTGATTTTAAGGCTATGGCTAATTTTTTATTGCAAAGAATTGATCCGATAAAAGAGGTAATCTTTCCGGTGAATCCTTTTGAAACTCATAAAAATGCCAAATCAAGCTTTTCCGGACTTAAAAATGCAATGTTTCATCTTGAGCAGGGGAACTGCCTGGGCATATTTCCTGCAGGTGAGGTTTCATCTTACCAGCCCGATTCGCTGATTATTCAGGACAGAGAATGGCAGCCTTCCATACTTAAGTTTATTAAAAAGGCACGTGTGCCAATTATTCCGGTTTACTTTCAGGGAACAAACAGCCGTATTTTTCATATGCTCGGGCAAATTCATCCTTTGTTACGAACGGCAAAATTACCTTCAGAGCTTTTTAATAAAAAGAATAAAACCATAAAAATTCGGATTGGTAATCCTATATCCGTTAAAGAACAGGAAAAATTTTCGGATACAGCTCACTTTGGAAGATATATCAGGGCACGTACTTATGCTTTAGGTACAACTCTTGAAGTTAAAAAATTTTATCGACCCTCTTTTTATCCCAAAATAAAAAAAGTAGAACCCCTTGCCGAACCGGTTAACCAGGATGATTTAGCGAGGGAGGTAAAATCATTAATTGAAAATTACCTGTTATTCGAAAACCGTAATTTTAAGATTTTTTGTGCCCCTTCAACGGAAATGCCTCTCAGTATGCATGAAATCGGACGGTTAAGGGAGTTAACCTTTCGCGAAGTAGGTGAAGGGACCAATCGTAGTCTGGATATGGATGAATACGATTTTTATTATAACCAGCTGGTTGTTTGGGATGATGATGAAAATAAAATCGTGGGCGCCTATCGTATAGGGAAAGGGAAGGATATTATTGCCCAGTACGGTTTGCCGGGATTTTATATTCATTCTCTGTTTAAAATACGAAAGAAATTTTTACCGGTCTTGAATGAATCCATTGAATTAGGGCGTTCATTTATTATCAAGGAATATCAGCGTAAACCATTACCGCTTTTTTTATTATGGAAAGGATTATTGTTTTTCTTATTGAAAAATACCGATTACCGCTATCTAATCGGTCCGGTAAGTATAAGCAACGATTTCTCGAAATTTTCGAAATCTTTAATTGTTGAGTTTATCAAAACCTACCATTACAACGAAGAATTGGCAAAGTATATCAAACCTCGTAAAAGATTTGTGGTAAAACCGGATAAAATTGTTGATCGGAAAATATTTTTAGAGGAGGAACAAGGTGATGTAGCAAAAATTGACCAATTAATTCAGGATATTGAATCGAATTTTAAGTTTCCCATTTTATTAAAAAAATACCTTCAGCTGAATTCAAAAATTATTGGATTTAATATTGATCCTCAATTTAATAATGCGTTAGACGGACTTATTATCCTTGATATTTTTGATGTGCCACAGAACTTTATCAAAGGTTTGTCGAAGGAGCTGAATGATAAATCAATACTGGACAGGTTTAACTTTGCATCTTCGATGTTGGAGGATGAATTTGTACCCAAAAAATAATTATAAAA
>JAWLEM010000359.1:0-2590 GCA_041686115.1 Bacteroidales bacterium
CCACACTGGCAGCTTGTACCGCCCACTACTGAAAGGGAGAAGGCTTCGCTTGAGATAGTAAGAGAAGGACTCTCGGCTATTCCTACTTACAGCTACTGACAGTTTACCCAAGGAATGATTTGTACTTTGTAGATTCAGATTTTTTTTTTCAGGCTATCATTATCTGGTTTTTCGTCAGATCCTGAAGTATTTTTGACCTTTTATCCATTTGTCAAGGGCTTTAAACCGGGAGAGTTGTTTCCAAACTAACGAAGAAGCTTACCTGAATGCAATACAGCATCAAAGTGATATTTTGATATGTCCAATCCAAGTGATTCTGAATAATTTCTTATAACTTTGATATTAGATGTTTTTAAATGACTTGCATTTCTATCACCATAAAAAGGCATAGATGCCAATTATTCCAGGTAGGTCATTGCAAGTGAAGAAAAGGAAAACGGGACTAATGCGGTACTTATATATCATAATCTATTGACCGTTAAAGCCGTCTGCTTTCTTTTCATTTTTTAGGAAAAAATAGTATTACATTACAAACCAGAGGCTAACCGTTAGTTATTATTAAACCCATTGATGATATACAACAAAAAAATTATTACTGTACTTCCGGCTTTCAATGCGGAAAAAACACTTGAAAAAACATATAAAGAAATACCCTTTGAAATAGTAGATGATATTATACTAGTTGATGATTTCAGTAATGATAAAACATTGGAAATTGCAAAAAAATTAAAAATAAATAATTTAATTTCTCATGAAAAAAATATTGGATACGGAGGTAATCAAAAAACGTGTTACAATAAGGCTATCGAATTAAATGCCGATATCATTATAATGTTACATCCTGATTATCAATACACTCCAAAGCTAATCCACTCAATGTGCTACTTAATTGCTAACGATGTATATCCTGTTGTATTAGGTTCTCGTATTTTAGGTAAAGGAGCATTAAAAGGCGGGATGCCAAAATATAAATACCTTTTCAATCGCATACTTACCTTTATCCAAAACCTTTTAATGGAACAAAAATTTTCAGAATATCATACTGGTTTCAGGGCTTTTTCATCGAACGTTCTTAAAGAAATTAACTATAACAAAAATTCCAACGATTTTATCTTTGACAATCAACTTTTAGCCCAGATATGTTTTAAAGGTTATGAAATTGCGGAAATAACATGTCCCACAAAATACTTTAAAGAAGCTTCTTCCATCAATCTGAAAAGAAGTTTTATATATGGATTCGGTGTGCTTGTGACTTCATTTCAATACTTTATGGCAAAAAGATTAAATATTTATTCCAAAATCTTTAGAGTATGGGAGGAATAAAAACCAGTATTTCTGTCACAATTTTATTATTTGTCAATTTTATTTTCGCTTATAAGTATTTATCAAGATATTCTGATTTTGGACTTTTTATATCAGGGATAATTCTGATTATTCAATTCATTTCTTTCTGGCTTAGTTATAGAATAAATCTATCAGTTAAGCAAAAAAATATTCTTTGCTATGTAATAACTGGCTTTATAATTGGGCTGGTAATTATAAGTCATATTAAAATTCCCGTTGAATTATTAAATGTTGATAGATGGAGTGTTATCTCATCTTTCTTAACAGAATTATTTAAGGGAAATTATCCATATTTCGCAAAATCCAGTATGGGTAACTATCCAGGTCCGATGCCTTTTTATTTTTTTATTGCATTGCCATTTTATCTAATAGGTGAATTAAGCATCTTAAGCTGCCTGGGCTATTGTATTATGTTAATGGTGTTTATATGGAAAAAAAGAACAACGCAGAGTATAATCTTCCTGATGTTTTTCTTATCAACATCCTTATTCCTGATTTGGGAAATCACAACAAGGAGTAATTTATTCACGTTCACCGTACTGGTATTATTAACCCTGTATGCATTTATAGATTTAAAGCACACTAAATCGTTAAAGTTCTATACATTGGCAATATTAACAGGTTTATTATTATCGACACGAAGTGTATATATTTTGCCCTATATTATTTTCTTTTTATCAGGTGTGATTAATAAAGAAATTGGATTTAAAAAGCTATTACTTTTTATATCAATAGCATTTATCTCTTTTGCATCAACATTTATTCCATTTATAATCGCTTTTAAAAGAGACTTCTTTATAATGAACCCTTTCATTATTCAATCTTCTTTTTTAATCCCTGCATTCTACACGATCATATTTGTTTCTATTTCTATAGCATTATCCTTTTTAGTTAAGAATAAATGGGATAAATTTTTCTATAGTGGCATAAGTCTTTTTATTGCAATCGTAATTTACTCTATTTATCAGTTAGTTAATTATGGATATGAAGCATCATTCATTAATAGTAAAATAGATATTTCATATTTTGTTTTCTGTATTCCATTTTTAATGATGTATTTATTAGAGTATGATTACAATGATGATAATAAACTAGAAATTACTAATAAATAGGACTCAGAATCTGCAAGTGTCGATCAACAGCTCATATCTCAGTTTTTCTTACGACCGTTGAATTTTCTGCGTTTGTTATCCTTCATCTCGAAACCGCGACGCTCAGCTGCTCCTCCCCATCCTTTCTTACCCCT
>JAWLEM010000360.1:0-2587 GCA_041686115.1 Bacteroidales bacterium
ATGGCTTTAAAAAGAAGAAGTAAAGTAAATCCAAATTTTAGCATGTCGTCTATGACAGACATCGTATTTCTATTGCTGATATTCTTTATGGTAACATCAACATTAATCGCACCCAATGCACTAAAATTATTGTTGCCACAAAGTTCACATCAGACATCTGCATCGCCTATTGCAACTATCTCAATATCGCAGGATGTTAACTTTTATGTAGGCGAAACGCAAGTTCCATTCGAAGATATTGAAGGAATTTTACAGTATAGATTCACGCAGGAAAATACTGATGAACCAACCATTTCGTTGCATGTTCACAGAACAGTACCTATGCAGGAAGTAGTAAAAATAATGAACCTTGCTAAAGATAATAAGTGGAAATTAATCCTGGCTACAACAGCAAAATAAGGAATTGATATCATGTCAGAGTTTATTAAAAAACATAAAAAAGGAATTATTGGAACAGTTGTTTTTCATGCTATAATTGTTACTATATTTATTCTTTTTGGGTACTCTACTCCTCTGCCCTTACCTGGCGAGGAAGGTATTTTAATAAATTTTGGTGATGATGACCAGGGTATTGGACAAGTAGAACCAAAAGTTTCGGAATCAGTTCAACAAGAATCGGTGCAGGAAAGCCAGGAGTCAGTTGAAGAAAGCACACCTTCGCCAACTGACGAAGGTTCTGTTACGCAGGATTTTGAAGAAGCTCCGGCAGTGAAAGAGCAAGGTAAAAAAGAAGAAACTGAAGAAGTAAAAAAAGATACTGAGCCTGAAACCAAAGAGGAAAAAACTGAAGAAAAAAAAGAAGAAGAGCAAAAAGTTAACGAGCAAGCGCTTTTTCCAGGCAGAGAAAGAGAAAGCGAAGAAAGTAAAAGCGAAGGCAAAACTGAAGGACAGGGAAACCAGGGCTCACAAACAGGATCTCCTGAATCGGACAATTATTCAGATTTAAACAGTTCCGGAAATGATGGCATAAATTACAGTCTTGATGGGCGAAATCCAGAATCATTGCCAAAGCCCGAATATAACTACCAGATTGAAGGAAAGGTAGTGGTTGAAATTACGGTAGATAAATATGGCAATGTTACTGATGCCAACCCAGGGGTTAAAGGCAGTACAACACTGGAAGAAAGCCTGTTAAATGCTGCAAGAAAAGCTGCATTAAAAGCAAAGTTTGACAGGAAACCCGATGCTCCTTCATATCAAAAAGGAACAATTACTTACTTTTTCAGATTACAGTAGAAAAAATCCAATCGAATAAGCCTAACAACTTTGATGCTGAAATAACCAGGGCAAAAAGGAGAATATACCTGACCAGCTTTGGGCCTCTCTTAACAGCAATTCGCGATGCCACAAATGCACCCAGCATATTGCCAATGGCTAAGGTAAATCCGATTTTATAATCTACCTGATCGTTAAAAACAAAAATCAAAAAAGCCAAAAGGGTATATATTAAAACAATAAATAACTTTAACGCATTGGCTTTAACCAAATCAACTCCAACAATCATAACCAGGGCAGCAATTAAAAAGAAACCTATACCAGCCTGAATAAAACCTCCGTATAAACCAATAACAAAAAATATAACAACCTGAATAAAAGATGGTTTTACAACAATTTTTTCATCGGGTTTTATGAGCCATTTTTCCGGTTTAAATAAAATAAATACAAACATAATAGCTAACAAAATACCAATGGTAAGTTCCAGTATCTCTTCATTAATTTTTACAGCCACCAACGCTCCTATAATTGCACCAACGCAAGCCGGAATAATTAAATAAATAGTTTGTTTAAAATTCAGTACTTTCTGTTGCTTAAAACTTCCTGTAGCCACTATATTTTGCATGATTAGTGCAATGCGATTAGTTCCGTTAGCGACATTTGCCGGCAATCCCATAAAAATTAACAGAGGTAGTGTTAGTAATGAGCCACCTCCTGCAAAAACATTAATAAACCCGGCAAAAAATCCTATAACTATTGAAATGTAAGGTAAAAGAGCATCCATAGATTAAAATATATATTCAAAAACACCAAAAAGTTTTAAGGCAGAACCTAATATAGCAACGAGCAGTACATATCGTACAAATTTAGCACCCCAGCTCACAGCTACTCTTGCGCCAACATAAGCTCCCATCATACTTCCAACAGCCAGGATTATGCCCAATATAAAATTAACCTGATGATTAATAATAAAAACAATTAATGCCGGAATGGTAAATAAAAGCGTTAAAAACACTTTTATAGCATTGGCTTTAATAAGGTCGTATCCTGCTCCCAGCACTAATCCTCCTAACAAAAAGAACCCAACACCAGCCTGAATAAATCCACCGTACAATCCAATAACAAAAAAAATTAATATCTGCAAAACCGATGGTTTTTCTTTAATTTTCCCTGCATTCTCCTTAATCCAAGCATCCGGTTTATATAAAATAATAAAAAACATGACAATCAATAATATTCCTATAAAGATGCTCATTATTTCATCGGTAAGATTAACAGCCCAAACCGAACCGGCAATGGCACCAATAACGCTCGGTATTCCCAGCCATAAACCCACTTTAACATCCAGTACTTTTTGCCTTTTAAAACTACC
>JAWLEM010000361.1:0-2575 GCA_041686115.1 Bacteroidales bacterium
CCGTTTGTTTCAATCCGCGAAAAACATCCCATATCAATAATAACAGGTGCAATCTCTTTTAGTTGGTCAACTCTTGGTACATACTTACCCGAAGATTGCCACATGTCGCGATAAACTAGACTAAATTTTATTTCTTTGCTCATATTATAATTTGCTTTAAATCAAAAGTATAAAACATTGTCGGTTGTTTTAGTGTATCAAATCAAATAAAAAAAATTTGACTAATCTATGTTATATAAAACATCACTATAATTGATAAATCAATATGTTGAATATCATTATCTTAAAATTTGATGTTTTAGATCATAAAAGGTTTAATAGATTTATAGCAAGTTATGAAATATGCCTAATATTTAAAAGTATTTATGATTCAGTTATTTTATTATTTGATTAGAATTAAAATAATTTTAAAATATGTAACTTTGCAGCTTATAAACCTTTAATGCACAAGTTTTGGGACGAATTTTAGCGATTGATTACGGGAGGAAAAGAGTTGGAATAGCTGTTACAGACCCAATGCAAATGATAGCAAATTCATTAACTACGGTTCATTCAAAAGATATTTGGGATTTCTTAGCAGATTATCTTAATAAAGAAAGTGTTGACTGTATTGTGGTTGGTTATCCAAAGCAAATGAACAATCAGGCATCAGAGGCTGTTAGGTTCATTAATCCATTTGTGCAGCGATTAGTTAAACTTTACCCGGAAATGGATGTCAAACTGGTTGATGAGCGTTTTACATCTAAAATGGCGCATCAGACCATGATTGATGCGGGTTTAAAGAGAAAAGCAAGACAAAATAAGGCTTTAGTTGATACAATTAGTGCAACAATAATTTTACAATCCTATTTAGAACAAAGATCAAATTTAAAATAAAATGATTTATCCAATTATTATATACGGGTCACCCATTTTAAGAAAAGTTTCAAAAGAAATTGATAAAGATTACCCCAATCTGGATGAATTTATTTCTGATATGTGGGAAACAATGTATCATTCAGATGGACTAGGGTTAGCTGCTCCACAAGTCGGAAAATCTATTCGGCTGTTTGTTATTGACGGTTCGCCTTTGGAAGAGGATGAACCCAAGTTAAAAGATTTTAAAAAGGTTTTTATTAATCCGGTAATTACCGAAAAAGAAGATGACGAAGTTCCTTATTCTGAAGGGTGTTTGAGCATTCCCCTTTTGAGAGAAGAAGTTATACGGCCTGTGAAGATAAGAATGGAATATTACGATGAGCATTTTAATTTTTACGATGAATGGTTTGATGGCATGGCTGCAAGGGTTATACAACACGAATATGATCATCTTGAAGGAATTCTGTTTACCGATAAAGTGGCTCCGATAAAAAAGAGATTACTTAAAAGTAAACTGCAAGCAATTACGAAAGGCAAGTTTAAAGTAGATTATAAGTATAAATTATTTAAATAGGAATTTTTAGTTTTCTATCACCCTTTATCTTAACGGTAAAGGGTTTTTTTGTTTAATATAAATTGTATTTATAGTATTTATACTTATTTGTAGATTAAACTTTTAGATCTTTATTAGGTCAAAAAAACATGAAAAACTAAATTGAATCATGTAAATTTGTTATTCATTCCTAAAAATTTTAACTAAAAAAATCATTACAATGAGATTAAAAAAATCAAGAAAAAACAAACTGCGTACATTACTTGTACTATTATTTGCAGGCGCTTTCTTGCTCAATTCTTCAGATTCGTTTGCAAAGAAAGAAACCCCTAAAGAAGAAAAAGACCCTGTTAATTCAAGCATTTTAAGTGGATTAAAATTCAGAGGTATTGGCCCGGCATATGCTTCGGGCAGAATATCTGATTTTGCTGTAAACCCAGATAACCATTCGGAGTTTTTTGTTGCCGTATCATCAGGAAATATTTGGAAAACCGAAAATAATGGTATTACTTTTTCTCCTGTTTTTGACAGTTATGATTCCTATTCAATTGGTTGCTTGGCAATGGACCCCCAAAATACGAATGTTATTTGGGCTGGTACAGGAGAAAACAATCATCAGCGTGCATTAGGTTATGGCGATGGAGTATATAAATCTGTTGATGGAGGAAAATCGTGGACCAATATGGGACTTAAAGAGTCGCGTCACATTGGAATGATTGCTATTAATCCTTGCAATACCGATATTGTATATGTAGCCGCCGAAGGTTCTGCCTGGGGCCCTGGTGGTGATCGTGGATTATACAAAACAACTGATGGTGGTAAAACCTGGAATAAGGTGCTTGAAATAAGTGAGCATACAGGTATAAACAATGTACTACTTGACCCCAGAAATCCGGATGTTATTTATGCTACATCAGAACAAAGAAGACGCCATGTGCATACTAAAATTGGTGGTGGCCCTGAATCAGGAGTGCACAAATCAACCGATGGTGGAAAAACATGGAAAAAAATTGAAAAAGGATTACCCGGAGTTCATAAAGGTGGTATGGGAATCGCTATTTCGCCGGTTAACCCCGATTATCTTTACTTAATTGTTGAAGCTGCCGAAGATAAAGGTGGATTTTACCGTACAACTGACCGCGGTGAAACATGGCAACGAATGAG
>JAWLEM010000362.1:0-2552 GCA_041686115.1 Bacteroidales bacterium
AAATCTCAAAAAGAAAATGTTAATAATTATGTATATTAGCAAAATTGTAAACTGAAAATTACCAGCATTTGTATGATAAACTTTAAAGCCATTACATTCATTGTTGCAATTATAATATCGCAGCAAACATTTGGGCAGGAGCTGAAAGTTGGTGAAAAAGCGCCAGATATTGTTCAGGACTTAGTAACCGGAGAAAAGTTTCATTTATCAGAATTAAAAGGGAAAATGGTTTTAATTGATTTTTGGGCATCATGGTGTAAACCTTGTAGGCATGAAAACCCAAATATTGTTGAAGTTTACAAAAAATATAAAGACGAAAGTTTTAAAAAAGGAGAAGGTTTTACTGTGTTGAGTGTTTCGTTGGATTTTAAAAAACCTGCCTGGGAAAAGGCGATAAAAACAGACGGGCTTGAATGGCCATATCATGTAAGCGATACCAAAGGATGGAGAAATGAAGCGGCACAAACGTATCATGTAAAAAGTATTCCTGCAAGTTTTTTGATTGATGGAGAGGGAATTATTGTGGGAATAGATTTACGCGGAGACGATCTCGAATCAGCATTAAAAAAACAGCGGAAAAGAAAGTTCTTTTTTTTTTCAGAAAATTAATCAATAAAAATTAATCACCTATATATAAGAAAGCCGGTAATTCATATACTACCGGCTTTATAATTAGCTTTTATCAACAGTTAATAGCAGACAGACTGAGTCCGAACCTCTTCGAGTAAATTTTCCGCCATTGCCGACAACTTGATTTTTAAAGAACTCATACTTCCGGATTTTTTCGCGCTACATCCTTCTTCAAGCAAAGCCACACCAATATCATTCAGCGCATCATCACAAGTTGATGCGCTTACACCATCACATTGATAGTCAACGCCATTAAAAGTGTAATATGAATTATTAACTCCATCACTACAAAATGAAGCAATTGCATTTACGTCTACCGGACAGGAGAAATCTTCAGTAAGATCTTCACTATCACAAGTTTCTGCATCCTCTTCTTTGTCGCAAGCAATAATTGCAACAGCAAAAACCATCATTATCCAAGTCAAGAACCTTTTTGTTTTCATTGCTATTATTTTAAGTTATTACAAATCGATTTTATATTCACCCGCAAATTAATAAAAAATTTAATGTAAAGCATATGCCAGTTCTTTTTCAACGATCTCTTTAAATTCATTATAATCTCTGTATCCTTTATATATCTTATTATTTATCACAAAGGTAGGCGTTCCGGTACATTTCAACCGCCTAAAATCAACAATATTTCGTAAAATATATTTTTCAGACTCTCCACTTAACATGCATTCTGCAACAAATTCATCTTTTTCAATTAACTCATTCGTTACAGCCATGAATTTATCGGTATAAACTACCTTAGGTTCTTTTAATAAAAGTTCATTCAATTTTCTAAAATCCCCAAATTTATTAATGCATACAGCTAACATTAATGAATGAACTACGGGGGCATTTCTTTCAAGCGCAACTAGCTTTACAACCAGTTTTACTTTTCCACTGTTCATGTATTCATCTTTTAGGGCAGGAAAAACGTTTTCAAAAAATTTTCTGCAAAAAACACAGTTATAACTCGAAAACATAAATATGGTTATATCCGTTGAATCTTTTCCATAAACAATGTCTAAATCGTTTTCAAAAACAATATTTTCGGGAAGCCTTCCTTTCTTTTCAAAATCATTAAATAAGAACAAAAATGTAGCTATAGCAATTAGGATTGCCAAAACGATAAAAATCAAATAATACTTCTTTTTATTTATTGCTGCCATACTTTTCAATGATCTCCTGGTTTCTTTTTGTTCTGTCCAGGTCTGTGTTAAAGTTTACTAAAAACGGATTAAATAATAACTGCAACCATCCTTGTTGTTTATTCAAATCTTTTAAAAATTCTTTTTCTAACTTTTCATTATCGAAACCATTCTTTTTGTTTCCGTCTTTTTTCATAGAAACAAGCTTTATCCCACTTCTTTCAACGTTACTTCCATCCTTTTTGTTTTGTTTTGCCTGTTCTTTCAAAATTTTCTCAGACTTGCCGGTCAAAACATCCCCTAAATGAATTTTCAAATGATATTCATATTCATCTTTCAGGCTGTGCATAGCAAAAGCTGTAATATCCATCGATGAAGTAACAATATCAGTTTCCGGTATATATATCTTATCCTTATACATAAACAAGCTGGTTGTTAGCGTATTAAAGTCCAGTTTATCCAACTCTTTTAAACCTCCTAAAATTTTATTTTTAGATAAATCTACCAACGGCTCATAATCGTAAATTTTTCCATCTTCAAGTGTGAAATGTCCTTGTGCCCTGATTCTATCCGTCGGCCATACCCCTTCCTCATAAAACACCCTTACATGCATTTCGCTTGTTAATATTCCGCTAACCTTTTCGTAAGTCAGTGTAGTATCTCCAAAGTTATCATTACGCATCAATAATTCCTTAACATCCAGGCCTGTAATATAATTTTTAACATCAATTACGGGTTTATCCCACCTGCGAGCATCCAATTTAAAAGAAGTATTTAATTCTCCCT
>JAWLEM010000363.1:0-2545 GCA_041686115.1 Bacteroidales bacterium
TAAATCAGCTTCAAATACAAGTAATTGTTCTCGAGTTTTGCGCCTTTTTTCTTTTTTAATCGCATTTTCAATATCAGGAATTGCTGCGGTATATTCAATTTCGGTTAGAAAATCGACAGCACGGAGTTTTACCTTATCATTTTGGTCGGACAAAAGCGGTATTACCTTTTCTGCTGCCAGCCATGGATAAGAGTTCTGTAATTTATCCATTGCTTTAATTTTTTGATTTTTATCACCATTTACTAATAAATCAATTTGTTCGTCTATCATATCACTAAAATCCTTAGTAATCGTTATTTGTTCAGTAAAAAAATCTGGCCGGACCACATTCTGTCCATAAGAAACCAAATCACGGCCAATTACCCAACGTACCATTCTTGGTAACATCCATCTCATGCCGGGTGTAGTTTCCGGATGTGCTGTAGTAACAAAAATTTTTCCCTTACCGGCTTTGCCCGACACAAAAAAGGGAATGCTATCTTTTTCGTCTAGTTTATTCCCAACTAAAAATAAACTTTGATTAGTATTATAATCCATTTCTATAAATGGGCCGTTATGAAAATCAATAAAAAGATTTTGGGAGCTTTTTAATTCCGGAAAAATCTCTTTGCCTTTATCGGTTAATTCAAATGGCATGATTCCATGATTATTTTCCGCAACTCCGGGCTCTACCATTTTTAAATCAATTAAATTCAGGGTGTTGCTTTTTTTACTGGCAGTTAAAACATGACTCCCATTGCAGATTCCAACGACTCCCTTACCCCTTGATTCAACAAATTTTTTGATTATTGCTTTGATTTCCTCATTTACGGGTATTAAGCCACTATCTTTTTTAAAACCCGGTATTAATAAAACATCAATATTGTCGAGTTTGGTTCTTTTTATATCCTCATTATTAAAGGTAACAGCAACAATTCCTCCGTCAATTTTTAGTGCTTCAATAAT
This sequence comes from Bacteroidales bacterium, assembly GCA_041686115.1. GTDB lineage: Bacteria > Bacteroidota > Bacteroidia > Bacteroidales > UBA12077 > UBA12077. The sequence continues at coordinate 946 of JAWLEM010000363.1, forward strand.
TTCTTTAACGTAAACTACATCTGTATCATTAGGTTTATAAACACCTACAGCTATAGATTCTTTATTTCTTTCGAGTTTTTTTATATAAGTATCTTTTTGATTACCATTTTTGCAGGATCCTGAAAAAAGCATCACACAACAAGCTATGGCTAAATAAACCGGGAAATATTTCTTCATATTAACAATAATTAAACAGGTTAATTTGAGCTATTAAAATTAAGCATTTAATCTGGAATTATAAAGTAATGATTTGGATAATAAGAAAACAAATCACACTAAAATAATTATAAAACATACAGTATCGAGTCTGCATTTTTATGAATTATTTTACCTTTGTGCTCTTAAATTTAATGAACGGCCTAAAGCATGAAAAAATATAAAAATATATATTTTGACCTTGACAGAACTTTATGGGATTTTGACAATAATGCCAAAGAAACTTTCCAGGATATTTATGAAAAATATCAATTTGAAAAAATATTTAAAAATTTTGATAATTTTTATAACACCTATGTTAAACACAATGAGCGTTTATGGAAAGTTTACCGCGATGGAAAAATAAGAAAATCGGTATTGGTATATAAACGATTCGAGCTTACGCTAAATGAGTTTGGTATTGATGATATTGAGTTGGCAAAAAAAATTGGGCAGGATTATATTGAAATCAGCCCTACAAAAAAAAGATTATTTCCTGGCACCTATGAAGTACTGGACTATTTAAAAGAAAAATATAATTTATATATTATCACCAATGGTTTTAACGAAGTTCAGTTTACAAAGTTAAAAAACAGCAACCTGGATGCTTACTTTAAAAAAGTATTTACTTCGGAAAATGCCGGGGCACAAAAGCCTAATGCAAAAATTTTCGAACATGCCCTAAAAACTGTAAATGCAAGAAAAAAAGAGAGCATCATGATTGGTGACGATCTGGATGGTGATATTCTTGGAGCTAAAAAATTTGGGCTGGACCAAATTTATTTTAATCCAGCCAAGAAAAATCATTCAGAAAATATTACGCATGAAATATTCGCTCTTAAAGAATTACAGAAAATATTATAAAAAAAGCTCCATCTTAGAATGGAGCTTCATTATCAAAGTTTGTATTACTTCCGATATCAAAAATATCATCTTTTTTCCTTTCCTGCTTTGCTTTATCTTCTTCATTCATTTTAGAGCCAAAAGTTACGGCTCCGCCATTGATATCATTTTCAACAGGAAAATCTCCGATCATCTCATCTTCGAGATCTTCAAATTTAGCCAGTTCTTCTCTAAATCTCAATTTAATATCGGCTAGAGCACCATTTCTGTGCTTGGATAATATTATTTCGGCAATTCCAAGCAACGAATTACCTTCTTCATCTTCAATAAATCCATATTTTTCGGGCCTATGAATAAACATAACCATATCTGCATCCTGCTCAATAGCGCCAGATTCACGTAAATCGGATAATTGCGGGCGTTTGGTTCCTGAACGTAGTTCAACAGAACGATTTAACTGTGATAAAGCAACAATAGGCACATTAAGCTCTTTTGCTATTCCTTTTAACGACCTGGAGATCATACTCACTTCCTGTTCTCTGTTTCCGCGGGTTTCTGTCGG
>JAWLEM010000364.1:0-2539 GCA_041686115.1 Bacteroidales bacterium
ATCCCTGTTTCTTTTGATTTTAAGTATTGCAACTGCTGATAAACGCTGATGGTGCCTGCAATGAGAATTATAGCCATAAAAAACTGGAATACAACCAGGCTTTTACGTAAAAATACGGCTCTTTTCGATCCGGTAAATCCGTGTCGCAAAGTGGCAACAATTTTTTTCGATAATATACCCCACACCGGATAAGAACCTGCTAATAATGTTCCAATTAAAAATATAATAACGATGCTTTGCCAAAACCATCCTTTATCCCAAATATAATACGATTGGGGGATATTTGTTAATCTTGAAAAGACCGGGAAACTAACTTCTATAAATATAAATGCAAATAGAAGTGCTATGGTATTAATTAAAACCGACTCAAAAAGAAATTGCCGGATTAGTTGTGGCGAAGTTCCTCCCAAAACTTTACGAAGACTAATTTCCGATGACCGTTTTATAGAGCTTATGGTTAGTAAATTAACAAAGTTGATCCATGCAATAATGATAATAAACCATGCTATTATATAAAGAAAGATTACCGAGTTTTTATTTCCATTTGTTTTGAGTTCATGCATATAGTGGGATGTAAGATGAATCTCTTTTACCGGTTGCAGCTGATAGCCTATTCTCATTTTATACATCTCCATAAATTCACCTAATTCCCGATTGATCAAATCTTCAATTTTTCGGTTAACATCAATATAATCTGCATCATCTTCCAGCAAAACATAAGTGTAAAAGCCACTATACACCCATCCATATGTTTTTGCATTTTCGCCAAGTTGATTTTCCCAATTAATATACGACAGTAAAATATCCGTATCGAAGTGTGTATTTTCTGGTTTTGACTTGAAGATACCCGTAATTTTAAATGTTTCGTTCCCATCGCGTTTTAGCAATTTTCCTAGCGGATTTTTCTTGCCAAAGTATTTTTTGGCTGCTTTTTCCGAAAGAAGCATTGTATTAGGCTCGCCCAATAAACTATCGGCAAATTGAGCGATAATTTCATATTCAAATAAATCAAGGAATGCGGGTTCTGCCCATAACATTTTATCTTCACGAAAAGAAATATCATCGTAAGATAATACACCTTCAAGTTTGTATGCCCGGGCAAATTTTAAAACTTCAGGAATTTGTTCCGTAATGGCAGGGCCAACAGTTGGACTGGCAGAAGCAAACTGGACTATTTCTCCTGTTTCTGTTTCACGTTCATACAAAACACGATACAGTTGGTCAATTTGATTAACATGCTTGTCGTAACTCTTTTCGTAATTTACATAAAGAGAAATAAGCAAACATGCTGAAATGCCTATGGAAAGGCCAATGATATTAATGGTAGAAAAAATTTTGTTTTTGGTTAGGTTTCTGAATGCTGTAATCAAGTAATTTTTCAACATAATAGAACTATTTTTTAAATTTTTTAACAAAGCATTCAAAAAATAAGCCACACTGCTTAATGTGAAGTAATACAGCGATTTAATGTAAAAATGTATTTTATTAAATTGTTCGAAAATGTACAAATCCGTACGATTTTGGAATAAAAAAAGCTTCAGTTTATACACCGAAGCTTTTACTTTTTGAAGTTATGGGAATCATTTTATTTATTGCTTGCATCCATAATGTAAATGTATACTCTGAAAGCTTTTTTTTCTATTTCTTTAAGGCATTCTTCCCATTGTTTAACACTGGTTACTTCTCCTAGAGCATCCATTGATGATGTTTGCATTTGTTTCATTTGTTCAGCAAGTTCTTCAACTTTTCCCTCTTCTAAAAGCTGCTGCATATTTTGTGACTGCGCTTCAAGGCCTTGTTCTTCACTCTTTTTATTTTCTTTGATTTTTTTGTCATATTTATGATATATGTCCATGGCTTCAGACACTCCCTTTTCGGGTAAATATACATAATACATATTTTTCAGGTAGTCGTATCTCTTTACTATTGCATCATATTCTTGTTGACTGATAAAATTATGCACAAGAGCCTCTTTATAATTGCTCAAAATATAATCAATGGCTTTTTCATTTCCAGTATTAGTTTCTATATGAACACCAAGGTTTTGTTCTTCCATTTTGTGTTTTTCAGGAACTTTATGATACAAGAAAAAAGCTGTTTTGGTTTGCCCTGCTTCTTCGGTTGCAGGTTGTCCAATATCCTTAATGTAAAATGCTTTAACTTGTTCGTATGTGTCTTTAGATAAGAAAATACCCGGATTGCTTCCTTTCATTTTTTCAGCACCCGGATAAACTGGCGCAATGGGTTTGTAGTTCTGTAATAAATTGGCAGAACTCATAAAATAACAGGTTAAGAAAATCGATAATAAGATATTTTTTTTCATGATGATAAGGGTTTTAAGGTAATCTCACTCAAGTTATGAAATTATTCTGAAATAAGTATTTTTATCTCTATAAATATCAAAAAATCCGCACTTATTAAAAAGTACGGATTTTTCATTCACCTTTTGTATTATTGTATTTTATTCGTGGTTATTGGTATAATCTGTAATAATCTGATTTCTTAATTCTAAAAACATCCGGGTTACATCATTCATTAA
>JAWLEM010000365.1:0-2521 GCA_041686115.1 Bacteroidales bacterium
TCGTGGGCTAACGAAGGGCTTGCCCAGCTTAACGAAATTTTGCGTAAACAAAATGATGTAGAAGAACTCTCCTACCAAATCATTAGCTTCCTGGTGAATTATATTAAAGCTAACCAGGGAGGTATTTTTATCCGTAACAACGAAGATCCTGAAAATATAACGCTCGACCTGAAATCGTTCTATGCATTTAACCGCCGAAAATACATTAAAAAATCGTTTGAACTGGGCGAAGGATTGGTTGGTAATTGTGCGCTTGAAAAGAAACGCAACCATTTAACCGAGATTCCTGATAACTATATTCAGATAACAAGCGGACTGGGAGGTTCTAATCCAAGAAGTTTAATTCTGATACCCATGAAACTGGAAGAAGAAGTGCTGGGTGTTATTGAAATTGCATCGTTTAACAAATATGAAGAATACCAGATTGAATTTCTTGAACAGGCATCGTTAAGTATTGCCAGCTCATTAAATATGGCCGAGACTAATAAACGCACCAGCGAACTTTTGGAAAAAACCCAGCAACAGGCCGAAGAAATGGCTGCACAGGAAGAAGAAATGCGCCAAAACATGGAAGAACTTCAGGCTACACAGGAAGAATCATCGCGCAGAGCCGAAGATTTTGAAGAGCAACTAATTGAGTTGCAAGATACCAATGACGAGGTGGAAAGACAACTAGAAAAAGCAAAAGCAAAAATTAAAGAGCTGGAAAATAAATTGTCGAAAAAGAAATAAAAAAACGTTAGTTCAGCTCATGATGTTTTGCAACCATATCTGCAAGGGTTGTATGCTTTAAATAATCTTTAACAATAGAATTTAACTCTTCCCAGAAAAATCGTGGGGCACAGTATGGTTCTTTTTCACATTCCTTACTTACCGCTATACAATCTACAATATTTATGCCCGGCTCGAATGCACTATGAATATCATAAATAGAAATCTCTTCAGGCTTTCGGGTTAAAACATAACCGCTCTTTTTTCCTTTAATAGTTGTAATTAAACCTGCGGTTTTAAGCGAAGCAATAATATGATCAAGATACCGGACTGATAATTCCTGGTTTTTGGCAATATCTTTTTGGTACATACCTCCGGAAGATTCATGCAGAGCAATTTCGAGCATTGTTCGTACTCCGTACCTTGTTTTAGTGTTAAATTTCAAAACTTACAAATTTACTAATGCGTTTTCAGATGGCATTGAGATATCAAATTTAATAAATATTAAATCTTTTACCTTCAACATTCCTAACATTTTTTGCGGAGGGTCAATAGAAAAATCGGTTAACCGGATATTTGCGTTACCGGTTAATATGGTTAAATCATTTTTACAATTGGTAGTGTATTCTCCCTTAACATGTTTGGTATTACCGGCTATGGTAATATAAAAATCGATCACAGAACCTGCAGAACCGAAAAAAATCTTTTGTAATAATGATTTTTCAATTCCAACAATAATTATTGGATGATTGGATGCATTAAGCAGCGTATAAAAATCATTTTCCATTAAATAATTATCTCCTTTAAAACCCTTAACAGGAATCTCAAATTCAATAAGTTCTTTTTTTAAATTATCGGATTTAGCTTTTTCGTTTATGGTTAAAACATCATATCTCGAATTATCGAATGTAAAATTGAACTGGTTAATATTTGTTTCACCTTCAATAATGATTTGATTTAAATAGCAACAATTACTATTATCTGATTTAACAGCTAACTTCTGAGCAAAAGCTGCCTTATTAGCACATAATGCCAACATTATAATTAATATACTATTTATTATTAACCTAATCATTAATTTTACTTTTTGGAAAATACAGCCGCTCTGAACAAAGTCAAAACGGCTGTAGAACCTAAATTAACCTAACTAAAATGAAATAGCTGCTTCGAGCATTAATCCGCTAAACTCAGCTCCTTTGTAAGAGGCTCCAAGTGTAGGAACTACGCCATTTCCTGAATATTTTTGGCTAACATATTCGAGTTTGGCCACAATGTTTTCGGTTAAAAACCAGCCACCACCAATATTTAATCTTTCAATATCAAAAGATTCGGAAGCTGATGTTTGTTTTCCCGATACAAGATTATATCTGCCGCCAACATAAAACTGCTCACTTCCGCCAAAACGGTAAAGTAAATCTGCTGCAAGCTGAGTAAAGCTTCCATCGCCATCTTCTTCTCCACCATTAGCAATCTCGTAAATACCAAAGAATTCCAATCCTTTAAATTTTATAAAAGGATTAATCTGAATTGCAGTTATTTGAGAAAACCGGGGATTAAACCTGCCGCTTGCAAAATTATCACCTTCGCCATCAACAACCAATACAGAGTAATATCTAGATCCGGCACGGTCACCTCCATACAAGTAGGAACCAGTTGATGTTCCCTGGTTTAAATACCACGATCCTGTAAGTCGGCCTCTAAAATCGTCGGTAAATTGTTTGTCATAACCTAATTTACCATAAAATGATATGGCATTGTCATGATTATAACGGGCGTTTACTGTTACATTCTGATTTAATTTACCATTGGT
>JAWLEM010000366.1:0-2516 GCA_041686115.1 Bacteroidales bacterium
GCAGCTTATATGGAAGAAGTGCGATTGTGGCTGGGAAAACTTGCTGCATCAAGCACAGAAGGTTTTAAACAAATTGGTGATACCTTATTCTATAAAGGAGCCGAAAATATTCCTGTAGTTGCAGAAGGGCAAAAAGCGATTGAAGTAGCTAGTGCTACTATTAAGGACTTTTCTGCTGCATACGATTTATCATTATTCAATCCAATGTTGCTGGGAGGTTTATTCCTCGGGTCTATGATGGCATTTGTTTTCAGCGCTATGACCATGAAAGCTGTTGGACGTGCTGCAGGTGCAATGGTTGACGAAGTTCGCCGTCAATTTAAAACCATTGTTGGAATTATGGATGGCTCAGGAAAACCCGACTATGCAAGATGTGTTGCTATTTCAACCAAAGGAGCTCAAAGAGAAATGTTAGTTCCCTCATTATTTGCTATTGCAGTGCCAGTTGTAGTAGGTGTTGTATTAGGTGTTGCCGGGGTTGTTGGATTATTAGCTGGCGGACTGGTTACCGGTTTTACACTAGCTAGTATGTTAAATAATTCAGGTGGTGCATGGGACAATGCCAAAAAATATATTGAAAAAGGGAATTATGGAGGAAAAGGTGGCGAAGCTCATAAAGCAAGCGTTACAGGAGATACTGTTGGAGATCCTTTTAAAGATACATCAGGGCCTTCATTAAATATATTGATAAAATTAATGACCATGGTTTCGGTTGTTATGGCAGGACTAACTGTTGCTGTTGGAATTTTTGCTTAATTTTCAAATGATTCTAAATATTAAAAGCCGGTTCTTTAAGCCGGCTTTTATTTTTTTGCTGCCTGAATATTTCCTTCTTAACCCGATTCTTTATATCTTTGGATACAAAGCAAACAATAACTAAAATTTATTAATTATGGGTAAAGGAGATAAAAAAACTAGAAGAGGAAAACTATTTAGTGGCAGCTATGGTAAAAGAAGGCCAAAAAAACATTTTAAATCTTTTGAAGAAGCTAAAAAAGAACCTGTAAAAAAAGAAGAAACCAAGGCTCCAAAACCTGAAAGTAAAAAAGAACCTTCAGAAAAGAAGGAAACAAAACCAAAAACGGAAGCTAAGCCAAAATCAACTACAAAGACTAAAACAGAAAGCAAACCCAAAGCTGCTCCCAAAAGCAAAACAACAGCTAAAAAAACAACAAAAAAAACGGAGCCTAAGAAGGACGAAGCAAAAGAAGATTCTAAAAAGGAAAAAAAATAATATTTATAAAAGAGGGTTGGATATCATTCAACCCTCTTTTATTATTGTGCGCCCTCAAAAAACAATTCTTCCTTCAAAATCCTTACTCTCTCCTCAACATATTCTTTTATACTCAAATCATAAGCTGCTATACTATCCCGATTAGCATTTTGATTGTCAGAATCGTTGATCATAGTAAGGTAACCATCGTAATAGGTTAATGCCAGCTTCTTGTTTTGTAAATAAAGGTCGTACAATTGCCCCATTTTATAAGACAACAAGGGCTTTGGATTATATCTGTAGGCCAGTTTTAAATGTTCAAGTGAAAGATTATATTTTTCCAACCCAAGATAAATTCTGGCAAATTCTTCATAAATGGTTGCTAAATCTTTGGCTGGAGGTTCCATCATTTTTAGTGCCCGGTTTAAATATTCAATACCCTTTTCGTATTTTCCTATTCTACCATAAGCACTTCCAAGAAAAAAACAGGCTTCTTCATCATCGTTAACCAGTTCTGTTGCCTGCAATAAAACATCTACTGACTGGTTAAATTCCTGCATCTCAAAATAAGATAAACCCAGATACTTTAAACTAAAAAAAGAAGTGTCGCCCTGTGAAATTATATCATTAAAAATTACAGTAGATGAATCAAAATCCTCACTTAAATAATGACTGTAAGCTAATAATTTTTTCAATTGCATATCATCAGGATAGATTTTAAGGCCACTATTACATGTTATGACGGCCTGATTAAAAAACTTTTCTGCATTTTGAAGGTTCGCTAACTGTTTGTAAATAGCCAAGTCAAATGGATTCAACTTCAAGGCATTCTGATAACATAAAATGGCCGGTTGTTTTAGATTGATTTGTTTTAGGCAATAACCCAATTGTTTAAAATAATTGAAATTTGTTTTATCGATCGCAATGGCTTTCTGATAATAATGTATAGCAGGAGCATACTCATTCATTCTTCTAAAAATATCAGCAAGATTTTCAATGGGCTCTATTCGGGTTGTATCTCTTAAATATTGATCATAATAGATATGAATGGCTTTCTCTTTTTGGCCAGTAAAATCATAAATCTTAGCAAGCGAATTTTCAATTAAATAATTTGCTGTATCAATTTCATTGGCCTTTTGGAAATTTTCAAGTGCTTCGAAATACTTATTGATAGCCAAATTTGATTTGCCTTTATAATAATGCGCTTTCCAGTCAAGGGAATCTTCATTTAACAGCTGATTAGCGAAACAAATAGCAGAATCGTATTGAGTATTTATGATAGCCAGTTCCAATGGATGGTATT
>JAWLEM010000367.1:0-2515 GCA_041686115.1 Bacteroidales bacterium
ATCAAAGAAAACACAGAATCACACGGCAGCCTTTTCCCTAAAGAGGTTATTTCGCCTAATAATTATATTATCGAAGAATTCATACAGGGTACCGAATATGCCGTTGATGCATATTATGATAAAGAAGGAGAACCTGTTGTCATTAATATCCTGGAACATAAATTTTCATCATCCGATGATGTAAGCGACCGGCTGTATATCACTTCAAAAAAGATTATTGAAGAAAATATACAGGATATTACTGCATTCCTTAAAAAGATAGGTGATATCTTAAATATAAAAAGCTTCCCTTTACACGTGGAGGTCAGGATACATAATAATCAACTTATCCCCATAGAGATTAACCCTATGCGATTTGCCGGTTGGTGCACAACCGACATTGTATACTATGCCTACGGAATTAATCCTTACGAATATTTTATTGAACAGAAAAAGCCCGTATGGAAAAATATTTTAAAAGACAAAGAAGGCAAAATATACAGTGTTATTATTTTAGATAAGCCCAAAGATATCAATACTAATGACATTAAACGTTTTGACTACGACTCAGTAATTTCAAGATTTAATAACGTAATGGAATGCAGAAAAACAGATATTAAGAAGTATCCTATTTTTGGGATGTTATTTACAGAAACACCGGATGATAATGATAACGAACTGGAAGAAATTTTAACCAACAATTTAAAAAAATTCATTAGTATATAAATTCCTGCATATCACAACTACAAGAATCTAAAAAAGCTAACTGTTTTTTAAATAAAGTTAGCTTTGTATAAAATTTAAGAGGCTGCTTTTCGCAGCCTCTCGTGAATCCCAAATCAATAATTAAATCTAATCTGATTAATTCTGATATTGGATAAAAAATTTTAAATTCTCAATTTTTCTTAGCTTCTTTTAATTTAAGCATGTGTTTGACCTTGAATTACAAAAAAGGTTTATTATCGAATATCAACAAATGCAATTTTAAAATGTTCTAAACTTTAGAATATATAAATTATATTTGTCAGCAACAAAAACCTAAAAATATGTTTACAAAAGCTATTGTTCGCCGGCCTGCAGAAACTTTTGCCAACGGAATAACTACATCGAACCTTGGAAAACCAAATTATAACCTGGCCTTAAAACAACATGATGCCTACTGTGATGCATTAATAAAGTGCGGATTAGAGTTAACAATACTGGAGGCAGACCCTGATTACCCCGACTCTTGTTTTGTTGAAGATACAGCAATTGTTACCAAGGATTTTGGCATTATTACCCGGCCCGGAGACCAATCCAGATTAGGTGAAACCGAAGCTATTCAGGAAGCTTTATCGCCACTACTCCCGCTGCATTTCATTAAAGAACCCGGTACAGTTGATGGTGGAGATATTATGCAAGTAGAGAATAATTTCTATATCGGGTTATCGGGGCGCACCAATTTGCCGGGTGCTCAGCAGCTAAGTAAAATATTAAAAGCGCATCATTACGATGTTTTTTCTATCCCGGTTTGCAATATCCTTCATTTTAAAACCGGGGTCAATTACCTGGGAGACAACAATATCATACTCCATAAAGAATTTTGTTCAAAAGATGATTTAAATGCTTATCATCAGATTATTGTTGATACAGATGAAGAATATGCAGCCAATGCATTGCGGATAAATGACTTTGTTCTGATTCCCGCAGGTTTTCCTAAAACAAAATCAGCAATTGAAAAGCTGGGGTATAAAACAATAGCAATTGAAATGTCGGAATTCCAGAAAATGGATGGTGGCTTGAGCTGTTTGTCTTTACGATTTTAATCCATGTTAATATGAATCAGATTTATCAACCAGGTAAATCTGATTAAAATCTTTTGTTTTGTAAAGCCTGTATTCTATATCTTTTCTTTTTTCGCGTCTTTCAACGAAAAATAATTCATCATTTACGATTCGTAAATCGAAAAATGTGCCATTAAACTCATGACGCGACACCAAATTATTCTGTTTTAATTCGTAGATATGATTTTTTGTGCATACCAGTATTTTATGATCAAATTCAACAAATTGTACTGGAAAATCATCAACAGGGATTTGCCGGTTTTCATAATGGATATTTTTATCGTTGCTGTTATAATAAATAAACTTTTCGTTGCCAACAAAGGAATATACAAAAGAACCCTGCAAAGTATCAACTGCAAAACTGTTTAAATTTATCAATATAATATTTTCACTATTGTACCAGGCTATAAAATTACCCTGCTTAGAAATTTTAAGATTAATTATCCTGTCGCTTAAAATGGTTGCTTTTAACTGTCCTTTATTATCGTAGCGAAAAATCTTGTCTTTTTTATTATCGGCCAGTTCAAGGGTTGTTAAAAAACCATTTTCAATATCATACCATGTATTCCCGTCAAAAACCAGCGAGTCGTAATAAATCTTATAAGTATTATTCTTATTTTCTAAATAGTATGGTTTTAACGATGAAATATCATCTACCTCAATTTTTCCTATTTTATTCAGATGCTGTGAAAATCCATCAAAAGTAAACATCA
>JAWLEM010000368.1:0-2501 GCA_041686115.1 Bacteroidales bacterium
AAATAATTCACGTATAAAAATAAATTTATCATTGAGCCCGATAGCCGAATGGATATCAATGATGGGTTTTGATTGCATTTTTGAAGATACATCATTTTTCGAGTTATTTTGGGTGATGTTATCGTGTACAAATTTTTTTGACTGGAATTTATCGGCAACTATCGATGTGTTTTCCGTAGCTTTCTTTGGCGGTTCTTTTGATTCTCTTTTTTCTTCTTTTTCCCGGGCTGGTTTAGCAGGCTCTTCTTGAATTTTTTCTTTAGATTCTACAGGTTTTTCAATGGTAAATTCAGGTTCATCAGCCTTTTCTTTAACGGGTTCTTGTTTTTCTTCTACAACCGTTTCCTGAGTTGATATTTCTTTTTCTGCATCAGGTTTTTTTGTAATTTCTTTGTTTTGATATTCAGGTTTATAGGTTGACTGTGGATGAATAGTTAATAATAAATCATAAAGATTTCTTACTTTTGAAAGTGCAAGGTCAAAATCAAGTTGATGGATTTGGTCATCATGCTCAAACCTGTTGGCAATAGAATATAAATCTTGTATATCTTTAATTAGATTTTTTGTTATTTCTTTTTTGTTCATAATGTAAGCATTAAAGTATTTTGCAAAATTAACGATAAAAGTTTAGAATTGTTATACGATGTTTTTCGAAGGTACAAATAAAAAAGCCAAAAACAGGGGATGGGTCGAGATTATTTGCGGGTCGATGTTTTCGGGTAAAACCGAAGAGTTAATCAGGCGTTTAAAACGAGCTGAGTATGCAAAATTTCAAGTAGAAATTTTTAAGCCAATGTTGGATACACGATATTCAGAAGATGATGTTGTTTCGCATGATGAAAATACAATTCGTTCTACGCCGGTAGAATCGTCTGGTAATATTTTATTATTATCCGGCAATGTTGATGTTGTTGGAATCGATGAGGCTCAATTTTTTGACAATAACCTTGTTGATGTTTGTAATCAGCTGGCCAATAATGGAACCAGGGTTATTGTTGCCGGTTTGGATATGGATTTCCGTGGCAAGCCTTTTGGCCCTATTCCTGCTTTAATGGCACAAGCCGAGTATGTTACAAAGGTTCATGCCATTTGTATGCAGTGTGGAAATCTGGCTCAATATTCGCATCGTATCACAAAAAGTGATAAATTAGTGTTGTTAGGCGAAAAAGATGAGTACGAACCCCTATGCCGGGTTTGTTTTAATAAAGTAATGAATGAATCAAAATAGGTTTATGATTTATACCTTTTTGGATATAGCTAAAATTATTCATGCAAAATCTTTTGTTAATAAAGATTGTGAGATTCAATATTTACTGATTGACAGCCGGAATATTGTTTCAACAGTAAACGCCTTGTTTTTTGCTATTCGTGGCGAAAGGCACGATGGGCACAATTTCGTTAAAGAGTTGTATCAAAAGGGGGTAAAAAATTTTGTTGTCGATCAAATTCCTGAATATCATAATGATTTAGAAAATGCCAACTTTTTGCTGGTAGATGATACGCTAAAAGCCTTACAAAAACTGGCAGCAGCCCATCGTAAAAGATTTAATTATCCGGTAGTTGGAATCACCGGTAGCAATGGAAAAACCATTGTTAAAGAGTGGCTGTTTCATTTGTTGCAAGGCAAAAAAAATGTAATCAGAAATCCTAAAAGTTATAACTCGCAGGTGGGTGTGCCGCTTTCTGTTTGGTTGATGAGCGAAATGAATGGCCTTGCCATTTTCGAAGCAGGGATTTCAATGCCTGGCGAGATGGAAAAGCTTGAAAAAATGATCTGCCCTGATATTGGTATCATAACCAATATTGGCGAGTCGCATCAGGAAAATTTTTCTGATTATAGACAAAAAACCACGGAGAAATTAAAGCTTTTTGAGCACTGCAAACAAATCATTTATTGTAAGGACCATTCCATTATTCATCAGGAAATAAAAGCCGGTTTTTCCAATAAGAAAGTTTTTACATGGTCGGAAAAAGCAGATGCAGATTTGAAAATTTTAAATAAGAGCCGGAAAGAGCATTCTACCTTAATTGAATATCAATTTAAAAATCAAAAAAGCAACATCACCATTCCATTTACTGATGCTGCTTCTGTTGAAGATGCTATTCATGTGCTGGCAGTTCTTTATGCAATCGAGATTATTCCCGAAGATTTTCAGCAGAAATTTGAAACCTTGCCTTCAGTAGCCATGCGGCTGGAATTAAAAAAAGGCATCAATAATTGCACGGTTATTAACGATAGTTATAATTCAGACTTAAATTCATTAAGTATAGCTTTGAATTACCTGGAGCAACAAAATCAGCATTCGCAAAAAACATTGATCATTTCTGATATTTTGCAAAGTGGTAAAAAGGAAGAAGAATTGTACCATGAGGTGGCAAAATTATTGAAAAAATACCATGTGGACAGGCTTGTTGGTATTGGCGAAGCGATTTCGCGGCAGGAGAAATTGTTTAAAATCCCAAAAAGTATTTATACATCTACTTCGGATTTTTTGAATAAT